>NZ_SMKD01000111.1 GCF_004348595.1 Micromonospora sp. KC723
CGTCCGGACCGTTCCCGCCCCGCCCTCACCCCACCGGGCGGTCGGTGGCCGAGGGCCGGTCGCGGCGGGCGATCCGGTCCAGCCACTCGCCGAGCAGCGCCCGCTCGGCGGCGGTCAGGTCACCGGTGACCTCGGCCAGCGCGGCGCGCAGCGCGACGGCGTACCGGACCGGCCGGTCGGGCGGACGCACGACCCGGGCGGCGGGACTGTCGGCGCAGACGGCCGCCACCATCGCCTCCCGGGTGGCGGCGGACAGCGCCGGGTCGCCGCCCTGGATCATGGCGAGGGCCACTCCGCAGCTCGCCGCGTGCACCATCGCCGCGGCGCGGTCCACGTCCAGGCGGAGCCGACCGGCCTCGGCGACCCGGACGACCAGTTGCCGGAAGATGTCGGCGGCGACCCGGGCGGCGGTGGGGCGCACGCCGGGGCGCGGGTCGCCGTACATCAGGGTGTGCAGGGCGGGGTGGGTCACCCCGAACCGGACGTGCAGGTCCCAGCCGCGCCGCAGGTCGTCCACCGGGTCGACGGCGGGATCCCGGGCGGCCTGCCCGTGCAGGTACGCGGCGAAGCCGTAGCTGGCCGCCGCGTCGAGCAGGCCACGCATGTCGCCGAACTGCCGGTAGATGGTGGGGGCCTGGACCCCGGCGGCCCGGCTCACCGCGCGGGTGGTGACCGCCTTCCGGCCGCCGTCGGTCAGCAGCGCGGCGGCGGCGCGCACGATCCGGTCCCGGGCCGACGTCTCGATCATGACAGCGACGATAACCTTCCGGTGTTAACGCTGCCGTCCAACACGAATAACATGATCGAGTTATCGGTGCTAACCGCTGGTCAGCGCGGCAGCGCCAGGTCGAGCACCGCGCCGAGGCCGTTGTCCCGGCCCGGGTCGGCGCAGGGCAGCACCAGCACCGCGCAACCCGCGTGCACCGCGCCCGCGTCCGCCGGGGTGTCGCCCACCATCAGGGCGCGTTCCGGATCCACGCCGAGCATCCCGCACGCCCGCAGGAAGATCCCCGGGTCCGGTTTGCACCGCCCGACCTCGTACGACAGGGCGTACGCGTCGACCAGCGCGTCCAGACCCCAGGCCGCGAGCAGCGGCCGGATGTCGAAGCCGATGTTGCTCACCACCGCCACCTTCACGCCGGCCTCGCGCAGCGCCCGCAGCGTCGGCTCGGTGCCCGGGTAGGGCACCCAGCCGTCCGGCACGAGCAGCCGCTCGTAGAGCGCGTCGGCGAAGCCCTCGATGCCGGCGTCCACCGTCTCGGCCAGCCCGGTGTACGCCCCCCGGTGCGCGTGCTCGTACAGGTCCCGGTCGGCCCAGAGTTCGGCCAGCCGGGGCGGCACCCGCGCCGGCAGCGGCCCACCGGCCCGGCCGGCGGTGACCAGCCGGTCGGCGAGCGCGGTGGCACGCATCCGCTCCAGGGTCACCCCGCACGCCGCGGCGGCCCGCCGCACCCACTCGTGGGGTTCCTCCACCTGGGCCAGCGTGCCGTGGAAGTCGAACAGGACCGCTTCCACGGGCCGGCGGGTGGGACCGGGACGGGCGGCGTCGCGGGGGTCACCCGGCGTTCGGGGCGGTTCGACATGATCCGGCACGTCGTGCACCCTACCCACCCCCACCGACCGGCCTGCCGGATGCCTTGCCCGGTGGCCGTCGGTCGTACGCACTAATCTTGGAGGCATGTCGAGCCCCGCCGAGCGGTACGCCGCGGCGCGCCGCCGGGCCGCGCAGGCCTCCCAGTTCCCGGCCCTGGAAGAGTTCGCCCTCGAGCTGGGGTTCGATCTCGACGACTTCCAACGCGAGGCGTGCCAGTCCCTCGAACGGGGCAGCGGCGTGCTGGTCTGCGCGCCCACCGGCGCGGGCAAGACGGTCGTCGGTGAGTTCGCGGTGCACCTGGCCCTGCGTGGCACGCCCGGGTCCACCGACGCGCCGGGGGCGCGGCGCAAGTGCTTCTACACCACCCCGATCAAGGCACTGTCCAACCAGAAGTACCACGACCTGGTCGACCGCTACGGCGCCGAACAGGTCGGTCTGCTCACCGGCGACAACGCGATCAACGGCGACGCGCCCGTGGTGGTGATGACCACCGAGGTGCTGCGCAACATGCTCTACGCCGGCTCCAGCACGCTGGAGGGGCTGGCGTACGTGGTGATGGACGAGGTGCACTACCTCGCCGACCGGTTCCGTGGCGGGGTCTGGGAAGAGGTGATCATCCACCTGCCCGCCTCGGTCACCCTGGTCTCCCTGTCCGCCACCGTCTCCAACGCCGAGGAGTTCGCCGACTGGCTGGTCACCGTGCGGGGCGAGACCGCGGTGGTGGTCAGCGAGCACCGCCCGGTGCCGCTGTGGCAGCACATGCTGGTCGGCAAGCGGATGTTCGACCTGTTCCACGACGCCGACGCCGCCCGCAAGCACGACGTGCACCCCGAGCTGCTGCGCTACACCCGGGACACGATGCGCCGCCTGGAGCTGGGGGAGGGGCGCAGCGCCGGCCCCGGCGGCGGTCGGCGCGGCCCCCGCTGGCGCGGCCCGCTGCGCCCGGACATCGTCGAGCGGCTCGACCGGGAGGGGCTGCTCCCGGCGATCCTGTTCATCTTCAGCCGGGCCGGCTGTGCCGCCGCGGTGCAGCAGTGCCTCGCCGCCGGGCTGCGGCTCACCTCACCGGAGGAGCGCGCCGAGATCCGCCGGGTGGTGGAGTCCCGGGTCACCGCCATCCCCGGTGAGGATCTGACCGTTCTCGGCTACTGGGAGTGGCTCGACGGGCTGGAGCGGGGTCTCGCCGCCCACCACGCCGGGATGCTGCCGGTGTTCAAGGAGGTCGTCGAGGAGCTGTTCGTCCGAGGCCTGGTCAAGGCGGTCTTCGCCACCGAGACCCTCGCCCTGGGCATCAACATGCCGGCCCGCTGCGTGGTGCTCGAACGACTGGTGAAGTTCAACGGCGAGGCCCACGTCGACCTCACCCCTGGGGAGTACACGCAGCTCACCGGCCGTGCCGGCCGGCGCGGCATCGACGTGGAGGGGCATGCCGTCGTGGTCTGGTCCCCGGAGACGGACCCGCGGCACGTCGCCGGGCTCGCCTCCACCCGCACCTACCCGCTGCGCTCCAGCTTCCGGCCGTCGTACAACATGGCCGTCAACCTGGTCGGCTCGGTGGGCGCGGAGCCGGCCCGGGCGCTGCTGGAGTCGTCGTTCGCGCAGTTCCAGGCGGACCGGTCGGTGGTCGGGCTGGCCCGGCAGGTGCAGCGCAACACCGAGACCATCGACGCGTACGGGGCGGAGGCCGCCTGCCACCACGGCGACTTCGACGAGTACTTCGCGTTGCGGGTGGCGATCGCCGACCGGGAGCGGGCCCTGGCCCGCCAGGGCCAGGGGCAGCGGAAGGCCGCGGCGGTGGCCTCGCTGGAGCGGCTTCGCGTCGGCGACGTGATCCGGGTGCCCTCCGGGCGCCGGGCGGGGCTCGCCGTCGTGCTCGACCCGGCCACCGGCGGGTTCGGCGAGCCGCGTCCGCTGGTGCTCACCCAGGATCGTTGGGCGGGTCGGGTCAGTCCCGGCGACTTCACCACCCCGGCCGAGGTGCTGGCCCGGATCCGGGTGCCGAAGCACTTCAACCACCGTTCCCCGGCGGCCCGGCGGGACCTGGCCGCCGCGGTGAGCGGCACCGGGTTGGACCGGCACGGCGACCGTCGTGGCGGCCGGTCCCGCCAGGCCGCCGGTGAGGACCACCGGATCAGCCAGCTCCGGAGCGAGCTGCGCCGCCACCCCTGCCACGCCTGCCCGGAGCGGGAGGAGCACGCCCGCTGGGCCGAGCGGCGCCGCCGGCTGGAGAAGGACACCGAGGAGCTGCGCCAGCGGGTCGCCGGCCGTACCGGTTCCCTGGCCCGTACCTTCGACCGGATCGTCGCGTTGCTCACCGCCCGCGGCTACCTCTCCGCCGACGGGGGCGTCACCGACGCCGGTCGGATGCTCGGCCGGATCTGGACCGAGGCGGACCTGCTGGTGGCCGAGTGCCTGCGCCGGGGTGTCTGGGACGGCCTCTCCCCGGCCGAGTTGGCGGCGGCCGTCTCCGTGGTGGTCTTCGAGGCGCGCCGGGACGTCGACGAACGGGCGTCGTTGCCGCGCGGGGCCGTCGCCGACGCCGTCGACGAGACGCTCAAGCTGTGGAGTGAGATCGAGTCCGACGAGGCGCAGCGCGGCCTGGCCGTCACCCGGGAACCGGATCTCGGGTTCGCCTGGCCGATCTACCGCTGGGCGCGAGGCGAGGCGCTGGCAAAGGTGCTCGCCAGCGGCCACGAGATCGACGGGGAGATGCCCGCCGGTGACTTCGTCCGCTGGGCGCGGCAGGTGGTCGACCTGCTCGGTCAGCTGGCCGACTCGGGCGGTGCCTCGGTAGAGCTGCGGGCCACCGCCCGGCAGGCGATCACGGCCGTCAACCGTGGCGTGCTGGCGTACCACGCCCCCGCCTGATGATCACCTTCGGTCACTGTCCACCGCCTCTGACGCACCGTGCGGTCACCGTGACACCACCCCCCGGATTGCTCGGGGGGTGGTGTTGCACCTGCTGCGAGCCTCGCCGATTATTGCTCGGGCGCTTTCCTACGCGCCGGTAACCAATGGGGGGAAGACCGCGGTGGCGGAAATCAATCACTTTGAGTACGGGTGGATCACACCCACGTTGAGTTACGCCCTGTCCGTGCTCGGTTCGTTCCTCGGCCTGGTCTGCGCCGGCCGCATCCGTACCGCCGGGACCGGCGGCCAGCGTTTCTGGTGGGGGTTGCTGGCGGCCTGGGCGATCGGCGGCACCGCCATCTGGGCGATGCACTTCGTGGCGATGCTCGGGTTCGCCGTCGATGGCACCCGCATCCGCTACGACGTGCCGCTGACCGCGGGCAGCACGATCATCGCGGTGGTCGCGGTGGGTATCGGCCTGTCCATCGTCGGCACCGGCCGTCTCAACGCGGTCCGGCTGATCATCGGTGGTCTCTTCACCGGACTGGGTGTGGCCGCCATGCACTACACCGGCATGGCGGCGATGCGCCTGCACGGCGACCTCAGCTACGACAAACTGCGGGTCGGCCTCTCCGTGCTCATCGCCGTCGTCGCCGCCACGGTCGCGCTCTGGCTGGCGATGACGGTCCGCAGTGGCCTGGCGATCGCCGCCTCGGCGCTGGTGATGGGCGTCGCCGTCAACGGGATGCACTTCACCGGCATGAGCGCCCTGTCGGTGCACCTGCACGAGGAGCGCGGCGAGGTCACCGGCGCCGACGTCAGCAGCCTGCTCCTGCCGATCATCCTGGCGGTGATCTTCGGCGTGGTCGGTCTCATCTACGCGCTGCTCGCCACGCCCACCGACGACGACCGCGCCGCGCTGGCGTATCTCGACGCCCGGCAGACGCCGCAGCAGCGGTCGGTGGCCGCGCCGGCACCGCAGGCCGCTCCGGATCCGGTCGGGCTGCGCGCCCGGTCCCGGACAACCCTGGGCCAGCCCGGCACCCCGTTCCCGTCCCGCCGCCGCGACGACGCCGGACCGCGCTGACGCACGCGGCACGGCCGCCGACTGCCGCGAACGCCGGTACCCCGCGTCCGGACGCCGCCCTCTGCCGCGAACCGGGGCCGGCGGTGTGGCCGGCTCGAAGGTCGGCCACGGCGGGCGGACCCGGTGGCGGCGCGAGCCGGCCGGATCGTCGGGTCAGTCGGTCGCGGCGAGGGCGTCGACCAGGCGGCGGCAGGAGCCGGCCAGGTTCCACCGCTGCGCCAGCTCCAGCAGCCGCTCGGGCTCGGCCGGCGCAGTCGGCAGCGCGGTGGCCAACTCCGGCAGTGGAACGTCGGTGGCCACCCGGACCACCTTCGGCGCGACCGCGAGGTAGTCGCGGGCGGCGTCGAGCTTGGCGCGCAGCCCCGGCGCGAAACCGGACCCCGGCTCGTCCAGCGCGGCGAGGATGCCGTCCAGGCCGCCGTAGCGTTCGATCAGCCGGGCGGCCGTCTTCTCGCCCACCCCGGGCACCCCGGGCAGCCCGTCGCTGGGATCGCCCCGCAGGGCGGCGAAGTCGGCGTACCGGTCGGCGGGGACGCCGTAGCGGGCGCGGACCGCCGCGTCGTCGCAGGCCTCCAGTTTCGCCACGCCCCGACCGACGTAGAGCAAGCGGACCGGGCGGGTGTCGTCGACGAGCTGGAACAGGTCCCGGTCGCCGGAGACCACCTCCGCCGGGGCGGGTTGGGTCACCGAGAGGGTGCCCAGCACGTCGTCGGCCTCGTACCCGGTGGCCCCCACGGCGCAGATGCCGATCGCCGCCAGCACGTCGAGGATCACCGGCACCTGGGGGGAGAGGGTGTCGGGCACCACCTCGCCGCCCTGCGGGGCGACCCGGTGGGCCTTGTACGACGGCAGCAGCTCCACCCGCCACGCGGGCCGCCAGTCATGGTCCAGCGCGCAGACCATCCGGCCCGGACGGCGGGTGCGGACCAACTGGGCCAGCATGTCGAGGAAGCCGCGTACGGCGTTGACGGGTTGGCCGTCCGCGGTCCTCGCCGCCGACTCGGGAACGCCGAAGTAGGCCCGGAAGTAGAGACTGGGAGCGTCGATCAGCAGGATCGGGGATTGCTGTGCCACGCCGACAGCCTGGCACAGCGGTGCGACGGCGTGGGGGACGCGCGTCGGCACTGATCCACAGCGCCCCGGTCAGCCGCGCTCCTCGTCGGCGTAGAGCGTTTCGCGGCGGGCCATGCGCTGCACCACGTAGCTGGTCACGAGCAGCGCGATGGCCAGCGCCACCTCCAGCCCGGCGAGGGGGCCGTCGGCGACGGTGAGGCCCAGCGCCAGCAGCGCCAGCCCCACCAGGGCGAGGATGCCGGCTCCCAGCAGCCGGCGTCGACGTGCCGCCGCCCGGTCCTGTGCCACGTGTCCGCCCTTCGTCGCCCTGGCACCAGGCTATCGGCGTGGGCCGGTCGGCGGGCCGACAACCGGCGGTCCGCCGGGCGTCGGGCTACCAGCGCAGCGGCAGGGTGGCGAGGAACTCGCCGAGCCGGTCGGCGGTGAGCTGGTGGTCGTGCAGCGACAGGTGCCAGTGGCAGCCGAGGGCGTCCTGACCCGCGCCGTCGTGGTACCAGTGGTGGATCCGGGCGTCGCCCCGGTCGTTGCGCTCCCGGGCGACCTGCTCGGCGGCCTCGGCGAAGGCCGTGGTGTTCCACAGCGAGGTGGCCATGACCACGATCCGGGTGTGGCGGCCGTACCGGGCCCGCAGGGTGTCGAGGAAGCCGTGGTAGGCCTGGCGGTAGGCGGCCACCAGGCTCTCCGGCGTCCACGGCTCGTCGGGGCGCAGGGCGGTGGAGAAGTCGTTCGCGCCCAGGGCGACGACCACGACCTGCGGCCGCCAGGTGGCCGGTCGTGCCCAGACGTCGCCGTCGACGCCGAGCAGTGACCGCTGGTAGTACGTGCGGTAGCTGGTTCCCGGGCTGTGGCCGTCGTAGTTGCGTACCATCCCGAGACCGGAGTACGCGTTGACCTGGTAGTCGGCACCGAGGCGGCGGGCGGTGAGGGCGCCGAAGCTCAGGTCGGTGTTGGTCCGGCGGGTGACCTCCTCGCCGGTGCAGTCGCGGGTGGTGGACATGTTGCCGTAGCCGACGGTGTTCGAGTCGCCGATGAACTCGATCTGGCGGCTGCGCGCCCGGGGCGGGTCGAGGATCTTCCCGCCGGGCGCGGCGACGAAGCCGCCGAACGCGCCGGAGGTCCACGTGCTCTCGGTGCGTTTGACCAGCCGTACGGTGTGCCGGTCGTTGGGCAGGCCGGTCAGCCAGTGGGTGGTCCGGCCCGGGGTCACCAGGGTGGCCACCGTGGTGCCGTCGAGTTGGATGTCGTAGTCGTTGACCGGGTCGTCGAGCACGATCCCGACGCCGGTGCCCCGGAACCGGCCCTCGAAGTACACGCCGGGCCAGCTGTACCGCACCAACTCGCCGTCGGCGGTGACCCGACCGGCGGTGTGCGCGCCGGCGAGCGCGGCGGGGCGGTGCCGGCTTGCGGCGCAGTGCGCGTCGGCGGTGGCGCAGCCCGCCGGCGCGGGACCGTGGCTGGCCGCCTGGGCGGCTCCGGGCAGTGCGGTGATCGCCAGCGCGACCAGCGTCGCGGTCAGCCGGGTCGACGGCACGGTCCCTCCTCTGCGCCGGCCCGGCCGGCGGTTGGTCGTCGACGCCGAGGCGCGCCATTCGGTGATATCTGTCGATGTCCGGCGGTGACTGTATCGAGCGGCTGCCGGCCCGCACAACACCGTCCCGGTGACTGGGTCGCCACGTCGCGGCCGGAGCCGGCGGCGCTCAGAACAGCGTCGCGGGTTCGACCGGTGCCGGCTCCGGCAGGGCTTCGAGGCCCGGTACCCGCGCCCGCACGTCGTCGTGGAAACGGCGGGCGAGTACCGGGGCGTCGGCGTTGTCCGGGGTGTGCACGAACACGGTCGGCGAGCGGCCCTCGCGCAGCCACCCGACGACGACGTCGACCCAGTGCCGCCAGCCCTCGATTGTCCGCGCCGGGTCGTCCCGACCGAGGTAGCGCACGATCGGCCGGTCGGTCAGGGCGCTCGACCGCAGCGGTACGCGGGGCTTCCTGGTCCAGGCCTCCCGTTCGGCGTCGCTGGTCGGTGGGCTGGCGAAGAACGCGGTGGTGTCGAAGGGAATCCATTCGGCCCGCGCGTCGGTGAGCACGCCTTCGAGCAGTCGCGTCGCGCCGGGGTCGGTGAAGAACGCCGGGTGGCGGACCTCCACGGCGTACCGGTGGGCGGCGGGGAGCCGGCGCAGGAACCGGGCCAGGATGGGGACGTCGGCGGGGGCGAACGAGCCCGGCAACTGGATCCAGAGGGCGTGCGCCCGGGGCCCGAGCGGCTCCATCGCGTCCAGGAAGACGCGCAGCGCCTCGTCGACGTCGGCGAGCCGGCGTTCGTGCGTGACCAGTCTGGGTAGCTTGGGCAGGAACCGGAAGTCGGGGTCGGTCTGCTGCGCCCACGACGCCACGGCGTCCCTGCCGGGGATCGCGTAGAAGGTGGTGTTCCCCTCCACCGCGGTGCACCAGCGGGCGTAGTGGCGCAGGCGCTCGGTGGGCGGCAGCGGGTGTGCCAGCAGGCGGCCCTGCCACGACCGGTGGGCCCACATGGCGCACCCCACGTGAAGACGCATGACTCCTCCCCACCGGTGCGCCGTGCCGATGCGGTGTGCCCCGGTCCCGCCGGGGCGTCGGCGCACCGGACACCGTATCCGGGCGGGGCGCGGGCGAACCGGCCGGCCGGTTCCGCGTCAACCCAAACGAGCGTTAAGCTGACGGGGTGGGATCGGACCCACCAGCACCCCCGACGGAGCTCATCGCACCATGACCATCGACCGGATCCTCCCCACCGACGAGGCCCACGACCTGCTCGACCTGGCCACCGACCTCGCCGACCGCGAACTCGCCCCGCGGGCCGCCGACTTCGAGGCGCGCGCCGAGTTCCCCCGCGAGGTGCTGCGCACCCTCGGCCGGGCCGGGCTGCTCGGCCTGCCGTACGCCGAGGAACACGGCGGTGCCGCCCAGCCGTACGAGGTGTACCTCCAGGTGCTGGAGATCCTGGCCAGCCGGTGGCTCGCCGTGGCCGAGGCGGTCAGCGTGCACACCCTGTCCTGCTACCCGCTGGCCCAGTTCGGCAACGACGCCCAGCGCGAACTGCTGCCCGACATCCTCGGCGGGGACCTGCTCGGCGCGTACTGCCTCTCCGAGCCGCAGGGCGGCTCGGACGCCGCCGCGCTGACGACGAAGGCCGTCCGCGACGGCGACTCGTACGTGGTGGACGGCACCAAGGCGTGGATCACCCACGCCCGAACCGCCGACTTCTACAACATCTTCTGCCGTACCGGCGGGCCCGGCCCGAGAGGCATCTCCTGCCTGCTCGCCGACCGGGGCACCCCCGGGATCCTGCCGCAGGCCGTCGAGCGGACCATGGGCCTGCACGCCTCCCCGGTGGCGCAGGTCGTCTTCGACGACGCCCGGGTGCCCGCCGACCGGCTGATCGGCGGCGAGGGGATGGGCTTCACCATCGCCATGGCGGCGCTGGACTCCGGCCGGCTCGGCATCGCCGCCTGCGCGGTGGGCCTGGCCCAGGCGGCGCTGGACTACGCGGTCGGCTACGCCCGGGAGCGCCGGCAGTTCGGCCGGCCGATCATCGATTTCCAGGGGCTCGGCTTCAACCTCGCCGACCACGCCACCCAGATCTCCGCCGCCCGGGCGCTGACGCTCGCCGCCGCCCGGCTGCGCGACGCCGGCCGGCCGTACTCGATCGAGGCGGCGAAGGCGAAGCTCTTCGCCACCGACGTGGCGATGCGGGTGACCACCGACGCGGTGCAGGTGCTCGGCGGAGCCGGCTACGTCGCCGACCACCCGGTCGAGCGGTACATGCGGGAGGCGAAGGTGCTGCAGATCGTCGAGGGCACCAACCAGATCCAGCGGCTGGTCATCTCCCGGGCCCTGGCAAGGGGCTGACCCGGGGGCACCGTCGGTGACCGTGAGATGCGCCGACCGTCACCTTCGGCGGGGCCGGCACGCGGGGGGCCGCCGCTCGGGGTAGGTTGCACGCCGTGGAGGAGATCGACCGCGCCATCGTCGCCGCGCTGACCGCTGACGGTCGGCTGTCGTACACCGACCTGGCCGAGCGGGTGGGGCTGTCGGTCTCCGCCGTGCACCAGCGGGTCCGGCGGCTGGAACAGCGCGGTGTGATCCACGGGTACACCGCGAAGGTCTCCTTCGAGGCGTTGGACCTGCCGTTGACGGCGTTCGTGGCGATCCGGCCGTTCGATCCGTCGCAGCCCGACGACGCCCCGGAGCGGCTGGCCCACCTGCCGGAGATCGACTCCTGCTACTCGGTGGCGGGGGAGGACTTCTACCTGCTGCTGGTGCGGGTGGCCGGCCCGGCCGACCTGGAGCGGGTGCTCCAGGAGATCCGCACCGCCGCCAACGTCACCACCCGCACCACGGTGGTGCTCTCCACCCCGTACGAGGGGCGTCCGCCGAAGATCGACCTCGATCCGCGGACCCGGGCGCGGTCCCGGGGCAACGGCGAGGCGGGCTGAGCGCGTCGGTCAGCCGCCGTTCCAGCGGAGGATGACCGGCCGGCCGTGCTCGTGCCCGAGCACGCTGACCGTGGCGGTGTCCAACCGCAGCTTGCCCCCGCCGGACGGGGGTAGCCCGATCCAGCGCGCGCCCACGACCCGCAGGCTGTGCGCGTGGCCGACCAGGGCGACGCTGCCCTGGTCGAGCAGGGGAGTGATCCGGGCGAGCAGCCGGTCGACGCGCTCGCCAACCTGTTCGGGCGTCTCACCGCCGGGGCACCCGTCGGTCCAGATGTTCCAGTCCGGCCGGTCCTGGTGGATGCCGGCGGTGGTGCGCCCCTCGTACTCGCCGTAGTTCCACTCGACCAGGTCCTCGTCCACCTCGTCCACGGTGAGGCCGGCGAGCTGCGCGGTGGCCCGGGCACGCGTGCGGGGGCTGGACAGCACCCGGGCGAACCGCCGACCGACCAGCACCCCACCGAGAGCCCGGGCCTGGCGCTCGCCGTCGGGGGTCAGCTCGAGGTCGGTGTACGAGGTGTGCTGGCGGCTGGCGCTCCAGGTGGTCTCGCCGTGTCGGACCAGGAGGATCTCGCTCATGCCCCCAGTCAACCAGTCCGTCGCCGTCCCGGCTCGGCGGCCACCAACCCACCTATTGTCCTAGGATGCCCTACGAGAGGTGGCCCCGGCAGTCGCAGGCCGGTGCGGATCCCCAGCTTCACCCTATTATCCTAGGATGCTGTAGGGGGCGTGGCCGCCCCCACGGACCCAGCAGGTCACCCTGTTTCCACAGCGCCCGAGCGGGCACGCGACAGGAGAGCCGGGGCGAAGGGTCCCGTGCGGCCGGAAGCAGCGACAGGAGGCGACATGAGCGTCAGCGACAGGGCGAAGAGCGAGGAGCTGGCCGGCGTCGCGAAGCAGCGGATCGGCGACGTCACGGACAACGAGCGGTTGCGCGCCGAGGGTGTTCAGCAGCAGAGTGCCGCGCGCGCCCAGCGGGCCGGTGAACACGTCACCGAGGCCGGCGAGGGCGTCCGGGAGGCGACGCGCTGACCGATACGCCCTCGGCCAGGCTGCGGCCCCGTCGCGGTGGCGCCGGGGCCGCAGCCTGGGTCCGTCAGTCGTCGCGGTGGGTCTGCCACCAGGCCTGCCCGGACTCGGGCAGGGTGTCGATCGGGTCGTAGTAGGCGTAACGCTTGTTCAGCGCCTCCAGGTCGGCGGACTCGATGGAGGTGCGGTAGTTCTTGGTCCAGTACGAGATGCCGCGCTCGCGGTCGTACTCGGTGAGCATGTGCACCCAGCGCTTGCCCACGAAGGGAACGTCGCAGACGATCCGCGGGGTGGCGTAGCCGGGCAGGTAGCCCATGATGTCGTGCTGGAGCTGCTGGGCGTGCCAGACGGGGACCCGCCAGTGCTCGGCGTTGGGAATCATGTCGCACATGTAGAAGTAGTACGGCAGGATGCCGGCTTCGCCCTGCAGCGCGAAGCAGAGGTCGAGCAGGTCGGGGGCGGTGGCGTTGACGCCGCGCATGAGCACGCCCTGGTTGCGTACGTCGCGGACGCCGACGTCTAGGGCGGTCTGGGCGGCCCTGGCGACCAGTGGCGTGAGCGACTGGGCGTGGTTGACGTGGGTGTGGATGGCGAGGTTGACGCCGCGTCGGGCGGCGGTCCGGGCGACGCGTTCCAGGCCTTCGACGACGTCGTGCTGCAGCCAGTGCTGGGGCAGGCCCATGAGGGCCTTGGTGGCGAGCCGGATGTCGCGGACGGTTTCCAGTTCGAGCAGCCGCATCAGGTACGACTCGAGGTTGCGCCACGGGACGTTGGCCACGTCGCCGCCGGAGACGACGACGTCGCGGACGCCGGGGTGGGCCTTGAGGTAGGCGATGTGGGCGTCGTAGCGGTCGACGGGCTTGAGGGTGAGTTTGAGCTTGTCGACGGCGGGGGTGGAGTTGCCGACCAGGTCCATCCGGGTGCAGTGCCCGCAGTACTGCGGGCAGGTGGAGAGCAGCTCGGCGAGGACCTTGGTGGGGTAGCGGTGGGTGAGGCCTTCGGCGACCCACATGTCGTGTTCGTGTAGCGAGTCGCGGCTGGCGTAGGGGTGGGACGGCCAGTCGGTGCGCCGGTCGGAGGCGACGGGGATCATGTAGCGCCGGATCGGGTCGGCGCGGAACGCCTCGGTGGTGACGGGGGCGAACGGGACCATGGTGTTGATCATCTGCGGCGGCACCAGCATGGACATGGTGGCCAGGGCCCGCTGGTCGGCCTCGAGGTCGTCGTAGAGGGTCTCGTCGACCAGGTCACCGAGGACGGTGCGTAGCTGCTTGATGTTCTTGACGCAGTTGACGCGCTGCCACTGGGCGTTCTCCCACTGCTCGCGGGTGATGTGGCGCCAGCCGGGGAAGCGGGTCCAGTCGGGTTCGACCAGGGGGCTGCGGCGGTATTCGTACGGCTGCCCGGCGGTCGGGGCGGCGACCGGGGCGTGACGGGGTTGAGGGATGGTCTCAACCGGTTGGGTCTGGGTCACGGCCCCTCCTCGGTGCGTGGTGCGGATGATCAGCGGCACGTACGCTACTGGAAAATATCCGGTGAAGAAATTAGTCTGCCGTAAGTTTTCCCGCTATGCGAGTCCTGGCCGGGGCTTCGAGCGGCTGGACAGGGAGGTCGGCATGACGTCACCGGTGGGTCTGCACCGCGTCGTGGAACCGGCGGGGGTGCTGCCGCAGGCGGCGTGGCGGCTCGACGCCGACCCGCGGATCGCCCCGAACGAGGTGCGCATCCGGGTCGAGCGGCTGAACCTGGACGCGGCGAGCTTCCGGCAGTTGTCGGAGAAGCACGGCGGCGACGGGGAGAAGGTCCGTGCCGAGGTGCTGGAGATCGTCGCCGCCCGCGGCAAGATGCAGAACCCGGTGACCGGATCGGGAGGCATGCTGATTGGCACGGTCGAGGAGGCGGGCCGGCGTTCGCCGCTGGAGCTGAAGCCCGGTGACCGGGTGGCGACGCTGGTGTCGCTGACGCTGACCCCGCTGACGATCCTGGACGGGCTGGCGCGCTGGGACGGGTGCAGCGAGCAGGTGCCGTGCGACGGGTACGCGATCCTGTTCGCCCGGTCGATCGCGGCGGTGCTGCCGGCGGACCTGCACCCGGAGCTGTCCCTGGCGGTGCTGGACGTGTGCGGGGCGCCGGCGTTGACGGCCCGGGTGGTGGCCGGGCACGTGGCGCGCAGGGAGCGCGAGGGTGATCCGAGGCCGGTGACCGTGGCGGTGATCGGCGCGGCCGGTAAGAGCGGGTCGCTGTCGCTGGCCGCGGCGCGGCGGGCGGGCGCGGGTCGTACCGTCGGGGTGGTGCCGGTGGCGGCGGAGCGTGACGCGCTCAACGAGGCCGCCCTGGCGTCGGTGGTGGCGTTGGCCGACGCCCGGGATCCGGTGGCGGTGTCGACGGCGGTGACCTCGGCGCTGGGGGTGCCGGCGGACGTGACGGTGGTGTGCGTGGACGTGCCGGGTTGCGAGCACGGTGCGGTGCTGGCCACGGCGGACGGCGGCACGGTGGTGTTCTTCTCGATGGCGACGAGCTTCGCGGCGGCGGCGTTGGGCGCGGAGGGTCTGGCGGCTGACGTGACGATGCTGGTGGGCAACGGGTACGTGCCGGGTCACGCGGCGCTGGCGCTGGGGTTGCTGCGCTCGGAGCCGGGGGTCCGTGCTCTGTTCGAGTCCCGGTTGGCGGCAGACTGAGGCCATGACGAACCCCTCGACTCTGTACCGCGGCGGCGTGCTGCACTGTCCGGCCGATCCGAGCGCGACGGCCCTGTTGGTCGTCGGTGGCCGGATCGTCTGGTTGGGCGCGGACGCCGACGCGCCGGCCGCGGACCGGGTGGTGGAGCTGGACGGCGCGTTGGTGACGCCGGCGTTCGTGGACGCGCACGTGCACGCCACGGACACGGGGTTGGCGTTGTCGGGGCTGGATCTGTCGGGGGTGCGGTCGGCGGCCGGGTTGCTGGAGGCGGTGGCGGTGTTCGCGGCGGGGTTGCCGTCGGACGCGGTGGTGCTGGGGCACGGCTGGGACGAGTCGAGCTGGCCGGCGCCGCAGGTGCCGGACGCGGCTGCGGTGGACCGGGCGGCCGGTGGCCGGCGGGTGTACCTGTCGCAGGCGTCTATCCATTCGGCGTTGGTGTCGTCGGCGTTGCTGGCGGCGTGTCCGCAGGCGGCGCGGGCGCCCGGGTACGACGCGTCGGGGTGGTTGCGCCGCGACGCGCACCACGTGGTGCGGGCGGTGGCGTTCGCGTCGGTGACGCGTGCGCAGCGGGTCGCGGCGCAGCGGGTGGCGCTGCGGCAGGCGGCGTCGCTGGGCATCGCGGCGGTGCACGAGTGCGGTGGGCCGGAGATCTCCGACGAGGAGGACTTCACCGGCCTGCTGGCGGTGTCGGGCGACGGCGTGCCGGAGGTGTACGGCTACTGGGGTGAGCTGTCGGGTGCGGCGCGGGCCCGGGAGTTGGGCGCGGTGGGCGCCGGTGGTGACCTGTTCGCCGACGGGGCGTTGGGCTCGCGCACGGCGCACGTGTCGTCGGCGTACCTGGATGCCGAGGGCGGGTCGTGCGGGCACGGGTACGTGACGGCCGAGCAGGTGCGTGATCATCTGCTGGACTGCGCGGCGCACGGGATGCAGGGCGGGTTCCACGCGATCGGGGACGCGGCGATCTCGACGGTGCTCGACGGGTTCGCGGCGGCGGCGGCGAGGCTGGGCACGGATCGGGTGCGGGCGGCCCGGCACCGGGTGGAGCACGCGGAGATCATGAACAAGCCGCTGATCGCCGGGTTCGTGGAGTACGGGATTGTGGCGAGCATGCAGCCGGCGTTCGACCGGTTGTGGGGTGGCGCGGGCCGGATGTACGAGTCGCGGCTGGGGTTGGCGCGGTCGTTGGAGTCGAACCCGATGGGTGCGATGCACGCGGTCGGGGTGGCGTTGGCGTTCGGGTCGGATTCGCCGGTGACGCCGCTGGACCCGTGGGGTTCGGTGCGGGCGGCGGCGGCGCACCACAACCCGGTGCAGCGGATGAGCGAGCGGGCGGCGTTCGCGGCGCACACCCGCGGTGGTTGGCGGGCGGTGCACCTGGACCACGAGGGTGTGCTGGCGTTGGGGGCGCCGGCGACGTTCGCGGTGTGGTCGACGCCGGCGGGGGTGCAGCGGGGTCTGCCGGTGTTGCAGGCCGAGGACCCGGAGTTGCGGGGTGCGCAGGATCCGACGCCGTTGCCGGTGTGCCGGCGCACGGTGCTGCGCGGTGAGGTCATCTACGAGGAAGGGTCTGCGTGAGCGAGCGAACCATCGAGGCGGCCCGGGCGCGGGTCGTGCCGTTGCCGAGTTCGGCCGGGGTGACGGCGTGACGGGCAAGCTCGACCTGGATCCGGTGCTGGTGGCGCGGGCGCGGGAGTTGGCGCGTCGGGCCGGGCAGCCGGTGGTGGATCTGGCGCGTAGCCACACCACGGTGTCGGTGGAGCGGGCGGTGCTGCGGTTGGCCGGGGTGACCGGCGCGGACCCGGACGGCATTCCGTGGGTGAACCGGCTGGTCGACGCGGTGGTGGCCGACGTCGGGTTGGGGCACGGGGTGGCGGTGCCGGTGTTCGACGCCCTCGCGCGGGAGCAGATCAGCGACGTGACGTTGCTGGCGCAGAAGGCGGCGGCGGGGTCGGTGCGTTTCGCGGTGCCGTCCGGGAAGGCGGCCACCGCCGCCCGTAGGGCGGCCCGCAGGGCGGTCGGGGCGGGTGTCCGGCTCGTCGATCGGCGGCGCGCCGAGCGGGACCGGCTGGTGAAGCGGTACGGGGATCCGGCGCGGCGGCCGTGGATCTATCTGATCGTGGCCACCGGTGACATCTACGAGGACATTCCGCAGGCGCAGGCCGCGGCGCGGGCCGGCGCGGACGTGATCGCGGTGATCCGGTCGACGGGGCAGTCGCTGCT
Organism: Micromonospora sp. KC723; assembly: GCF_004348595.1. Taxonomy (GTDB): domain Bacteria; phylum Actinomycetota; class Actinomycetes; order Mycobacteriales; family Micromonosporaceae; genus Micromonospora. The sequence goes on from NZ_SMKD01000111.1 coordinate 17,000, forward strand.
GGACTACGTGCCGGAGGGCGCGACGCGGGAGGGGTTCGCCGGCACGTACGCCACGCAGGAGAACTTCCGGCTGATGCGGGCGGCGTTGGACTCCACGTCCAGGGAGTTGGGCCGGTACGTGCGGCTGACGAACTACGCGTCGGGTCTGTGTATGCCGGAGATGGCGACCCTGGCGGGTCTGGAGCGTCTGGACATGATGCTCAACGACTCGATGTACGGGATCCTGTTTCGCGACATCAACCCGATCCGCACGTTCGTGGACCAGCGGTTCTCGCGGCAGGTGCACGCCCGGGCGGGGATCATCATCAACACCGGTGAGGACAACTACCTGACCACCGCCGACGCGGTGGAGGAGGCGCACACGGTGACGGTGTCGCAGTTGCTCAACGAGTTCTTCGCGCACGAGGCGGGGCTGGCCGACTGGCAGTTGGGGCTGGGGCACGCGTTCGAGATCAACCCGGATCTGCCGGAGTCGTTCCGTCTGGAGTTGGCGCACGCGCTGCTGGCGCGGGAGTTGTTTCCGGACGCGCCGTTGAAGTGGATGCCGCCGACGAAGCACATGACCGGTGACGTGTTCCGCGGCAACCTGCTCGACGGGTTCTTCAACCTGGTGGGTGCCATGACCGGGCAGGGCATCCTGCTGGTGGGGATGATGACCGAGGCGGTGGTGACGCCGTGGCTGTCGGACCGGGACATCGCCCTGCAGAACGTGCGGTACGTGCTGGGCGCGGCCGGTGGGCTGCACGAGGACTTCGTGCCGGCGCCGGGCGGGTTCATCCGGCAGCGCGCCAACCGGGTGCTGGGTGAGGCGCTGGACCTGCTGGAGCGCATCGGGGATCAGTCGTTGTTGACGGCGATCGCCGAGGGCACGTTCGGGATCATGAAGCGGCCGGCGGACCGGGGCAGGGGGTTGGCCGGGGTGGCGCGGCACGAGGCCGACTACTACAACCCGGCCACCGAGATTCTGGAAGGGGGCCGCGCGTGACGGTCGCGGCGGAGAAGAGGATTGTCCGGCCGTACGGGGACACCACCGGTGACGGCATGGTGCAGGTGTCGTTCACGTTGCCGGTGCCGCACGACAAGCGGGCCGAGGGCGCGGCGGTTCAGTTGGCGAACAAGATGGGCATCGACCCGGCGATGTTGGTGCACGCCAAGCCGATGAGTGACGGGTTCACCTTTTTTGTGGTGTACGGGCGGGTGAACCATCTGGTGGACCTGTCGGCGGTGCAGGTGGTGGAGCGGGACTTTCCGCTGCTGAGCGCCAAGGAGGTCAACGCGGTGGTGAAGCAGCGGTTGCGGCGCAAGCTGTCGGTGGTGGGGGCGTGCATCGGTACGGACGCGCACACGGTGGGTATCGACGCGATCCTCAACGTCAAGGGCATCGCGGGGGAGAAGGGCCTGGAGTACTACCGGGAGCTGAGGGTTACCAACCTGGGCGCGCAGGTGAGCGTGCCGGAGCTGGTGGAGGCGGCGCGGCGGGAGCGGGCCGACGCGGTGCTGGTGTCGCAGGTGGTGACGCAGCGCGACGCGCATCTGCACAACACGCGGGAGATGTCCGCGGCGTTCCGGGAGGCGATGCCGGCGGGGCGTCGGCCGTTGCTGGTCGTGGGTGGGCCGCGGTTCGACGAGACGATGACCGGCGAGTTGGGCGTGGACCGGATCTTCGGTCGGGGCACCACTCCGGGTGAGGTGGCCAGTTACCTGGTGCACGCGTTGATCACGAACAGGGGGGCGGGGGCATGACGGACGCGAGGTTGGGGTTGACGGTGACGCACCGGCGGTACGTGCCGTACTCGCACGCCCACTACGCGGGGAACCTGGTCGACGGGGCGTACGCGTTGGGGTTGTTCGGGGATGTGGCGACGGAGGTGTGTATCCGTACCGACGGGGACGAGGGGTTGTTCGCCTCGTACTCGGATGTGCAGTTCCGCGGCGCGATGCGGGCCGGTGACGTGGTGGAGGTGACGGCGACGGTGACCCGGGTGGGCACGCGCAGCCGCACCATCGATTTCGAGGCGCGGGTGGTGTGCCGGGGCCGCCCGGATCGGGGTGAGTCGGCGGCGGAGGTGCTTGAGACGCCGATCGTGGCGGTCACCGCGACCGGCACGGTGGTCGTTCCGCCGCCGGCGTGAGCCTCGCGGTCTGCGCCGATGTCGGGTCCACGTACACGAAGGTGGCGGTGGTGGACCTCGACGGTGGCGGGCTGGTCGCGTCGGCGTCCGCGCCGACCACGGTCGGTACGGACGTGCTGCACGGTCTGGACGCCGCGGTCGGTGCGGCCACCGCCGGGCTCACCGTCGGTGACGTGCCGTGGTACGTGTGTTCGTCGGCCGGTGGGGGGCTTCGGCTGGCGGTGGTGGGGTACGAGCG
>NZ_SMKD01000112.1 GCF_004348595.1 Micromonospora sp. KC723
GCGGGGCGGACGGGCTGGCCGTGCTGCGGCGGGGGGCGGCCGGGGCGGCCACCGGCCCGGTCAGGGCGCGGAGAACGCCAGGGTGTACGAGGCGGAGCCGCGCAGCGCGGTGATCCGGTACCGGTACGCCCCGGCGGCACCGTCGGCCGTCAGCTTCGCGACACCGTCGACGGTGCCGGCGCGGGCGACGGTCCGGAAGGCGCCCCCGGTGAAGCGTTGCAGCTCCAGCAGCAGTTGGCCGTTGCCGGTCGCCTCCAGGCAGGCGCTCTGCGCGCCGGCCTGCGCCACGTAGAAGCGGCCGTCCGGCTGGGCCTGGGCCCGACCGGCGGTCAGGGTGCCGCTGCGGCGGACGGTGCCGGCGCAGGCGGTGTCGCCGGCCGGCGGGGCCGGTGAGGCGGTGCCGGCCGGCGGGGCGGTGGCCGGGGCCTGCGGCTGCGCCGTCTGCTGGGCGTTGTTGGCGGTCACCAGCGTCAGGTTGTTGCGCTCAAGGATCTCGTTGACCGGCTGGAAGAAGGTGACACCGCCGACGGTGCAGTTGCCCGAGCCGCCGGAGGTGACGCCCTGCGCCTGGTCGCCGGAGATCCAGGAGCCGCCGGAGTCGCCCGGCTCGGCGCAGACGTTGGTCCGGGTCAGCCCGGTGACCGTCCCCTCCGGGTAGTTGACGGTGGCGTTCCTGGCCTGGATGACGCCGCAGCGGGCGCCCGTGGTGGATCCGGAGCGGCAGATCGAAGCGCCGATCGGGGCCTCGGTGGAGCCGTTGACCGGCACGACACCGCCGTTGAAGTCCGTCACCACACCCTGCGGGGTCCACTGGTTGTTGGTGCGCACGAACGCCCAGTCGTCGCCGGGGAACGACGACGCGGCGAAGGTGCCCTGCGGGGCCTGGTTGAAGCCGGTGGTGCGGGCCCCCACCTGGCCGCAGTGCCCGGCGGTGACGAACCCGCCCACCACGGAGAAGCCGATCGAGCAGCGGCCCGAGTTGTTGATGAAGAACGGTTCGCCGCCCACCAGGTCGAACAGCGGACGCGGCTGCTCGCGGGAGGTGGTGACCCGCACCGCGTCGGCGGGGGCGCCGTTGTTGGCCGCCCACCGACGGGCCCGGGCCTCCGCGCCCGGCTGGGCGAGCACGACCACGGAGTTGGTGGCGACGTCGACGTACCAGCCGGTGATCTCCGGGGTGGCGGTGCGACCCACCGAGTCGAGCCGGCCCTTCACCGCGTCCAGCTCGTCGACGGCGCGCCGCACCTGCTTCGGTACCGCGCCGGCCGCCTTGACCTTCGCGGCCTGCGCCGGGTCGGCCACGGCGACGGTGAGGGTGGACCCGTCGGCGTTGAGCCAGGCGCCGCCGTAGTCGGCGCCGAGGCTGGCTCGCAGCCGGTTCAGGGTGCTGCTGGCCTTCCGCTCGGCGGTCAGCCGCCGCACCGCCTGGTCGCGGGTGAGCCTGAGGTCACGGCTCATCACGTCCACCACCTCGGGCGCCACCCCACCGGTGGCCTTCGCCCCGGCCGGCCCGCCGGCGTCCGGCGCGGCACTGTCACCGGCGAACGACGGCAGGGTCACTGCCGCCGTCAAACCCAGCGCCGCCACCACGACACCGATGGCTGTCATCCGTCTGCGGTCCATCCGCCATGCTCCTCCCGGCCTGCGCGGGTACGCCTGCCAGCCGGGAGTACGGAGACGGCCGCCGATCGGTTGAACCCGTCGGGGATCTTTCGGCCCAACGTGTTCAGCTCGTCACGGGTTGGTCCTACCCGGACACGACGACGCCGGTCCACCGAGGGCGGTGGACCGGCGTGCGAAGTGACGTGGCTCAGACCTCGACGACCGTCGGGACGATCATCGGCCGGCGGCGGTACGCGTCGTTGACCCAACGCCCCACCGTGCGCCGGACGATCTGCTGGAGCTGGTGCGGGTCGGTGATGCCGTCCGCGGCGGCCCGGTTGAGCGCCTCGGTGACCAGCGGGACCACCGGGCTGAACGCCTCAGGGTCCTCGGAGAAGCCCTTCGCCGAAACGGTCGGCCCGCCGACCACCTTGCCGGTGACCGAGTCGACCACCACGGTGGCGGCGATGAACCCGCCGTCACCGAGGATGCGCCGCTCGGTGAGCAGCGACTCGCTGACGTCCCCGACGGCGAGACCGTCGACGTAGACGTACCGGCTCTTCACGTGCCCGACCAGCCTGGCCCGGCCCTCGACCAGGTCGACGACGTCGCCGTCCTCGCAGAGCACCACCCGGTCCGGCGCGACCCCGGACTCGATACCCAGCCGGGCGTGCGCGCGCAGGTGCCGCCACTCGCCGTGCACCGGCATCAGGTTGCTGGGCCGGGTCACGTTGAGCAGGTACAGCAGTTCACCGGCGGGGGCGTGGCCGGAGACGTGCACCTTGGCCACGTCCTTGTGCACGACCATCGCGCCGGCCCGGGCGAGCCGGTTGATCACCCGGTAGACCGACGTCTCGTTGCCGGGCACCAGCGAACTGGCCAGCACGACCGTGTCGCCGGGCGCGATCGTGATGTGCCGGTGGTCGCCGCTGGCCATCCGGCCGAGGGCGCTCATCGGTTCGCCCTGCGAGCCGGTGGACATCAGCACGATCCGCTCGGGCGGCAGGGTGGTGGCCTCCTCCAACCCGACCACCAGGTCGGGTGGGATGTTGAGCAGGCCGAGGTCCCGGGCGATGCCCATGTTGCGGACCATGGACCGGCCGATCAGCGCCACCTTGCGGCCGTGCTCGACCGCCGAGTCGAAGACCTGCTGGACCCGGTGCACGTGCGAGGCGAACGAGGCCACGATGATCCGGCCCCGCGCCTTGGCGAAGATCGAGTCGAGCACCGGCCCGATCTCGCGCTCCGGAGTGACGAAACCGGGGATCTCCGCGTTGGTGGAGTCCGACAGGAGCAGGTCCACGCCCTCGGCGCCGAGCCGGGCGAACCCGGCCAGGTCGGTGATCCGGCCGTCCAGGGGGAGCTGGTCCATCTTGAAGTCGCCGGTGTGCAGCACCAGGCCGGCCGGGGTGCGGATGGCCACCGCGAGGGCGTCCGGGATGGAGTGGTTGACGGCGAAGAACTCGCACTCGAACGGGCCCAGCCGCTCCCGGCCCCCCTCCCGCACGGTCAGCGTGTACGGCTGGATCCGTCGCTCGGCGAGCTTCGCCTCCACCAGCGCCAGGGTGAACTGGGAACCGACCAGCGGGATGTCCGGCTTGTGGGCGAGCAGGTACGGCACCGCGCCGATGTGGTCCTCGTGGCCGTGGGTGAGCACGATCGCCTGGACGTCGCCGAGCCGGTCCAGGATCGGGCTGAAGTCCGGCAGGATCAGATCAACCCCGGGCTGCTCGACGTCGGGGAAGAGCACCCCGCAGTCGACGATCAGCAGCTTGCCGTCGTACTCGAAGACGGTCATGTTCCGACCGATGGCGCCGAGCCCGCCGAGCGGGATGATCCGCAGGCCGCCCTCCGGCAGCGGCGGCGGCAGTTCGGCCTCGATGTGCGCCCCGGTCACGCGTCCACCTCATTCTGCGACGCCGTCCGGCGTCCGTCGTGTCGTCCGGTCATGTCAGGAAAGGTCCAGGCCCGCCGCCGCGCAGTCGGCCCGCAACCGGGCGACCTCGTCGGCGGTGGCGTCCACCTGCGGCGGGCGCACCGGGCCGGCCGGCAGGCCCTTGGCCGCCAGGCCCGCCTTCACCAGGACCACGCCCTGGGCGCGGAAGATCCCGGTGTACAGCGGCAGCAGCCGCCGGTGCAGGGCCAGCGCGCCGGCGTGGTCGCCCGCCTCGTACGCCTCGATCATCTGCCTGGTCCCCACGCCCGTGAAGTGCGTGGAGGTGCCGACGACCCCGACCGCCCCGACGGCCAGCGCGGGCAGGGTGAGCGCGTCCTCGCCGCTGTAGAAGGCGAGGTCGGTGCGGCTGGTCACCCAACTGGTCGCGGTCAGGTCGCCCTTGGCGTCCTTGACCGCGACGATCCGGCCGTGCTCGGCCAGGCGTACCAGCGTCTCGGTCTCGATCGCCGTCCCGGCACGGTGCGGGATGTCGTAGAGCATGACCGGCAGCCCGGTGGCGTCGGCGACCGCGGTGAAGTGGCGCAGCAGCCCGCTCTGCGGCGGCTTGCTGTAGTACGGGGTGACCACGAGCAGGCCGTGCGCGCCGGCCTTCTCCGCCGAGACGGCCAGCTCGATCGTGTGCCGGGTGTCGTTGGTGCCCACCCCGGCGAGGATCCGAGCCCGGTCACCGACCGCCTCCGCGACGACCCGGACCAGGGCCTCCTTCTCCGCGTCGGTGGTGGTCGGCGACTCGCCGGTGGTGCCGTTGAGCACCAGCGCGTCGTTGCCCTGCTCGTCGACGAGGTGGGTGGCGAGCCGCGCGGCGCCGTCGAGGTCGAGGGACCCGTCGGCGGTGAACGGGGTCACCATGGCCGTGATCAGTCGGCCGAAGGGGCGCGACGGGCCCCGATCGGGGGCGGCAGGGTGGTCGTGCGTCATGTTCACAACCTAGCGGACGACCACCGGAGGGCCGGTGGGGAAGGGCTCAGGACCACTCGCGGTGCGGACTCGCCGCCACCTCGCTGCCGTCGGGCAGGGTGGTGATGACGAAGTCGTGGAAGACGTTCGGGGCGACCTGCTGAAGCTGGCGCAGGCACTCCACGGCCAGCTCGCGGATCTCGACGTCGGCGTGTTCGGTGGCGCGCATGGCGATGAAGTGCCGCCAGGCGCGGTAGTTGCCGGTGACCACGATGCGGGTCTCGGTGGCGTTGGGCAGCACCGCACGGGCCGCCTGCCGGGCCTGCTTGCGGCGCAGCGTGGGGTTGGGCTCGTCGGCGAAGCGCCGCTCCAGCCCCTCCAGCAGCTCGGTGTACGCCCGGACGCTCGCCTCGGCGGCCTCGACGAACTTCTTGTGCAGCTCCGGGTCCTCGGCGATCACCCGGGGCTCGACCATCGCCGCGTCCCGCTCCGGAACATAGCGCTGGGAGAGCTGGGAGTACGAGAAGTGCCGGTGCCGGATCAGCTCGTGGGTGAACGAGCGCGAGACGCCGGTGAAGTAGAAGCTCACCGAGCCGTGCTCCAGCACCGACAGGTGCCCCACCTCCAGGATGTGGGCGAGGTAGCCGGCGTTGGTGGCGGTGGCCGGGTTCGGCTTCTTCCAGCTCTGGTAGCAGGCCCGGCCGGCGAACTCGGCGAGGGCCTGACCGCCGTCGGCGTCGGTCGACCACGGCACGTCGTCCGGGGCCTGGAACTGGGTCCACGCGATCAGTTTGACCTGGGGCTGCACCATCTCCGGCATTCCTGCGACTGTAGTGGCCCGGCGGAACGTCAGGGAAGGTGGGTTCACGGACGTGAAACACCGCACCCGGTCGCCGCGCCGGGCCCGCCGGCCGTCACACGTACAGGGACGTGAACGGCGCCCACGGCAGGTTGCGGACGACCGAGAAGGCGAGCCACAGACCGAGGAAGCCGCCGATCATCGTGGGGCTGATCCGCAGTTCGGGCAGACGCCAGCCGAACGCCTGGTTTCCCGCCCAGGCCACGAAGAGGTAGGCCAGGAAGGGCAGCGCGAAGACGAAGACGAGGTGGTGCCGGGCGGCGGCCGGCAGGTCGGCGTGCAGCGCGTACCAGAGGGCGCGGGTGCCGCCGCAACCCGGGCAGTCCAGCCCGGTGGTGAGCTTGAGCAGGCAGCTCGGCTCCGCGTCCGGCGCGCTCCGGGTCGGGTCGCTGACCAGCGCGTACGCCACCCCCATGCCGACGCAGCCGAGCGCGGCCAGGGGCACCGCCCAGCGGGGGGCACGCTCGTGCACCCGCAGCACGAACCGGGTGAGCCGATCCGGCTCGACCGGGTGCGGATACGCCCCTGCGGGCCAGCCGGCCCCGGCGGCCTCCTGGTGTGGCGCGCCTGGCCCGTCAACGCTCGTCACGGGCTCACCGTACACCGGCCACACCCGTCAACGCGGCGGTCAGCGGACCGGCCAGGTCCCCGGCCGCCGGTGGGGCCACCGCGTCGAGGCCGAGCCAGCCGGCGAGCCGGTACAGCTCGGCGGCGAGCGCGACAGCGGTCTCCCCCTCGTCGACGCCCGGCTCCCGCCAGGCCGCCGGCACCAGCAGCACTCCGGCCTTCCGGTCGGCCTTGAGGTCGACGCGGGCGGTGAAGCGCTCTCCCTGCAGGAACGGCAACACGTAGTAGCCGTGCACCCGCTGCGGGGCCGGCACGTAGATCTCGATCCGGTAGGTGAAGCCGAAGAGCCGCTCGGTGCGGGCCCGTTCCCAGACCAGCGGGTCGAATGGGCTGACCAGGGTGTTGGCCCGCACCCACCGGGGCAGTCGGGCCCCCGCGTGCAGCCAGGCGGGCTGCCGCCAGCCCCGCACCGTCACCGGCAGCAGCTCTCCCGCCTCGACCAGCTCGACGATCGCCTGCCGGGTGGCGGCCAGCGGGAGACGGAAGTAGTCGCGCAGCTCCGGCTCGGCGGCCACCCCGAGGCAGCGGGCCGCCACCGACACCAGCGTCCGGTACGCCTCTGCGTCGGCCGGGGTGGGCGCGTTCAGGGCGGCTGCCGGCAGCACCCGCTCGGGCAGGTCGTAACGGCGGGCGAAGGAGAGGGTCCGTTCGGCGGCGGTCACCTCGCCGGCCCAGAAGAGGTACTCGAGCGCCCGTTTCACCGCCGACCAGTTCCACCCCCAGTTGCCGGTCTCCCGGGGCGCGTCGTGTTCGATCTCCGCCGCGGTGAGCGGCCCCCGGGCGGCCACCTCGTCGCGGACCCAGGCGACCAGCTCGGGTTGCTCCCGCGCGACCCGGCGCATCCACCCCCAGGCCTCGTCGCGGGCGCGGGCCATCCGCCAACGCAGCGCGGCGTGCAGCCGCACCGGCACCAGCGACGCCTCGTGGCCCCAGTACTCGAACAGCTCCCGCGGGTGGCGGTAGGCGGCACCGTCCAGCAGGGTGGTCGGGTAGGGCCCGAGCCGGCTGTAGAGCGGCAGGTAGTGCGCCCGTCGCAGGACGTTGACCGAGTCCATCTGGATCAACCCGACCCGGTCCAGCACCCGGCGCAGGTGCCGCCGGGTGGGCGCGCCGGCGGGCGGCGGGTCGGCGAAGCCCTGGGCGGCGAGCGCCACCCGTCGGGCCTGGGCGAGGGAGAGCGATTCCGGTGCGGCCATCGTCGGAGAACCCTAGAGCAGCGGTACGACAACCGGAGCGGACACTGGACCGGCTCCCCGGGTACGGCATACAACGGACACATGCTAACCATCCGCCGCGAAGAACCCGAGGATGCCGAGGCTATCGCCCGGGTGCACGTCCACGGCTGGCAGGCCGGTTACGCCGGACTCATGCCGGCGGAGGTGTTGGGCCGGCTCAATCCGGCGGCGTGGGCGCAGCGCCGACGGGATCTCGGCACGGCCGACCCCGAGCACCCGTTCACCACCCTGCTCGCCGAGGTCGACGGGGTGCCCGCCGGGTTCACCACGTTCGGGCCGTACCGCAACAACCAGGACCGGGACGACCTGGACCCGGCCTGCGGCGAGGTGCTGTCGCTCTACGTGGAGCCGGCGCGCTGGGGCGACGGCACCGCCCGGGCGCTGCTGGCCGCGGCTCACGCCGGCCTGGCCGCGCGGGGCTGGCGGCACTACCGGCTCTGGGTGCTGGCAGGCAACATCCGGGCCCGCCGCTTCTGCGAACGGGCCGGGTTGTCAGCCGACGGTGAGCGGACGACCTACCCGGTGCCGATCTCCGGCGGGCGTCCCCCCGTCCCGCTCGACGAGTTGCGGTACACCGGCCGGGTCGGCGGCTGAGCCGCCCGGGGCGACCCGGGTCGGGCCGGCGTCCCGCACGGGCAGGGCCCAGGTACGGATCGGCAGCAGCACCAGCAGGGCCAGGCTGATCCAGACGTAGGTGTTGCCACCCAGGAAACCGTCCACGCCGGTGAAGTCCTTCTCCCAGGCCCAGACGATGCGGCTGGTCAGCAGCCCGTACCCGACGGCCGCGAAGGCGACCAGGGCACGGCGGCGGACGCTGCGCGGCGGCGCGGCGACGGCGTTGTCGACCAGCAGGATCAGCGCGGGCAGCAGCCACACCAGGTGGTGCACCCAGGTCACCGGGCTGACCAGGCACATCACCGCGCCGGTCAGGGCCAGGCCGGTGGCCTCGTCACCGGCCGCCGCCGCGGCCCGGGACCGCCAGGCCCACACCACGAGGGTGGCCAGCACCAGCGCCAGCCAGGCCAGGGTGCTCGGATGCTGCGGATCGAGCCGGGCCACCACGCCGCGCAGCGACTGGTTGGAGACGAACGCCAGCTCGCCGACCCGGCCGGTGTTCCACAGCGCCGAGGTCCAGAACTCACGCGACGCGTCGGGGAAGAGCGCGGCGGCGAGCAGGGTTGCGACCGTGGCGGCGGCCATCGAGGTGACCGCGGCCCGCCAACGCCGGGTGACCAGCAGGTAGACGATGAAGACACCCGGGGTCAGTTTGATCGCGGTGGCCAGGCCGATGCCCACCCCCGCCCAGCGGTTGCCGGCCGGCAGCAGCCGCAGCAGGTCCACCCCGACCAGGAACAACAGCAGCATGTTCACCTGACCGAAGTTGACCGTCTCCCGCATCGGCTCGTACGCGGCGGCCAGGCAGAGCGCCACCGCGAGGGCGAACCAGCGGGTCCAGCCGGCCCGGCGGGAGACCGGGTCCAGCAGCCACCAGATCAGCACGGTGCTCACCACCACGCTGGCGGCCACGCTCACCACGATCGCGCCCGCCCAGGGCAGGTACGCCATCGGCAGCATGACCAGCGCCGCGAACGGCGGGTAGGTGAAGCCGTACTGGGTGCCGGGCTTGAGATAGTCGTAGATCTCGCCGTGCTCGTGGACCCAGAAGTGCAGCGCGCCGTAGTAGACCTTCAGGTCGAAGAAGCCGTGCCGCACGGCCGCCACCGACAGGAAGGCGGCCACCGCGACGGCGAGCGCGACCACCCCGACGACCTGCGTGGCCGTCCGCCTGGCACCCTGCGCCACCATCGTCTCCCCCACCCTGCGTAGGCTTCCGTCCCATGGCTCTGGGGTACGTCCGCCCGGCGCGTCCCGAGGACGCCGGCGAGATCGCACGAATCCAGCTCGCGACCTGGCGGGTCGCCTATCGCCGGATCCTGCCCCGGCACGTGCTCGACAACCTGGACGAGGCGTGGCTGGCCCGGCGGTGGAGCGCGGCGGTGCAGGAGCCGCCCTCCGGCGCGCACCGGGTGCTGGTCGCCGTCGAACAGGCCGAGCAATCCTATCTGGTGGGGTTCGTCGCCTCCGGGCCGGCGGACGCCGAGGCGCTGGCGCCGCAGGAGCCGGCCGAATCCCTCGGCGGGGGTGTGGCCGCGGTGACCGACCTGCTGGTCGAGCCGCGCTGGGGTCGCCGAGGGCACGGCAGCCGGCTGCTCGCCGCCGCGGTGGACGCTTGGCGCTCCGACGGTATGCGCCGCGCGGTGGCCTGGGCGTTCGAGGGTGACGAGGCGACCCGGAAGTTCCTCACCAGCACCGGCTGGGAGCCCGACGGCGCGGCCCGGGCGCTGGACGTGGACGACATGCTGGTCCCCCAGCTGCGACTGCACGTCGCGGTCCCGAGCGAGCCGGCCGCCTGAGGTACGCCGGTCAGGGCCGGGACTCGACGACGATCTCGTCGTCCTCCACCGCGCCGGTCGGCGTGAAGCCCAAGGACCGGTAGAGGGCGGCCGCCGGGGCGTTGTCCGGGTGGTACGACAGGCGGATCGGGTGCCCACCGCCGTCCTGCCCGGCCAGCCAGTCCACCAGGGTGCGGACGGCCGCCCGCCCGACGCCGCGGTCCTGCTCGGCCGCGTCGACCACGAGGCCGCCGAGCCAGCGGGAGCCGTCGTCGTCCACGCCCCACATGACGTGCCCGACCACCGTCTCGTCCGCGAACACCGCCAGCGACGTCCACACGTTGGACCGCATTGTCAGCACCAGGTAGCGGGCCGCCAGGGCGGGCACCCAGGCCCGTTGGTCGTCGCGGGGCGCGACGTCGGCGACGGCCCGCCAGTTGTCGTCGTCGACGGGACGCAGCGTGACGTGTCGGCCGGCCCGGTCCCGCAGCCCAGAATCGATCATGGAGACAGCCTACGGTCACCCCGCGTCGGTCTCCGGTGAGCAGGCCCTGGCAGAGACCGGCCGACGGCAGCCGGTGGTGCGCCATCGCCAGGTCGACCAGCGCCCCACGGAACGACGGGAACGACGGGAACGACGGAAACGACGGTCAGTCGAGCAGCTCGTCGATGCCGATGGTGAGGCCCGGCCGGTGCCGCACCGCGCGGACCGCCAGCAGCACACCGGGCATGAACGACGCCCGGTCGTACGAGTCGTGCCGGATGGTCAGCGTCTCGCCGGTGGTGCCGAAGAGCACCTCCTGGTGGGCGACCAAACCCGTGGCGCGGACGGCGTGCACGCGTACCCCGTCGATGTCGGCGCCGCGCGCGCCCGGCACCTCGTCGGCGGTGGCGTCCGGCACGGGCCCGAGCCCGGCCTCGGCGCGGGCGGCGGCGATCCGCCGGGCCGTGTGGGTGGCGGTGCCGCTCGGTGCGTCCAGCTTGCGTGGGTGGTGCTGCTCGACGATCTCGACGCTCTCGAAGTACCGGGCGGCCTTCGCGGCGAACTGCATCATCAGCACCGCGCCGATGCCGAAGTTGGGAGCGATGACCACGCCGACGCCGGGCTTGCGCTCCAGCCAGCCGCGCACCCGCTCGATCCGCTGCTCGGTGAAGCCGGTGGTGCCGACGACGGCACTGATCCCCTGGTCGATGCACCAGTGCAGGTTGTCCATGACGACGTCCGGCGTGGTGAAGTCGACGACCACCTCGGCGCCCGCGTCGGAGGCGTTGAACAGCCAGTCGCCCTGGTCGACCATCGCCACCAGGTCCATGTCCGCGGCGGCGTCGACCGCCTTGCACACCTCGACGCCCATCCGGCCACGGGCACCCAGCACACCGACCCGGATCGGCTCGGCCGGGCCCTTCTCCTGCTCGTCAGTCACGGGCCACAACCTATCCCAATCAGGACGCCTTCATCCGCCGGGACCACCCACCGTCCCACCAGCCGACGCGACCGCGGCGCCGCACCCGGCGGCGGTCAGGCGGAGAAACGGTGCGCGTCGAACGGACCGACCACCGCCAGCGACATCGGTCGGGCGAGCAGGTCGGCGGCGAGCGTGTTCACGTCGTCGAGGGTCACCGCGTCGACCCGGGTGAGCAGTTCGTCGACCGGTACCAGGTCGCCGTAGAGCAGCTCGCCCTTTGCCAGCCGGCTCATCCGGGAGCCGGTGTCCTCCAGCCCCAGCACGAACGAGCCCTTGCTCATACCCTTGCCCCGGGCCAGTTCCGTCTCGGTGATCCCCTCGGCGGCGACCCGGGCCAGTTCGGCGCGGGTCAGGTCCAGCACCTCGTCCACCTTGCCCGGCGCGCAGCCGGCGTAGACGGCGAAGAGGCCGCTGTCGGCGTACTGGCTGGCGTAGGAGTAGACCGAGTACGCCAACCCGCGACGCTCCCGGATCTCCTGGAACAGCCGGCTGGACATACCGCCGCCGAGGACGTTGTTGAGCACGCCGAGGGCAAACCGCCGGCCGTCGGCGCGGGCGATGCCGGGGCAGCCGAGGATGACGTGCGCCTGCTCGGTCTCCTTCGGCTCGACCAGGGTGGCGGCCGGCTTCGTGCGTACCGTCGGGGTGGCCGGCCGCCGCGAGGCCGGCGCGGCCGGCGCGGTGTCCAGCGGGGAGCCGCGCAGCGCCTGGCGGACCAGCCTGACCACCACGGCGTGGTCGAGGTTGCCGGCGGCGGCGACGACGATCTGCGGCGGGGTGTAGCGGCGGCGGTAGAAGCTCTGGATCTGCCGCCGGGTCATCGGGGTGACCGTCTCCTCGGTTCCGGAGATCAGCCGGCCGAGCGGGTGGTCGCCGTAGACGGCGCGGGCGAAGAGGTCGTGCACCTCGTCGCCGGGCTCGTCGTCGTGCATGGCGATCTCTTCGAGGATCACGCCGCGCTCGGTCTCCACGTCGGCGGCCGCCAGCACCGAGTCGGCGATCAGGTCGCACATGACGTCGATGGCCAGCGGCAGGTCCGCGTCCAGCACCCGGGCGTAGTAGCAGGTGTATTCCTTGGTGGTGAAGGCGTTGGTCTCCCCACCCACCGCCTCGATCTCGGCGGAGATGTCCAGCGCGCTGCGCTTGTGGGTGCCCTTGAAGAGCAGGTGCTCCAGGAAGTGCGCGGCACCGGCCTGCGGACCGGTCTCGTCACGGGAGCCGACCGCCACCCAGACGCCGAACGACACGCTGCGCATCGCCGGGATCGCCTCGGTCAGCACGCGCAACCCGCTGGGCAGCACGGTGCGGCGCACCGTCCCGCCAAGCGGGTCGTCACTCAACGTGCGGGTCACCGCCCGGCTCGCGATGACCCCCCGTCGACCCGCAGGGAAAGACGAACGCCGGGCCCGACTCACGAAACCTGCTCCAGTTGACGAGGGGTGGGTGTGGGATGGCACGGAACCGGCCGGGTGGCGTGCCACCCGGCCGGTCACCGCTCAGCTGTGCCGGGTCCGGCGGCGCGGACGCGACTCGCCGCCGCCCTCGCCACCCTCCGGGCCACGAGGGGCCCGGTCGCCGCCACGGTCGCCGCGCTCGCGCGGGCCACGGTCGCCGCCACGGTCCCGACCGGCCGGGCGCTCGTCCTCGGCGGTCTCGGCGGCGGCCGGCGCCTCCGCGCCCTCCGGACGGACCTTGTCCAGGTAGATCTTGCCGCGGGCGTCGATGTCGGCGATCTCCACCTCGACCCGGTCACCGACGTTGAGGAAGTCCTCGACCTTCTCGACCCGCTTGCCGTCGCCCACCTTGGAGATGTGCAGCAGGCCGTCGCGGCCGGGCAGCAGCGAGACGAACGCGCCGAACGCGGCGGTCTTGACCACCGTGCCGAGGAACCGCTCGCCCACCTTCGGCAGGGTCGGGTTGGCGATGCCGTTGATCCGGTCCACCGCGGCCTGGGCCGACGGTCCGTTCGTCGCGCCGACGTAGATCGTGCCGTCGTCCTCGATGGAGATCTCGGCGCCGGTCTCGTCCTGGATGGCGTTGATGGTCTGGCCCTTCGGCCCGATCACCATGCCGATCTTGTCGACCGGGATCTTCACGGTGGTGACCCGCGGCGCGTAGTCCGACATCTCGGCCGGAGCCTCGATCGCCGCCTGCATCACGTCGAGGATGGTCTGCCGCGCCTCGTGCGCCTGCTGGAGAGCGGCGGCCAACACGTCCGACGGGATGCCGTCGAGCTTGGTGTCGAGCTGCAGCGCGGTGACGAAGTCCCGGGTGCCGGCGACCTTGAAGTCCATGTCACCGAACGCGTCCTCGGCGCCGAGGATGTCGGTCAGCGTCACGTACTGGGTCTTGCCGTCGACCTCGTCGGAGATGAGGCCCATGGCGATGCCGGCGACCGGCGCCTTCAGCGGCACACCGGCGCTGAGCAGGCCCAGCGTCGAGGCGCAGACCGAACCCATCGAGGTGGAGCCGTTGGAGCCGAGCGCCTCGGAAACCTGCCGGATGGCGTACGGGAACTCCTCGCGCGCCGGCAGCACCGGGATCAGCGCCCGCTCCGCCAGGGCGCCGTGGCCGATCTCGCGCCGCTTCGGCGAACCAACCCGACCGGTCTCGCCGGTGGAGTACGGCGGGAAGTTGTAGTTGTGCATGTAGCGCTTGGACTTCTCCGGAGAGAGGGTGTCCAGCGACTGCTCCATGCGCAACATGTTGAGCGTGGTGACGCCCAGGATCTGGGTCTCGCCGCGCTCGAACAGCGCCGAGCCGTGCACCCGGGGCAGCACGCCCACCTCGGCGGTCAGCGGCCGGATGTCACGCGGGCCGCGGCCGTCGATGCGGACCTGCTCACGCAGCACCCGGTTGCGGACCTCCGACTTGGTCAGCGAGCGGAAGGCGGCGTTGAGCTCCTTCTCCCGACCCTCGAAGCGACCGCCGAGCTCCTCGGCGACCTTGGCCTTGACCCGGTCCAGGGCCTCCTCGCGGTCCGCCTTGCCGGCGATCTTGAGGGCCTCGGCGACCTCGACGCGGGCCACCTCGGCCACCGCGCCGTACACGTCGTCCTGGTAGTCGAGGAAGACCGGGAACTCGGCGACCGGCTTGGCGGCGACCTCGGCCAGCTCGCTCTGCGCCCGGCACAGCTCACGGATGGCCGGCTTGGCGGCCTCCAGGCCGCTGGCGACGACCTCCTCGGTCGGGGCGGGCGCGCCGCCGGCGACCAGCTTCACGGTGTGCTCGGTGGCCTCCGCCTCGACCATCATGATCGCCACGTCGCCGTCCGACAGGGCGCGACCGGCCACCACCATGTCGAAGGTGGCCCGGGCCAGCTCCTCGATGGTCGGGAAGGCGACCCACTGGCCGTCCACGTGCGCCATCCGGGTGGCCCCGATCGGGCCGGAGAACGGCAGGCCGGAGAGCTTGGTCGACATGGAGGCGGCGTTGATCGCCACCACGTCGTACGGGTGCTGCGGGTCGAGCGCGAGGACGGTCTCGACGACCTGGACCTCGTTGCGCAGGCCCTTGACGAACGACGGGCGCAGCGGCCGGTCGATCAGCCGGCAGGTGAGGATGGCGTCCTCGCTGGGCCGGCCCTCGCGGCGGAAGAACGAACCGGGGATCCGGCCCGCGGCGTACATCCGCTCCTCGACGTCCACGGTCAGCGGGAAGAAGTCGAACTGCTCCTTCGGCTGCTTGCCCGCGGTGGTGGCGGAGAGGACGACCGTCTCGCCGAGCTGGGCGACGACGGAGCCGGCGGCCTGGCGGGCCAGGCGGCCGGTGGAGAAGGTGATCTCGCGGGTGCCGAAGGCCCCGTTGTCGATCACGGCGGTGCGGGATTCGGTGCCGAGGTTGGTCTCGGTCATGGTGCTGTCGTGCTCCTTCGCATCGGGGGCCCACGACGCGGGGAGCTGCTCAGACGGCCGGTCTTCGATCGAAGCGCCCGGGTGGCCGGCGTGCTGCCGGGGTGCCCGGGGGCCACTACCGGAGACCGGTGCTGACCGGCTCCCTCATCGGGTGGTCGCGCGGCCCGTTCCCTTCAGTGGTACCGGAAGGGGGAGCAGCCGCAGCCACTCCCCCGTTTCGTCACCGGCGCAGACCGAGCCGCTCGATGAGCGACCGGTAGCGGTTGATGTCCTTCTTCTGGACGTAGTTGAGCAGCCGACGGCGACGGCCGACCAGCAGCAGCAGCCCACGGCGGCTGTGGTGGTCGTGCTTGTGCACCTTCAGGTGCTCGGTGAGCTCGGCGATCCGCTTGGTGAGGACCGCGACCTGCACCTCCGGCGAACCGGTGTCGCCCTCGGCGGTCGCGTACTCCGCGCGGATCTTGGCCTTGGATTCCTGGTCGAGCGCCATGTTCTCCCTGTTTCGTGGGTTGATCGATGATGTCCGTGGACCGGTCGGGGACCGGGAACGGACCGGTTCCTCGCACCCGCGGCGTCGTGCAGGCACGCGAGGCCCCACGTCGGCCAGCCGACGTCTCCGCAAGACTACCAGCCCACGCCGGTACCGCCCGGTGAAGGGCGGTGACGCAGCCGGTGGGAGCGCTCAACCGAGCAGGCGACGGGTCCGCTCGACGTCCTCGGCGATCTGGGTGACCAACGGCTCGATCGCGTCGTACGTCCGCTGCTCGCGCAGGTGGGCCACGAAGTCCAGGGCGAGTCGCTCGCCGTACAGGTCACCGGAGAAGTCCAGCGCGTACGCCTCCACCCGACGTTCCCGACCGGAGAAGGTCGGGTTGGTGCCGATGGACACCGCCGCCGCGAGGGGCTCGGAATGGCCGCGCCGGACCAGCCGGGCGGCGTACACGCCGTCGGCGGGCACCGCCGCGTACCGGTGGGTCAACAGGTTGGCGGTGGGGTAACCCAACTCACGTCCACGCTGGTCGCCACGGACCACCACGCCCTCGACCCGGTGCGGGCGGCCGAGCGCCGCGGCGGCGGCGGCCACGTCGCCCGCGTCGACGCAGGAGCGGATGTACGTCGAGGAGTAGACCGTGTTGGCCTCGGCCACCAGCGGCGCGCCCTCGACCGCGAAGCCGAAGGTGCGGCCGAGCCGTTCCAGCAGGGCGACGTCCCCGGCCGCCCGGTGGCCGAACCGGAAGTTCTCCCCCACCACGACCAGCGCGGCGTGCAGGTGCGCGACGAGGACGTCGTGCACGAACGCCTCGGCGGGCAGCCGGGAGAACTCCGGGGTGAACGGCACCACACAGAGCACGTCCACGCCCAGCGCCTCGATCAGCTCGGCCTTACGGGCCGGTTCGGTGAGCACGGCGGGGTGCGAGCCGGGGCGCACCACCTCGGCCGGGTGCGGGTCGAAGGTGACCACCACCGACCGGACGCCCAGGTCCCGCGCCCGGGCCACGGCGTGCCCGATGGTCGCCTGGTGCCCCTTGTGCACACCGTCGAAGACGCCGATGGTGACGACCGAGCGTCCCCACCCCCCGGGCGCCGCGTCGTACCCCCGCCACCGCTGCATGTCTCTCCTCCCCACCAGCCCACGACGGCCGGCGACCACGTAAGCGGGCCGTCAGGCCGGGGCGAGCACGATCTCCGCGCGGGCCCGGCCGTCCCGCTCGCTGACGATAGCGATGAGGCCGCCGTCCGGGCCGAAGACGGCGTACGGTCCGACGACGCCGGCCGCGTCGAGCGGGCCGCCGTGGGACAGCGTCCTCGCTTCGGCGGCGGTGGCGTCCCGGCGCGGGAAGTACCGGTCGGCCGCCACGTCGAGCGGCAGGTTGACCACCTCGGGGGCACGCTGCTCCAGCTCGGCGAGGGTGGCGGCCTCGGTGAGGGTGAAGTTCCCCACCGCGGTACGCCGCAACGCGGTGAGGTGCCCGCCGACGCCGAGCGCCAACCCGGCGTCCCGGGCGATCGCCCGGATGTACGTCCCGGACGAGCAGGTCACGTCGATGTCGACGTCCACCACGTCCGGGGTGTCCCGGCGGATCGCCCGCACGTCGAGCCGGGAGACGGTGACCCGGCGGGCGGGCAGCTCGACGCTCTCCCCCTCGCGCACCCGCCGGTACGCCCGCTGGCCGTTGATCTTGATAGCGCTGACCGCGCTGGGCACCTGGTCGATCTCGCCGGTGAGCGGGGTGAACGCGTCGCGCACCGCCGCGTCGGTGAGCTGCCCGGCCTGACTGGTGGCGATCACGTCGCCCTCGGCGTCGTCGGTGACGGTGGCCTGACCGAGCCGGACCGTCGCGGTGTAGCTCTTCCCCGCGCCGATGACGTACGTGAGCAGCCGGGTCGCCCGGCCGACCCCGATCACCAGCACGCCGGTGGCCATCGGGTCGAGGGTGCCGCCGTGCCCGACCCGCCGGGTCCTCGCCAGCCGGCGGACCCGCGCCACCACGTCGTGCGACGTCATGCCGCCGGGCTTGTCCACCACGATCAAACCGTCAGTGCTCACGACCGCCAAGCCTGCCAGACGGGGCCACGGCCGCCAGCACCGCAGGGCGGTTTCCGGGCGTCGTCAGCGGACCGCCCCGGTCACCGCCCAGTCGCCGGAGCGCAGCCGCAGCAGCAGCGCGGCGAGCCGGATCACCACGAACAGGGTGAGCCCCGCCCAGATGCCGCCCAGCCCCAGGTCCAGCCCGTACGCCAGCCAGATCGCCGGCAGGAAACCGCCGAGCGCGGCCACGATGGTGAGGTTGCGCAGGTAGCGCACGTCCCCCGCGCCGATCAACACCCCGTCGAGGGCGAAGACCACCCCGGCGAGGGGCTGCATCGCGGCGAACCAGGGCCAGGCCAGCATCGCCTGCTCGCGTACCTGCTGGTCGGAGCTGAACCAGGACGGCAGCACGCCGGAGCCGGCGGCGATCAGCACGGCGAAGCCGATTCCGCAGGCGCCGCCGAGCAGCGCGAAGCGGCGGGCCAGCGCGCGGGCGCCGGCGCCGTCCCCGGCTCCGAGCGCCGCGCCGACCAGGGCCTGGGCGGCGATGGCGAGCGCGTCCAGCACCAGAGCGGTGAAGAACCACAGCTGCAGCGCGATCTGGTGGGCGCCGACGGCCGCGGCGCCGAAGCGGGCCGCGACCGCGGTGGCCGACAGGAAACTGGCCTGGAACGCCAGGCCGCGGACGAGCAGGTCGCGGCTGAGCACCAACTGCTGTCGGATGAGGTGGGGCCGGGGCCGCAGCGGCACCCGCTCGCGGACCAGCGCCGCCGCGAAGAGAGCACCGGAGACGGTCTGGGCGACCGCGTTGGCCACCGCCGAGCCGACCAGGCCGAGCCCGGCCGGGTAGACCAGCAGCGGGCAGAGCACCGCCGACATCAGGCTGGGCGCGAGCACGAACAGCAGCGGGCGGCGGGTGTCCTGGAGGCCGCGCAGCCACCCGTTGCCGGCGGCGGCGAGCAGCAGGCCGGGGGTGCCGAGCGCCGCGACGCGCAGCCACTGCCCGGCCGCGTCGGCCACCTCGCCGCCATCTCCGGCGAGGGTACGCGCCAACCCGGCGCCGCCGATCTGCACGCCGAGCGCCACCAGCACCCCGACGGCGAGCGCGAGCCAGGAGGCCTGCACGCCCTCGGCCACCGCCGCCGCCCGGTCCCCGGAGCCGAACCGCCGGGCCGCCCGCCCGGTGATGCCGTACGCCAGCACGGTGCCCAGCCAGGCGGCGAGGGTCATCACGGTGCCGCCGATGGCCAGCGCGGCGAGCGGCACCCGGCCGAGGTGCCCGACGACCGCCGTGTCGACCAGCACGTAGAGCGGCTCGGCCGCGAGCACCACAAGGGCGGGCAGGGCGAGGGCGGCGATCCGGCGCGGCGGCACGGTCGCGGTGGATTGGCTCATCGCCGACGATCCTGGCACGCGCCGGTAAGGACCGCAACACCTCTGATCTCTTACATGCACAGGGGCGACGCCTGCGGTGTCGGCGCGTCCCGCACCGCCGCCGCCCCCGGTCGCCACCGCCCCACCGCGTCATCGACAGGACTGCGGGATGCGGCGACGACAGGCCCGCAGAGGACAGCGGCGGGGGACGGCCCGCCGCCGCGGCCGGGAATGGTGGGCAGTGCCGGCGTCGAGGTCACTCGGGCAGCCGGACAAGGGCGCGCGGGGCCGACGGCGCCGGTGCGGCGGGAAGGGGCTCGCCCCGGTTCGCGGCGCAGGCCACATCGACGCCTCGGGCGCGGAGCCACGACGGCGCGGGCCGTGGCACGGGAGTCTTCGGGGGCGCGGGCAGCGACCGAACTGATC
>NZ_SMKD01000113.1 GCF_004348595.1 Micromonospora sp. KC723
CACCGGCGTCCCCCACCCGCCGGTGCGCCACGGCGAACGCCGTCCGGCCGGTCCGCACGGCTCCCCCGCCATCCGCCGCGCCAGGCCCGACCGTCCACGGTGCACCGCCTCGGCCGCAGCGCAGCCCGGCCACTCTCCGTCGCCGCCACCGGCCGACCTGAGCACGCGGCGCACGCCCCGCTCCTAGCAGATCGAAGGCGACTCCGGGAGGTCATCCACAGGCCGCCCCGTCCTCCACAGCGGACGGGTTGTCCGTGTTCCACCGGTCGCCCCGTCGGCATGCTGGCGGCATGCGACAACAGGTGCGGCGTGCGACCACATGGTGTGCGGCCCTACTGGCCCTCGGGGCGTCGGCAGCGCCGGTGACGGTCGGCGCGGTGACGCCGGCGGCCACCGCCGACCCCCGGCACCGCCCGGTGTTCCGGTGGCCGGTCGACGGCACACCACGCCCGGTACGCCACTTCGACCCGCCACCGCAGCCGTGGCGGGCCGGCCACCGCGGGGTGGACCTGGCGGCCGCGCCCGGATCCACGGTACGGGCGGCCGGGCCCGGGACGGTCCTCTTCGCGGGCCCGGTCGCCGGCCGACCCGTGATCACCGTCGGGCACGGGGCGGGCCTGCGGACCACCTACGAGCCGGTACGACCCGACGTACGCCCCGGCGACGCGGTGCCGGCCGGTGCGCCGCTCGGCGTCCTGCTGGCCGGGCACGCCGGCTGCCCGGTGGCGGGCTGCCTGCACTGGGGGCTCCGTCGCGACGCCGAGTACCTCGACCCCCTGGCGTTGCTGAGGCTCGGCCCCGTCCGGCTGCTGCCCGTCGACGCGGACCCGGTGTCGGGCCCGTACCCGGCCGCCGGGACACGGCCGGCCTCGCGCGTCCCGTCGTTCACTCCCGGATGGTCGGTCGCGCCAGGGTGGGGCGACCGGCCCCGGGCGACCGGCTGCCGGTGCGGGCACCGCCGGGCGCGAACCAGGTCAGCCCCGGGCGAGCAGCGCGGGCAGGCGGGTGGCCAGCCGCTCGTACTCGTCGGGAGAGTTGTAGACCTGGCCGCAGAGCCTTAGCCAGCCCTGGCCCCGCCAGCCGGCCACCGACACCTCCGTCGCGAGCCGCTCGGCGATCCGGGCCTGCAGCGCGCGGGCGGCGTCGGTGGTGGTGGCGACGCCCGGAGGCAGCGGGACGAGCCGCATGGCGACCGCCGGCCCACCCGGGTCCGGCAGGTCGGCCGGCGCGACCCCGAGCGCGGCACCCACCACCTGCTGCCCGTACGCGGCGAGCGCGGCATTGTGCGCACGTACCCGGTCCAACCCGAGGCTGCGCAGCGTGAAGAGCCCGGCCGGGGCGCTCAGCCAGCTCGTGTAGTCCAGCGTCGCCTGCCACTCGACGTTGTGGGGGAAACCGGCGTCCTGTTCCCAGGAGACGACCAGGGGTTCGATCCGTTCCCGCCACGGCGGCGCGACCACCAGCACGGCGGTGCCGCGCGGCGCGTACCCCCACTTGTGCAGGTTCCCCACCCAGAAGTCGGCACCGACGGCCGCCACGTCGACCGGGACCATGCCCGGCGCGTGGGCGCCGTCCACGAGCACCGGCACGCCCCGCTCCCGGGCCACCCCGACGACGGCCGCGACCGGAAAGAGCCGGGCGGTGGGCGAGGTGATCTGGTCGATGACGAACAACCGGGTCCGGCCCGGGCGCAGCCCGTCCCGGACGATCTCGACGATCTCCTCGTCGGTGGCGGACAGCGGCACCCGTAGCACCCGGGTGCCCGCACCGGTCCGGCGGCACTCACGGGCGATGGACAGGTCGACCGCCCCGTACCCGTGGTCGGTGGTGAGCACCTCGTCGCCGGGGTGCAGACCGATCGACTGGAGCACGACGGCAGCGCCGGTGGTGGCGTTGCCGACCAGCGCCGTGCCGTCCGGGTCGGCACCGAGGAAGGCGGCCACGTGCCGGCGGGTGTGGGTGATCCGGTCGACCAGCCCCTGGGTGAAGAATCGCGGCGGGTTGGCCTCCATCTCGTCGCGCAGCCGCTGCTGGGCTCGCTGTACGGTGAGCGGCACCGCGCCGAACGCCCCGTGGTTGAGGTGGCTGACCGCCGGGTCGAGAGCGAAGAGCAGTCGGGCCCCGGGGATCGGCTCGGCCGGCCGCACGACGGTCACCTGGTGATCATAACCGCACCTGCGGTCCGGTCAGGTGTGGTCGGACGGGTCAGGCCCGGGGGTGGGCCTGCCGGTACGCCGCCCGCAGCCGCTCCACCGAGACGTGGGTGTAGATCTGGGTGCTGCCGAGCGAGGAGTGCCCCAGCAGTTCCTGCACCGCCCGCAGGTCCGCGCCGCCCTCCAACAGGTGCGTCGCCGCCGAGTGGCGCAGGTCGTGCGGGCTGACCCGAGGCAACCCGAGTTCGTCGGCGTACCCGGCGACGATCCGCCGCGCGGTGGTCGGGTTCAGCCGCCCGCCCCGGGCACCGAGCAGCAGGGCGTCCCCGGATCCCGGCCCCGCCAGCTCCGGGCGGCCGGACCGCAGCCAGTCGTCGATCGCCCGCTGCGCCGGCACCCCGTAGGGCACGGACCGCTCCCGGCCACCCTTGCCGAACACGCGCACCACCCGCCGGTCGTGGTCGACGTCGGTGACGTCCAATCCGCACGCCTCGCTGATCCGCACACCGGTGCCGTAGAGCAGTTCCAACAGGATCCGGTCGCGCAGGCGCACCGCCTCGCCGGCTGGTCGGTTCGCCTTGCCGGCGGCGTGGATCGTCTCCTCAGCGGGGTGAGCCGTTGCGGTACGGTCGGCTCCGCCGGCCACGCGGGCCGGCGCCTCGACGAGGGCGGCGGCCTGGTCGGCGCGGAGCACCGTAGGCAGCTCCCGGCGGGCCTGCGGACTGGCCAGCGCGACGGCCACATCCGTGGGGAGCAACCCGCCGCGGTGCGCCCAGGCACTGAAGGTTCGGGCCGTGGCCGCCCGCCTCGCCAGCGAGGGACGTGCCGCGCCCCGCGTCCGCTGCTGGGCCAGCCAGCTGCGCAGGACGGCCAGGTCCAGGTCTGCCGGCGTGGCGCGACCCATCCGGACGGCGTGGTCGAGGAGGGAGACCAGATCGGCCACGTAGGCGCGCACCGTGTGCGCGGAACGGTTGCGCACCCGAACCAGGTGGTCGGCGAAGTCGTCCACCGCCTCCCGCATGGCCGGTGGCAGGGCCTGGTGCGTGGTCCGGGTACCGCCGTGGCTCATCGCGGCCCCCGGGGCACGGTCCGCCGGTCGGGCCCGCCGGCTGTGGTCGCCCGCCGGTCGGGCCCTCGCGGCCTGGTCGCCCGCCGTCTGGCGCGGGTCGGCCCGGTCGCCACCCACGGCTGTCGTCGCGGGACCGTTCGGTCGTCCGGGAGCACCGACCCAGCCTACGGCCGGTGCCCCGCCGGTGCCGACCCGACGGCCTCGCCGAGGGCCGGCGGTGGCCGTCCCACCTGGTTCGCCGAGGGCCGGCGGTGGCCGTCCTATCTGGCTCGCCGAGGGCCGGCGGTGGCCGTCCCACCTGGTTCGCCGAGGGCCGGCGGCGGTGGTCCCCGGCGGTCGGGGCGAGCCGGCGGCCCGGTGAGACGCGGGCGGAGCCACGCCGCCCGGGGTGGCGCGGACGGGGCGACCGGAGCGCGGGGACGGTCACGAACATCAACCCGCCCGGCCAACTGGTGTGGGCGGTGAGCGGGCACCCCAACCCCCCGCTCCGAGGCGGACCGACCGGTTCATCCCGCCGCCCGCCCGGGGGGACCCGGCGGGGGAGGCTGCCCGGCCGGGGCTCCGACGGGTCGCGCCGCGGTGCCAGGTGCCGGTGACGGGGCCACCGCGTATCCGCCGTCCCGGCGGACCACCAGCGACAGCTCCTCCAACAGGGAGAGCTTCCGCAGCGCCGTCCGCAGGTCCACCCCGGCGCGGGCCGCCAGGGCATCGACACCGAGCGAGCCGCGTCGCGGCAACGACTCCAGCACCAGGGCCGCCTCGTCGTCCAGCCGATCAATGGGGCGTTCGGCGCCGCGCGCCGGAGGGGCCAGGTCCTCACCGATCCGGCCCACCTCCTCCAGCACGTGCGCCACCCCGGTCACCAGCCGGGCCTCCCGGTGCTCGCGCAGCAGCTCGTGCGCGCCGACCGACATCGCCGAGGTCACCGGCCCCGGGACGACCATCGCGGGCCGGCGCATGGCCAGCGCCCGGTGCAGCGTCTGCGCGGCCCCGCTGCGGGCCGCCGCCTCCACCAGGACCGTCCCCCGGGTGACCGCGGCGATCACCCGGTTGCGGATCAGGAAGCGCGGGCGCAGCGGGTCGGCTCCGGGCATCCACTCGCTCACCAGCAGCCCCGTCTCGGCGATCCGGTCGAACAACGCCGCGTTGCCCATCGGGTAGGGACGGTCCACCCCGCAGGCGAGCACCGCCACGGTCACCCCACCGGCCGTCAACGCGCCCCGGTGCGCGGCCGCGTCGATGCCGAACGCGCCGCCGGAGACCACGGTCCAGTCCCGGTCGGCGAGCCCGTACCCGATCTCGGTGGCGACGTGGACGCCGTACCCGGTGGCGGCGCGGGCGCCGACCACCGCGACCGAGCGGGCCAGTGCCTCGCCGAGCGGCCAGCCGCCGCGTACCCAGAAGCAGAGCGGCGGGGCGGTCTCCAGGTCGACCCGCCGGTTGACGCCGCCCAGGACCAGCTGGCGCAGGTCGTCGAGGTGGGCCGGCCACTCGTCGTCCTCCGGGGTCACTATCCGGGCACCGACCCGTTCGGTCCGGGCGAGGGCGTCGGCGGCGACCGCCCTGGGATCTCCCGCCGGCTGGCGGGCCGCCACCGTCTCGCGCAACCGCCGGTCCGGCGCTCCGCCGTCGAGCAGCAGGTCCAGCGCGGCCACCGGGCCGAGCTGTTGGACCAGCCGGTGGACCGACCAGGTGCCCGGTTCGGTGAGCCAGGTCAACGCGACCCGGGCCAGCAGCCGCTCCTCTCGGGTGCTCATGTCCCTTCCCCCGTTCTCAGTTGGATGGCCTCTAAGACGTCCTCGCGCCCCGGCCGGTCCCGGCCGTCCAGGTCGGCGATCGTCCAGGCCAGGCGGGTGATCCGGTCGAACCCCCGGGCGGAGACCGAGCCGGAGTCGAGCCGGGCGCGCAACTCGGCGGTGTCCCGGGCGGGCAGCCGCCACGGCGGCCGGCGCAGGTACGGGCCGGGGATCTCGGCGTTGAGCCGGCGGCCCGTCGGCTCCCACCGGGCCGCCGCCGCCCGCCGCGCCGCCGCCACCCGGGCCGAGACGTCGGCCGACGACTCACCGGCGCGGGTGGCCTCCATCAGCTCCGCCGCCCGGACCGGCAGCAGCCTCACCTGAAGGTCGATGCGGTCGAGCAGCGGCCCGGAGAGCCGGCCCAGGTAGCGCCGCCGGGCCAGCGGGCTGCACTCGCAGTACGCGTCGCCGGCGGGCTTGGCACAGGGACAGGGGTTCGCGGCCAGCACCAGCTGGGTGCGGGCCGGGTACTCGGTGTCGCCCCGGCTGCGCGCGAGCTGGACCCGACCGTGCTCCAGCGGTTGCCGCAGCGCCTCCAGGGCGCCCTTGCTGAACTCGGGCGCCTCGTCGAGGAAGAGCACGCCCTGGTGGGCCAGGGAGACCGCGCCCGGCCGGGCCAGCCCGCTGCCACCGCCGACCAGTGCCGGGACGGTCGCGGTGTGGTGCGGCGCCTGGAACGGCGGGCGCCGTAACAGCCGTCCGCCGGGTGGGAGCAGCCCCGCGATCGAGTGCAGCGCGGTGACCTCCAGCGCCGCGTCGTCGTCCAGCTCCGGCAGGATCGACGGCAGCCGCTCGGCCAGCATGGTCTTGCCCGCGCCGGGCGGCCCGAGCAGCGCCAGGTGGTGCCCGCCGGCGGCGGCCACCTCCAGCGCCCGCCGGCCCAGCCCCTGACCGGCCACGTCGGCCAGATCCGGGCCACCGGGACCGCACCGGGGCGGATCGGTCGGCGGGGTCAGCAGCGGACTGCCGTCGCGGACGTACGCGACCAGCCGGTGCAGCGTGTCGACGGCCCGGACCCGGACGCCGGGGATGACCGCCGCCTCCCCGGCGTTCCCCAATGGGACGACGACCCGGTGGTGCCCGGCCCGGGTCGCCGCCGCGACCATCGGCAGCACCCCGCGCACCGGACGGACCGTCCCGTCCAGGCCCAGCTCGCCGAGCACCACCACCCCGTCCAGCGGGGCGAGGGGCAGTTCCCCTGAGCCGCCGAGCACGGCCGCCGCGATGGCCAGATCGAACGCCGAGCCGTACTTGGGCAGGGTCGCGGGCAGCAGGTTGAGCGTGATGCGCCGGTTGGGCCAGCGCTGCCCGGAGTTCACGATGGCGGCGCGGACCCGGTCGCGGGCCTCGTGTAGGGCGGTGTCGGGCAGCCCGGAGATGGCCACCGCGGGCAGCCCCGGCGCCAGGTCGGCCTCCACCTCGACCAGGTGCCCGGTCACCCCGACCAGCCCCACGCAGAGCACCTTGGCGTAACTCACCGTGCCTCTCCCCGCGTGGCCGGACCAGGGCGGACCGGCCGGTGCCGCGCGCCCGGCCGGCCCATCAGAACGCGCCCCTGACGTGCTCGACCAGCGCCGGACCGGCGGCCGGCAGGCGGACCGCCAGCACGTCGAAGCGCACCTCGTCGGCGCGCACCCCGCTCTCGGCCAGCCACCGGGCCGCCAGGCCGCGCAACCGCCGGGCCTTGCGCGGTACGACGGCCTCGGCCGGGGTGCCGTAGTCGTCGCTCCGTCGGGTCTTCACCTCGCAGAAGGCGAGCACCGGGCCGTCCCAGGCGATGATGTCGATCTCGCCGTCCGGGCAGCGCCAGTTGCGGGCGACCGGGCGCAGGCCCGCTCCGATGAGGTGGCGCAGCGCACACCGCTCGCCGTACGCGCCGACCGCCTGGTTCCGCTTCGTCATGCCGCCGAGGGTGCGGTGTGAACGGGACACCGTGCCGCCCGGAGCGTGGGGGCTGTGGACGGCGGGACAGCCTGTGGAAGGCTTCCTGATCATGCGCACGGTGTGCTATCGGCAGTTCGCCGCACCCGGCGGCCCGACGACGGGACAGGGGCGTACACTGGGCGACTGGCGACCGCCTCGCGCGGTCGACCTCGCGCGCCCTCTCCACGGTTCCGTGGGGCGACGGTCTCCCTGGTCCCGATCCCGGTCGGGCCCATCACGGCCGGCGACCGGGCGCCAGGACGCCCGGCCGCCGGCCGGGCGGGACAACCAGGGACCAGAGGGAGTACCCCACCATGGCCGTCGTGACCATGCGTCAGCTGCTGGAGAGCGGTGTCCACTTCGGGCACCAGACCCGGCGCTGGAACCCGAAGATGAAGCGCTTCATCTTCACCGAGCGCAACGGTATCTACATCATCGACCTGCGCCAGACCCTCGACTACATCGAGAAGGCGTACGACTTCGTGCGCAACACCGTCGCCGAGGGCGGCAGCATTCTCTTCGTCGGCACCAAGAAGCAGGCCCAGGAGGCCATCGCCGAGCAGGCGACCCGGGTCGGCCAGCCGTACGTCAACCACCGCTGGCTCGGTGGCATGCTGACCAACTTCCAGACGGTGTACAAGCGGCTGCAGCGGATGAAGGAGCTGGAGGCCCTGGGTGACCTGAGCGGCACCGCCGCCGGTTACACCAAGAAGGAGACCCTGCAGCTGTTCCGTGAGAAGACCAAGCTCACCAAGACCCTCGGTGGCCTGCGCGACATGCAGAAGCTCCCGGCCGCGATCTGGGTGATCGACACCAAGAAGGAGCACATCGCCGTCGACGAGGCCCGTAAGCTGGGCATCCCGGTGATCGCCGTGCTCGACACCAACTGTGACCCGGACGAGGTCGACTTCCCGATCCCGGGCAACGACGACGCGATCCGCTCGGCCGAGCTGCTGACCAGGGTGGTCGCCGCGGCCGTCGCCGACGGCCTGATCGCGCGGTCCGGCCGCCGCCGGGGCGCCGACGAGAAGCCCGAGGCGGGCCAGGTCGGCGCCGACGAGCCGCTGGCCGAGTGGGAGCGCGAGCTGCTCGAGGAGCCGAAGAAGGCCGACGAGCAGGCGCCGGTCGAGCAGGCGCCGGTGGAGCAGGCGCCGGTCGAGCAGCCGGCGACCGCCGCCGCGGAGTGACCGCACCGTCGCGTCCCCGCCGTCCGGTTCGCCGGGCGGCGGGGAGCGGCGGGTACGCCGGACACATCCGGCCCGGATCCGGGTGACCGGCACCCAGACCATCCCACCGCAGTTCCGACACGACACCGAAGAGAGAGTCATGTCCAACTTCACCGCCGCGGACGTCAAGAAGCTCCGCGACCTCACCGGCGCCGGCATGATGGACTGCAAGAAGGCGCTGACCGAGGCCGAGGGCGACTTCGACAAGGCCGTCGAGATCCTGCGCGTCAAGGGCGCCAAGGACGTCGGCAAGCGGGCCGGCCGCACCGCCGCCAACGGCCTCGTCGCGCATGCCGGCCACGCGCTGCTCGAGCTCAACTGCGAGACCGACTTCGTGGCCAAGAACGAGGCCTTCATCGCGCTGGCCCAGCAGTTGGTCGAGCACGGCGAGCGCAGCGGCGTGAGCAACGCCGAGGAGCTGCTCGCCTCCGAGCTCGACGGCCGGACGGTGGCCGACCTAGTCCAGGAGCAGTCCGCCAAGATCGGCGAGAAGCTGGTGCTCAACCGCTTCGCCAAGCTCGACGGCACCACCGCCGTCTACCTGCACCGCAAGAGCCAGGACCTGCCCCCGGCGGTCGGCGTGCTGGTGCAGTACACGGGCACCGCTGGCGCGAGCGCCGGCCAGGCAGCCGGCGACGAGGCGTCTGACTCGGACGCCCGTGGCGTCGCCATGCAGATCGCCGCGATGCGGCCGAAGTACCTCACCCGGGACGAGGTGCCGGCCGAGGTCGTCGAGTCCGAGCGGCGCATCGCCGAGCAGACCGCCCGCGAGGAGAACAAGCCCGAGGCGGCGCTGCCGAAGATCGTCGAGGGCCGGGTCAACGCCTTCTTCAAGGACTACGTCCTTCTCGAGCAGGCGTCGGTCGCCGACAACAAGAAGACCGTGAAGCAGGTGCTGGCCGAGGCCGGCATCGAGGTGACCCGCTTCCTGCGGTTCGAGGTCGGCCAGGCCTGATCCGCCGGACCGGGCGCTGGCGCGTCCGTGGGCAGGAACGTCGACGAGGAGGCCGCAGGTGTACGTGACAGGCACCGCGGCCTCCTCGTCACATAGGGTCGGCAACGGCAGTTGAGCGGTACGCGGCGCGCGGGACGTGCGCCCGGGGAAGGGCGGGGCGGATGACGCAGGTTGTGAGTGACCGGAGCCTGGAGGCGAACGATCCGACGGCGCCGCCCCCGGGGCGGGCCCGCCGGGTCGTGCTGAAGCTTTCCGGTGAGGTCTTCGGCGGCGGCGCGATCGGTGTCGACCCGGACGTCGTGCAGGCCATCGCCCGGCAGATCGCCACCGTCGTCCGGCGTGGCGTACAGGTCTCCGTCGTCGTCGGCGGCGGCAACTTCTTCCGTGGCGCCGAGTTGCAGAAGCGCGGCATGGACCGGGCGCGGGCCGACTACATGGGCATGCTCGGAACCGTGATGAACTGCCTGGCCCTCCAGGACTTCCTGGAGAAGGAGGGCATCGAGACCCGGGTGCAGAGCGCGATCACGATGGCCCAGGTCGCCGAGCCGTACATTCCGCTGCGCGCCATCCGGCACCTGGAGAAGGGCCGCGTGGTGATCTTCGGGGCGGGCGCCGGCATGCCGTACTTCTCCACCGACACCGTCGCCGCGCAGCGCGCGCTGGAGATCCGCGCCGACGTGGTGCTGATGAGCAAGAACGGGGTGGACGGCGTCTACACGGCCGATCCCCGGGTCGACTCCACCGCCAGCAAGTTCGACTCGATCACCTTCTCGGAGGTGCTGCGCCGCAACCTGCGGGTGGCCGACGCCGCCGCGTTCAGCCTCTGCATGGAGAACGGCCTGCCGATGCTGGTCTTCGGCGCGCAGGGCGACGACACGATCATCCGCGCGGTCGGTGGCGACAAGATCGGTACGCTGATCACCGCCTGAACGACCCTGCCGGCCCCACCGTGGCGGTCCTGCGACGGGCCGCCGCCACAGCCCACGACGAGCGACAGAAGGAGGCGAGGAGACCGGTGATCGACGACACCCTCCTCGAGGCCGAGGAGAAGATGGAGCGTGCCATCGAGCACGCCAAGGAGGAGTTCGGCGGGATCCGTACCGGTCGCGCCAACGCCGCCATGTTCTCCCGGATCATGATCGACTACTACGGCAGCCCGACGCCGCTGCCGCAGATGGCCTCCATCGCGGTTCCCGAGCCGCGCATGGTGATCATCAAGCCGTACGACAACTCGCAGCTCAACGCCATGGAGAAGGCGATCCGCGACTCCGACCTCGGCGTGAACCCGAACAACGAGGGCAACCAGCTACGCATCCTGCTCCCGCAGATGACCGAGGAGCGCCGCCGCGAGATGATCAAGGTGGTTCGGCACAAGGGTGAGGAGGCCAAGGTGGCCGTCCGCAACATCCGCCGCAAGGGCAAGGAAGAGCTGGACCGGCTGGTCAAGGACGGCGAGGTCGGCGAGGACGAGGGGCGGCGCGCCGAGAAGGAGCTGGACGACCTCACCCAGCGTTACGTCGGCACCGTCGACGAGCTGGTCAAGCACAAGGAAGCGGAGTTGCTCGAGGTCTGAGTCCCGCCCGTACCCGTGGCACCGGTGTGCCGCCGCCCGTTCGAGGCGGTGGACGCCGGTGTCGCTGTCGTTGCGCCCGGCCGCTGTGCACGACGTGGCTCTCCGTTCGCGTCGAGTCGGCCCTCCCGCGGCCGGGACACCACGGTCCGCCGCGACCGGAGCGGATCGTTGCGGCGACGGCGGGTGGGGTTCGGTGGTCGGCGTGGCCCGAGCCGGCCATCGTCCACCCTGTGCGGGGGAGCCGTGCAGTAGGCTCGGCACGATTCCCGACCACCACGCGGTGAACGCCGGGGATCGGCCGGTCGTCGCGTCGGCCAATCGGACGGAACACCTCACGTGTGTAGGGGATGGCCTTGGTTTTGCGTCATGTGGTGGAACTCGTACCGTCGCCGTTCGGTGCGTGATGTCCCACCTCGACCCCTACGGCACCGAGCCCCGCGGCTGGGACCGGCCGGAGCGCCCGTCGGCGCTGCCCTGGCCGGAGCGGGACGCCGACCCCCGGAGCCGGCAGTCCGCCTCCGAGCTGTACGCCGGGCCGCAGGCCCGCCGCCGGACGCAGGAGCGACGCCTCGACGGTCCGGACGCCGGCCCGTACGAGCCGTCCCGGGACGACCGGGGCGTGCCGTACGGCCCGCGCGACGGCCGTCCCGTCCCGCCTCCCGGGGGGATGCGTGACCGTGCCCGGGGTGGCGGCCACGGCGACGACCCCTCCGGGTCGCCGGCCGGCGCGCTGAGCACCGGGCCCGTAGGGCGTCCGTACACGGGTGGTGGCCCGGCTCGGCCGTCACCCGACGACACGCCGACCTCGCAGCTCGCCCCGGTCCGTGACGACGACGCGTCGACGGTTCAGATCCCGCCGGTGACGGCGGAGGCCGACGAGGAGCCGAGGCGCCAGCCCGCGAGGCGGTCGCCCGGGAAACGTCGGGCCTCGGCGGAACGGCCGCCGACGCAGCCCGCCGCCAGCCGGGCCGGACGCAACCTCCCGGCGGCCATCGGGGTGGGCCTCGCCCTCGGCGCGTTGATCCTCGTACCCCTCTTCTCCTACCGTCCCGCGTTCCTGGTCGTGGTGGCCGCGGCGGTCGGTGTCGGCATCTGGGAGATGGTCCGCGCGGTACGCCGCAGCGACGCCCACCCGCCGCTGGTGCCGCTGGTCGCCGGTGGTGTGCTCACGGTGGTGCTGGCCTGGTTCGCCGGCCCGGACGCGCTCAGCCTCGGGCTGCTGGTCACCGTGCTCGGCACGATGATCTGGCGGCTCGGCGACGGCCCGGCGGGCTTCCAGCGGGACATCACGGCGGCCACCCTGATCGCGGTGTACGTGCCCTTCCTCGGCGGGTTCGCGGCGCTGCTCGCGGCGGTCCCCGCCGACGGGCACCTGCGGGTGCTGGTGACCGTGGTCGCGGTGGTGCTCTCCGACACCGGCGGGTACGCCGCCGGGGTCGCCTTCGGCAGGCACCCGATGGCGCCGTCGATCAGCCCGAAGAAGTCCTGGGAGGGCTTCGCCGGCTCGGTGACCGCGGCGGCGGCCGGCAGCGCGGTGCTGGTCTGGCAGCTCCTCGACGTCTCGCCGTGGTGGGGTGCGCTGTTCGGGCTCGCGGTCTCCGGCGCGGCGGTCCTCGGTGACCTGGCCGAGTCCATGATCAAGCGTGACCTGGGTGTGAAGGACATGAGCACTCTGCTTCCCGGGCACGGCGGCCTGATGGACCGGCTGGACTCGATCCTCTTCGCCGTTCCCACCGCCTACCTGCTGTTGGCGGTCTTCGTGCCGGTGGTGGGCTGAGGGATGAATCATGCCCGGCTGTCTGTCCGGCCCGCCCGGCCGCTGCCGATTCGGCACGTTTGGACGGGTGAGTTGGCCGAACGGCGTGACAGACTGGACCGGCCATGACGAGCCTGCCTGTGATCCCCGTAGACCCCGACGCTCCCGGCCGCCGGCCCGCGATGCCTCCCCGCCACCTCGCCGACCTGGACCTGTCCGGGCGGCAGGCGCTGGTGGCGGAGTTGGGTGAGCCGGCCTTCCGCGCCAAGCAGGTCTCCCACCACTACTTCGGACGGCTGGTGCGCGATCCGGAGCAGATGACGGACCTGCCGGCGGCGACCCGGGAGCGGATCGCCGCCGGGCTGCTGCCCACCCTGCTCCATCCGGTGCGCGAGCTGGCCTGCGACGACGGGGCCACCCGCAAGGCGCTGTGGCGGCTGCACGACGGCGCGCTGGTGGAGAGCGTGCTGATGGGCTACCCGGATCGGGTGACCGTCTGCATCTCCAGCCAGGCCGGCTGCGGCATGGCCTGTCCGTTCTGCGCGACCGGCCAGGCCGGGTTGACCCGGAACCTCTCCACCGCGGAGATCGTCGACCAGGCCGTCTACCTGGCCGGTGTCGCCGCCTCGGGCGTGGTGGCGGGCGCGCCGCCGCGGCTGTCGCACGTCGTGTTCATGGGGATGGGCGAGCCGTTGGCCAACTACTCGCGGGTGGTCGGCGCGATCCGCCGGCTGGTCGCGCCGGCTCCGGAGGGGCTCGGGCTGTCCCAGCGGCACATCACCGTTTCCACGGTCGGGCTGGTTCCGGCCATCCGCCGACTGGCCAGCGAAGACCTCTCAGTGACCCTTGCGCTGTCGCTGCACGCGCCCGATGATGATCTGCGCGACGAACTCGTGCCGGTCAACCAGCGCTGGAAGGTAGCCGAAGTGCTGGACGCAGCGTGGGACTACGCGGCCCGGACAGGGCGCCGCGTGTCGATCGAGTACGCAATGATCAAGGACGTGAACGACCAGCCGTGGCGGGCGGACCTGCTCGGCCGGTTGTTGGCCGGCAGGTTGGCCCACGTGAACCTCATCCCGCTCAACCCGACACCGGGCAGCCGTTGGGACGCCAGCCCGAAGCCGGTCGAGCGGGAGTTCGTCCGGCGGCTGCGGGACGCCGGGGTGTCCACGACGGTGCGGGACACCCGGGGGCGCGAGATCGACGGCGCGTGCGGGCAGCTGGCTGCCGCCGAGGACAGGGACACCGACGCGCCGCGCGGGCGTGACCGGGCGTAGCGGTACGAGACCAGGAGACATAGTGGCGAGTCAGGGTCAGCGTTTCCGGCGCAAAGCGCTCCGCCGGGGCTACAAGGTCGACGAGGTGGACGCCTTCCTGGACCGGGTCGAGGCGACACTCGCCGGCCAGCCGGTGGGCGCGCCCGTGGCCTCCCAGGAGGTCCATGACGTCGTCTTCCGGGTCCGCTTCAACGGCTACGACGAGTGGCAGGTGGACCTGCACCTGGACCGGGTGGAGCGGCAGCTGGCCGAGCTGGAGGAGCGCGGTGGCCTGGGCGGTCGCAGCGGCGACCCGCGCGCGTCGGTTGAGCGTGTCGGCCCGCCGATGCGCGACGACCACCGGGGGGTCCCGCCGGTCCCGCAGCCGATGCCGCCGCGCGCGATGCCGGCGCAGCCCGGCCCGACCGACCGTTACGGCAACCGGTACGACGAGCCGACCGGCGCCTTCGCCGGTGGTTACGACGCCCCGCGGGGGGGCGGTTACGACGCGCCGCGCGGCCCGGCCGGTCCCGGTGGCCAGCTCGGGCCGGGCGTTCCGACGGGGCCGGGTGGTCAGCTGGGGCCGGGCGGCCCGATGGGTCCCGGTGGGCCGGGGGGCCACGGTGGCCTGCCGCAGCGTGGCCTGCCACCCGGCCAGGGCGGGTACGGCCAGGACGAGCCGCGGTTCGACGGTTTCGAGGCCGGTCGGCACGGTCGCGCCGACATGACCGCCGAGATCCGGATGTCCGAGCGGGAGCTGCGCGATCTGCGTGGCCGTGGCCCCGTCGGGCCGCCCCCCGTGCCGCAGCAGGGGCTCGGTGGCCCGCCGCCGGCCGGTCCGCCCATGGCGGGTCCGCCCATGGCGGGTCCGCCGATGGCCGGCCCACCGATGGCCGGCCCGCCCGGCAGCGACCTCTACCGGGTGGACCAGATCCGGCGCAGTTTCCAGGTGCGGCGTTTCGGCAGCGGGTACGACCCGGACCAGGTCGACCGCTTCTTCGAGGCGCTGCTCGGTGGGATGCAGGGCCGCAACCCGATGCCGGTGAACCCACGGGACCTGGACACTCTTCGTTTCGGGCTGGTCCCGGGCGGCTACTTCGAGGCCGAGGTCGACGCCGCCCTCAAGGACGTACAGGACATCCTGCTCGGCCGCTGACCGGCCGGCCGACGTGACGAGGGCCCGCTGCCCGGCCGGGGGCGGGCCCTCGCGTCGTCCGTCGCCGCGGGGAGGGCCCGGAAACCGGCGCCCGACGGTGTGGTGTCAGGAACGCAGGCCGTTGCGGCGCAGCACCGCGTCGCCCACGACGATCGCCAACAGCAGCGCGGCCAGGCCGATCAGCCAGATGTCCTCGACCTTGCCCTCGTGGTTGCCGCAGAGCATCGCCAGCAGCGCCAGCGCGGTGAGCACCGCACCGATGCGTCCGGACCTGCGGTGCCCGGGCTTGTGCTGATCTGGCGCGGTTACCGGCTCGCTTCCTGCCACTGTCGGTCCTTCCCTCGCGATCGGATCTCCGAGTAGTCTGGCACGCCCCGCGCCGGACCCGGTGCGGGGTACGCCCTGATCGGGGTCCCGCGCACCGGGACGCGGGTGCAGCGCTCCGGTCCGGGTGGGCGGACCGGCACTACCGGCGTCGCGGGACGACGACCGCACCGCCTCCGGTAGCGTTTTCGGCGTACGCCTTGATTGCCTTTGCGAGGGGGACTGCGGTGCGAGTGACCGGTACGGGACATGCCAGCATGCGGATCGACACGGCCGCGGGCAGCATCCTGTGCGACCCGTGGGTCAATCCCGCCTACTTCGCCTCCTGGTTCCCCTTCCCGGACAACTCCCTGCTCGACTGGGAGACCCTGGGGCAGGTCGACTACCTGTACGTCTCGCACCTGCACCGGGACCACTTCGACGCCGCGCACCTGAGGCGGTACGTGTCGAAGGACGCCACCGTCCTGCTGCCCGAGTTCCCCACCTCGGAGATGGAGGACGAGCTGCGGGAGCTGGGCTTCACGAAGTTCCTCAAGGCGCCGAACGAGCAGGTCGTCGAACTCGACGGCGGCCTGAAGATCATGATCCAGGCGTTGACCAGCCCGACCGACGGCCCGATCGGTGACTCCTCGCTCTGGGTGGAGTACGACGGGGTGCGGCTGCTCAACCAGAACGACGCCCGCCCGAGTGACCTCGGCGTCTTCGCCGAGCTGGGCCACGTGCACGCGCACATGTTGCAGTTCTCCGGCGCGATCTGGTACCCGATGGTGTACGAGCTGCCGCAGGCGGCGAAGACCGCGTTCGGCAAGCAGAAGCGGGACCGGCAGTTCGACCGCACCTGGCGCTACATCGACGACCTGAGGGCCGACCACGTCTTCCCCATCGCCGGCCCGCCCTGCTTTCTCGACGACGCGCTGTGGCAGTTCAACGACATCCACGGCGACGAGGGCAACATCTTCCCCGACCAGTCGGTGTTCCTCTCCGAGTACGCCAAGGTCGGCGGCACCAACGGGGTCGTGCTGCTGCCCGGCAGCGTCGCCGAGATCACCACGGAGTCCTGCCAGACCACCCACCCGGTGCCGGTCGAGGAGTTCTTCGCCAACAAGACCGCCCACCTGGAGGAGATGCGGGAGCGCAAGCGGCCGGTCATCAAGGCGGAGAAGGCGTCCTGGCGGCACCCCGAGGTGGACGTGCTCGGTGAGATGAAGCGCCGGATCGAGCCACTGCTGGACGAGTCGATCTACCTGGCCAAGGGGGTCGGCGGCCCGGTCCGCTTCGACCTGGTGGGCACCGACGACTCGGGCGGGGAGACCATCGAATCCATCGTGGTGGACTTCCCCGGCAAGGAGGTCCGCCCGTACGCCGACGAGAAGGTGCGCTACCGGTTCCGTACCGAGCGGGCGCTGGTCGAGCACCTGCTGTACACCGGCGAGGTGGACTGGGTGAACTCGCTCTTCCTGTCCTGCCGCTTCTCGGCGGCCCGGATCGGCCAGTACAACGAGTTCGTCTACGCCTTCTTCAAGTGCCTCTCCACCGAGCGCCTCCAGTACGCGGAGGGCTGGTACGACGAGCACGAGCGGGTCAGCGACGCGGAGGACATCACCCTCGGCGACTGGGTGGTGCAACGGCGCTGCCCGCACCTGAAGGCCGACCTGACCCGGTTCGGCATCGTCGAGGGCGACCAGCTCACCTGCCAGCTGCACGGTTGGAAGTTCGACCTGTCCAGCGGCCGGTGCCTGACCAGCGTCGGCCACAAGATCCGCGCCCACCGCGCCGACGCGAACACCCCGGCCGGCTGACGGGAGGTCAGCGGCCCAGGTCGGCGAGGATCCGCTTGGCGACGTTGTGGCCGGCGGCGCCGATGACGCTGCCGGCCGGGTGGCAGCCGGCGCTGCCCGCGTACACGCCGTCGACGCCGGTGGCGTACGGCATCCGGTCGGTGAACGACACGGTGTTGTCGACGTGGTGGATGTGCCCGCCGGTGATGCCGAAGTGCGCCTCGATGCCGGGCGGGGGCAGCGGCACCGCGTCGGCGATCAGGCCGGCGGTGCCGGGGGCGTACCGTTCGCAGATGTCGACCAGCCGGGAGACGTACCCGGGTAGTGCCTCGTCCCAGGTGGTGCCGGCCAGTTCGTAGGGGACCGACTGGACGAAGAGCGCCGACGAGTGGTGCCCGGCGTCGTCGGCCAGCGACGGGTCGACGGTGGTGTGCAGGTACCACTCGATGGTCGGTTCCGCCGGCAGCCGGCCCGCCCGCACGTCCGCCCACATCGCGCGCAGCGCCGCCATCGGCGCCACGCCGCCGCCGTCGACCAGCGAGGACGAGCCGGGCAGCAGATGGATGGTGGAACCGAACGGGCTCGGCGCGTCCGCCGGCAGGCAGGAGAACCGGGGCAGCCCGGTCAGTGCCAGGTTGAGCTTGAGGGTGGTGCCGGGGCGGCGGACCGCCGCCATGCGCGCGCCGAGTGGCGCCGGGAGCGCGCCGTCGGGCAGCAGCCCGATCAGCCGGTACGGGTCGCAGGCCCCCACCACCACGGTGGTGGCCACCTGCCGGCCGTCGGCGAGCACGACCCCGCTGGCCGCCCCGGCGTCGAGGGTGATCGCGGTGACCGGCGTGCCGGTGCGGATGCGGGCCCCGGCGGTGCGGGCGGCCTCGGCGAAGGTCCGTGACACGGTGCCCATGCCGCCCTCCGCGATCATCCAGGTCCCGTCCGAGCCGGGCAGCCGGCACATGTTGTGCACCAGGAAGTTGTGCCCGGTACCGGGGTCGTCCGGGCCGGCGTTGACACCGGACAGCCCGTCGGTTACGGCGTACATGCTGACCAGCAGCTCGGAGCGGAACTCGAAGCGGGCCAGGTGATCGGCGACCGAGCCGCGGACCAGGTCGACGAAGACCTGCCGCAGGGCGGGGCGGACGTAACGTTCGGCGGTCTCCCGCACCGGCAGCGGCTCGGCCAGCCAGGCCGGCGCCAGGTCCGCGCGGAGCGCGGCCAGTTCGGCCTGGAGGGCGTCGTCGGCGGCCACGTCGGCGGGGGAGAACATCTGGGCGAGCTGCCGCCGGGTGGCCGCGGTGTCGCTGCCGAAGAGCAGGTACGGCGCGCCGGGCCCGCCCGGGGTGGGCAGGAAGTAGTGCGGGTCGCGGCGCAGCACCGGGATGCGGACGTCGAGCGTGGCGAGCAGTTCCGGTGGCATCAGTCCGAGCAGGTACGACCCGGTGGAGTGGCGCAGCCCGGGCACCTTCGGGAACGGGTTCTCGGTGCGGGTGGCCCCGCCGAGCACGTCGGCGGCCTCCAGTACCAGCACCGTCAACCCGGCGCGGGCCAGCAGGATCGCGCAGACCAGCCCGTTGTGGCCGGCGCCGACGACCACGGCGTCGGCGCGGGCCGGCAGGTCACTCGCTTCGCTCATGCCCGGCCAGCCTAGTGCCGCCGGGCTCCGCGCGGGAGGTGTTCGCGGCGGGAGGCGATGGTCCACTCGACCTGCGCCGGATCGTGGCGACCGCCGCCGGGGACACCGCACGACGGCGCAGCCGGAGAACCCTTCCATCCGCCCGCCGCGACACGGCGCAGGCGAAACGGCCCGTACCCGGCCCGGCGTGCCGGACGCCGACGGGCTTGCGATAGTTGACGGCGGTCACTGCGTGGCCGGGTCGACGGCCTGCGGCCGTGACGGTCGACGAGGGGAGCGGGGATGTTCGGCTGGTG
>NZ_SMKD01000114.1 GCF_004348595.1 Micromonospora sp. KC723
CGGTGGCACCGGTCCGTTCCGGCTCAGTCGCCCGCCGGGGGTGCCGCGTCGGCTCGTCCCGGGCACCGGCACGCGCCGGTCCGTCGTGTTCCACCGGACCTCCCCCGGGTCCCGCTCCGGCCGCCAGGCCGGAGGCTGCCGCTGCGGGCCCGTACCAGCGGGCCCCTGACGGCAGGGTAGTGGTGAGCGGAGCGCACGACCACCCGGGCGTCACCCACCGTGGACGGACCGGTACGTCACTCCGACTCGACGGTGACCTTGCTCGGCTTGGCGCTGCGCTCGTCGGTGGTCGGCTTGGTCGGCCGCTTGCCGTTCTCCCCGGTGCTGGTGATCTTGGTCGGGGTGGGCTCCCGGCCGCCCGTCCCCGGCACCGCCGCGACGGTCGGTTCGCCGTCGACACCGGCGCTGGCGGTGCCGCCGTCCACGGTGGTCACCGGCTCGGCCTTCGGCTTCGCCCCGTTTGCCGGCGGGTCGGCGACCGGCTTCGCCTTCAGTGCCCCGTCGGCTGCCGGCCCGGCGTTCGGCTTCGCCCCGTCGGCGCCCGCATCGGTCGTCGGCTTCGTCTCGTCGGAGACGGTGGCGACCGTCAGCTTCGCGCCGTCCGGGAACGCGCCGGCCCTGGGCTTCGCGTCGTCCGTGCCCGGTCTCGGCGCGGTGCCGGCCGAGGTCGGCGCGCTGCCGTCCAGCGGGGTGGCGGTCAACCTGTGCAGCTTGAGTTCGGTGAGCTGGCGCTGGACCTCGTCGGACTCCTGCCGCGCCTGCCAGGTCTCCTGCCGCAGGTCGGCGAGCTGCTGCTGGGCCTGGGCGATCTCCAGCATCACCTGGGCGAGCTGCTGGCGGCTCGCCGCCGCCTCCTGCTGGGTCGCGGCAAGGTGCTGCTGGGTGGTGGCCAGGTGCTGCTGGGTGGTGGCCGCGTACTCCTCGAACTGCCGACGGGAGGCGGCCACGTGCTCGTCGGCCTTGCGCCGCTTGTCGGCGGCCTCCTGCTCGGCCCGTTGGAGCAGCGCGGTGGCCTCCTCCTCGGCCTGGCGGCGCATGGTGAGCGCGTCGGCCTCGGCCGCCTGGCGCAGCTCGACCCCCGCGCGCTCCATCTCGTCGCGCCGGGCCGTCCACTCCCGTTCCAGCTCGTCGTGCCGGGCCTGATGTTGCCGCTCCTGCTCGGCCAGCTTGGCCTGGTACCGCTTCTCCAGTTCGTCGCGGCGCTTGGCGTACTCCTGTTCGATGGCGGCGCGGCGCTGGGCCAGCTCCCGGTCAGCGGCCTCCCGCCGGGCGTTGACCTCCTTCTCGACCCCGGCCCGCCAGGCCCCCAGTTCCTGCTGCGTCTGGGCCCGGGTCTGCTGGACGTACGCCTCGGTCTCGGTGCGCATGCGGGTCACGTACGCCTCGGTCTCGGCCCGGCTGCGCTTGGCCGCCTCGGCGGCCTCCGTGGTGAGCCGGTGCGCCTCCTGCCGGGCCCGGCCCCGAGTGCCCTTCGCGGCCTCCTCGGCGTCGTCGACGATCTTCTTGGCCTCCTGGAGGGCCTTGGCGTGGCTGGCCCGCCCGGCCTCAGCCGCCGTGTCGGTGAGCCGCTTGGCCTCCTGCTGGGCCTTGGCGTGCACCTCCTTGGCGGCGTCGCGGAGTTGGGTGGCCTCCTGCTGCGCCCTGGCCAGGGCCTCCTGCGCGGCGGTACGCAGCCTGGTGGCCTCCTGCTGGGCCCGGCTGTGGATCTCCTTGGCGGTGTCCCGCAGCTGGGTGGCCTCCTGCTGCGCCCTGGCCAGGGCCTCCTGCGCGGCGGTACGCAGTCGGGTGGACTCCTCCTCGGCGGCCGTACGCAGCCGGGTGGACTCCTCCTCGGCGGCCGTACGGAGCCGGGCGGCGTCCTCCTTGGCGGTCTTGACGGCGGCGTCCGCCTCGGCCCGACGGGTGGCGGTGTGTCGCTCCTCCTCCGCGCGCCGGGCGGCCAGGGCGATCTCGAAGTCCTTGAGCGCCTGGGCGGCCTGTTCGCGGGCCTCGTCGACGATGTGCCTGGCGGCGGCCCGGCGGGCGTCGATCTCCTCGTTGGCGGCGGCCAGGATGGCGTCGGCCTGCTCCTCGGCGAGGGTGAGGATCTGTTCGACGCGGGGGCCGAGGTGTTTGAAGGACGCCCGATCCACCACGGCGGCCTGCTTGCGCAACTGGGCCAGGTCCCGCTGGAGGTGCTCGACCTGGCCGGCCAGCTTGTGGATCTGCGTGTACGCCTGTTCCCGCTCGGCCGTCAGGGTCGCGATCTCGTGCTCCGCCCGAGCGACGTACCGGTCAACCTGTCGTTTCTCGTACCCCCGCAGGGCGGACTCGAAGCTGGGCTCCGTGGTCACGTCCCCGCCGAGAGCGAACAGTTCCTCGCCGTGCGACATGCCCTCATCCTCACACGCATCCGGCCCTGCTGGGGCGATACGGACGCCCCTGTTGGGACCTACTTCACTGCTGTCGCGGCAGGTCGGCGGCGAGGGGCGGGAAAACCACACGGCGCGGGGTGGCACCGGTTACCCGGTGTCACCCCGCGCCGTGTCACTCATGCCCCGACGGTGCGGTGGGTCAGTTGGTGGTCTCCGCGGTCGCCCGCTGCGCGTCGGCCTTGGCCGGCTCCGACTTGGCCGGCGCGGCGGCCTGCTGCTGCGCCGGGACGCCCGGGACGATGCCGGCGAGGCCGGAGAGCATCTGGCCGAGCTGCGAGGTGACGGCGTCCTTCTGGCGGGTGAGGTCCTCGACCTCACGGCGGGCCGCCTGGGTGGTGAGGTCCGCCTCGGTGCGCGCCTCGGTGAGCAGTCGCTTGGCCTCGGCCTTGGCCTCGCTGAGAGTCTTCTCGGCCAGCGCCTTGGCCTTGTCTACGGTCTCGTTGGCGGTGCGCTCGGACTCGACCCGGCGGGCCTCGGCCCGCTGCTCGATCTCCTTGGCCCGTTCCTGGGCGGCGCGGGCGCGCTGCTCGGCCTCACTGACCAGCTTCTGGGTCTGCGCGACCTGGGCGGCGTGCCGCTCCGACTCCTCGCGCTCGGCCTTCTCGCGGCGCTCGGCGAGCTGCAGCTCCAGCGCCTGGAGGTCCTTGTCCCGCTTGTCGCGGGCGTCGGTGAGCAGCTTGGTCGCCTCGGCCCGCTTCTCCTCGGCCTCGCGGGCGGCCTTGGCCCGCTGCTGGGTGATCTCCCGCTCCGCGGTGGCGCGCAGGGTGGCGACCTCACGCTCGACCGTGGACTTCAGCTCGGCCACCTCGTGCGCGGTGACCGTACGGAGCTGCTTGGTCTCCCGCTCGGCGTCGGCACGGAGCGTGTCGGCCTCGCGGCGGGCCTGCACCCGCGCCTCGGCGGCCTCCCGCTCGGCGGCGGTGCGGACGCTGCCGGCCTCCCGCTCGGCGCTGGCCTTCATGGCCGCCGCCTCGGCGCGCGCCTTGTCGGTGATCTCCCGGGCCTCGAGGCGGGCCGCGGAGAGGATGCCCTCCGACTCCCGCTTGGCCTCGGCCCGGTGGTCGTTGGCCTGTTCCTCGGCCAACCGGAGGATCTGCTCGACCCGGGTGCCCAGACCGGACAGCGTG
Source organism: Micromonospora sp. KC723 (assembly GCF_004348595.1). Taxonomy (GTDB): domain Bacteria; phylum Actinomycetota; class Actinomycetes; order Mycobacteriales; family Micromonosporaceae; genus Micromonospora. Next base: position 3,542 of record NZ_SMKD01000114.1, read on the forward strand.
GGTCGGCTGTTCTCCTCGAGTTGCTTGTTGGTCTCGGCGAGCTTCTGCTCGAGCGCGCTCTGCCGCTGCTCGGCCTGGCGGAGGCGGCGCTGGGCGTCGTTCATCCGCTGCTCGGCCTCGGCCCGGGCCTGCTCCGACTGGGTCAGCGCCGCGGTCATCCGGCCGATGAAGTCGTCAACCTGGTGTGTGTTGTATCCGCGCAGGCCGACGGTGAAATCTGGCTGCGAGTTCGCGTTATCGAAGAACGCGAGAGGGGAGGACTGCTGCTGGGGCATTGGGACATACTCGCAGACTCCCCGGGGGCGTTCGCAAGAGCGGTGCCGAGCTTTCGTGTCCTCATTACCGGGTCGTCGCGGGCGCCTGCGCGGACGTGGTCAAATGACGATCTTGGCAGCTCCCGGGGCGGGCCCGGCGTCACGCAAGGTGAGCGGGAAAGGGCCGTGGCGCGCGAGCCCACGGCCCTTTGTCCACTGTCACTCGAATGGGTGTCGGACGGCGATGGAAAGGCAATGGCCTTCTCGCCGCAATGGGTGGCCCGGTGTCACCCGGACGGGTCAGTGGCCGCGGAACCGGTTGATCGCGCTCTCGTGCCGGGCCCGGGTCTCCGGGTCCCGAACGCCGAGCCCGTCGCCGGGGGCGAGGCAGCGCACGCCGACCTTGCCCTGGTGCGCGTTGCGGTGCACCTCGTAGGCCGCCTGCCCGGTCTGCTCCAGCGGGTAGCTCCTGGACACCGTGGGGTGGATCTTCCCGAGCGCGACGAGGCGGTTGGCCTCCCACGCCTCGCGGTAGTTGGCGAAGTGGCTGCCGACGATCCGCTTGAGGTGCATCCACAGGTAGCGGTTGTCGTACTGGTGCAGGTAGCCGCTGGTGGAGGCGCAGGTGACGATGGTGCCGCCCTTCTTGGCCACGAAGACGCTCGCGCCGAAGGTCTCCCGCCCGGGGTGCTCGAAGACGATGTCCGGGTCCTCGCCGCCGGTCAGCTCCCTGATCCGTTCGCCGAACCGCCGCCACTCGTCCTGGTCCTGGGTGTGCTCGTCGGACCAGAACCGGTAGCCCTCGGCGGACCGGTCGATGACCAGCTCCGCGCCCATGGACCGGCACAGCTCGGCCTTCTCGGGGGAGGAGACGACGCAGACCGGGATCGCGCCGCCGTTGAGGGCCATCTGGGTGGCGTAGCTGCCCAGCCCGCCGGAGGCACCCCAGATCAGCACCACGTCGCCCTGCTTCATGTTCGCCCCGTGGTGGCTGACCAGCTGCCGGTACGCGGTGGAGTTGACCAGGCCGGGGCTGGCCGCCTCCTCCCAGCTGAGGTGACGCGGCTTGGGCATCAGCTGGTTGGCCTTGACCACGCACAGCTCGGCCAGGCCGCCGAAGTTGGTCTCGAAGCCCCAGATCCGCTGTTGCGGGTCGAGCATGGTGTCGTCGTGACCAGCCGCGTCCTCCAGCTCCACGGAGAGGCAGTGCGCGACGACCTCGTCGCCGGCCCTCCACTTCGTCACGCCGGGCCCGGTGCGCAGCACCACGCCGGCGGCGTCGGAGCCGACCACGTGGTACGGCAGGTCGTGCCGGCGGGTCAGCTCGGAGAGCCGGCCGTAGCGCTGGAGGAACCTGAAGGTCGGCAGCGGCTCGAAGATGCTGGTCCAGACCGTGTTGTAGTTGATCGCGCTGGCCATCACCGCGACCAACGCCTCGCCCGGGCCGAGTTCCGGGGTGGGCACCTCCTGCAGGTGCAGCGCCTTGCGCGGGTCCTTGTCCCGGGTGGCCATCCCGTCGAACATCCGGGTTTCGTCGGCGCGGACCACCACGCCCCGGTAGCTGTCGGGAACGGGCAGGTCGGCGAGGCCGGCGAGTTCCCGCTCCGGTTGGGTAGAGCCCTCCGCCGCCATGATCGCTTCGAGGATGTCCTGCACGGTGACCTCCCGTTCGTCCGCATCCCACGCCAGGCGCGGGCTGTTGCCATCGTCGGCGCCGGGGCGACGGCCGCCAGGTCGGCGATCGACACGTCCGACACGGTCGCGCTCCGGTGCCGCCGGACGTTACTGAACGGTAGCTAGGGTCGGAAGGTCTCTGTGAAAAACTGCATCGGCCGCTGAGTGAAGGTGTCCGTGGAAGCCCGGAACCGCACACCGCCGTACTTCGTACCGAGGTGGCTTCGCCGACGGCGCTGGTCGTGGTGTCCGGCGACGCGGACACCACGACCAGCGGCGAACGAGCGGTCACCCCGTGGCGCGGCCGTGGCGGGACGGCGGTCAGTGGCCCCCGGTGGCCGGCTCGACCAACTCGACCAGGACGCCGCCGGCGTCCTTCGGGTGTACGAAGTTGATCCGGGAGCCGGCTGTGCCCCGCTTCGGGGTGTCGTAGAGCAGCCGTACCCCGCGCTCGCGCAGCGCCGCGCAGGCCGCGTCGATGTCCGCCACCGTGTACGCCACCTGCTGCACGCCGGGCCCGTTGCGATCCAGGAACCTCGCGATGGTGGACTCCGGGGTCAGTGGGGCGAGCAGTTGCACGCAGCCGCCCTCGGCGGTCGGCCCGACGGCCAGCATCGCCTCGTGGACGCCCTGCTCGGTGTTGGTCTCGGTGTGCACGCAGCGCATGCCGAAGGTCCGCTGGTAGAAGTCGATCGCGGCGTCGAGGTCGGCGACGGCGATCCCGACGTGGTCGATGCGGCGCAGGCCGATGTCTGTGACATAGTCGGCAGCGGGCTCGACGGGGGAGTTCTCAGCCATGGCGCTAGTCTGACCGAACAATCGTTAAGGCGTACAGGTCGGCACCCCTCGGAGGCAGGCAGTGGCTTCGGTGATCGTCAGCGGCGCGCGGACCCCGATGGGTCGCCTGCTCGGCAACCTCAAGGACCTCCCCGCGACGAGGCTCGGCGGCATCGCGATCAAGGCGGCGCTGGAACGGTCCGGCGTCGCCCCGGACCAGGTGCAGTACGTGATCATGGGCCAGGTGCTCCAGGCCGGCGCCGGGCAGATCCCCGCCCGGCAGGCGGCGGTCGAGGCCGGCATCCCGATGTCCACCCCGGCGTTGACCATCAACAAGGTCTGCCTCTCCGGCCTCGACGCGATCGCCCTGGCCGACCAGCTGATCCGGGCCGGCGAGTTCGACGTCGTGGTGGCCGGTGGCATGGAGTCGATGACCAACGCCCCGCACCTGCTGCTCGGGCAGCGCTCCGGCTACAAGTACGGCGACGTCACCCTCTCCGACCACATGGCCCTCGACGGACTCACCGACGCCTGGGACTGCTGCTCGATGGGCGAGTCCACCGAGCGGCACGGCGCGAAGCACGGCATCACCCGCGAGGAGCAGGACACCTTCGCCGCCGCCAGCCACCAGCGGGCCGCCGCCGCCCAGAAGAACGGCCACTTCGCCGAAGAGATCACCCCGGTGCTCATCCCGCAGCGCAAGGGTGAGCCGCTGGTGATCAGCGAGGACGAGGGCATCCGGCCGGACACCACCGTCGAGTCGCTGGGCCGGCTCCGCCCGGCGTTCACCCCCGACGGCACCATCACCGCCGGCAGTTCCTCGCCGATCTCCGACGGCGCCGCCGCCGTCGTCGTGATGAGCAAGGCCAAGGCCCTGGAACTGGGCCTGACCTGGCTGGCCGAGATCGGCGCGCACGGCAACGTGGCCGGCCCGGACAACTCCCTGCACTCGCAGCCGTCGAACGCCATCCTGCACGCCCTGAGAAAGGGCGGGCTGAGCACCGAGGACATCGACCTCGTCGAGATCAACGAGGCGTTCGCCGCGGTCGGCATCCAGTCCACCCGCGACCTGGGCATCAGCCCGGACAAGGTCAACGTCAACGGCGGCGCGATCGCCCTGGGCCACCCGATCGGCATGTCGGGCGCACGGCTGGTGCTCACCCTGGCGCTGGAGCTGCGGCGGCGGGGCGGCGGCACCGGCGCGGCGGCGCTCTGCGGCGGCGGCGGCCAGGGCGACGCGCTGATCATCCACGTCCCGAACGGCGCCGAGACCGGCCAGTGAGCGGACCGGCCGAGAACATCCCGACGGCGGCCGGACCGGTACGCCGCAGCCGCGACGTGCCCCTGCTGGTGGAGCGGGCCCGCGCGGGCGACCCCCGCGCGGTGGCCCGCCTGATCACCCTGGTCGAGTCCGGCGACGAGGTGTTGCCGCAGGTCGCGGCGGCGCTCGCGCCGTACGCCGGTCAGGCCCAGGTGGTGGGGCTGACCGGCTCTCCCGGGGTGGGTAAGTCGACCACCACCAACGAGTTGGTCCGGGAGCTGCGGTCGCGCGGGCGTCGGGTCGGCGTGCTGGCCATCGACCCGTCGAGCCCGTTCACCGGCGGGGCGATCCTCGGCGACCGGGTCCGGATGCAGGACCACGCGACCGACCCGGGGGTCTACATCCGCTCGATGTCCAGCCGGGGCCACCTCGGCGGGCTGTCCGCGGCCACCCCCCAGGCGGTGCGGGTGCTGGAGGGCGCGGGCTGCGACGTGGTGCTGGTGGAGACCGTCGGCGTGGGGCAGGCCGAGGTGGAGGTCGCCTCCCTCGCCGACACCACGCTGGTGCTGCTGGCCCCCGGCATGGGCGACGCGATCCAGGCGGTGAAGGCCGGGATCCTGGAGATCGCCGACGTCTTCGTGGTCAACAAGGCCGACCGGGACGGCGCCGACGCCACGGTTCGCGACATCCAGGGCATGATCGCCCTCGGCGAGCGCGGGCCGGGCCAGTGGCGGCCACAGGTGGTGCGGTCGATCGCCGCGCGGGGTGAGGGCATCGACGACATCGCCGCCGCGATCGACAAGCACCGCGACTGGCTGGAGCGCCACGGCGAGCTGCGCCGCCGCCGCGAGGCGCGGGCCGCCGCCGAGATCGAGGCGATCGCGCTCGGCGTGCTCCGCGACCGGATCGGCTCGCTGCGTGACGGCACCCAGCTGCCGACGCTCGCCGCCAAGGTGGCCGACGGCGCCGTCGACCCGTACGCGGCGGCGGCCGAACTGCTGTCCCAGCTCGGTGCCGGATGAGTTCGCCGCGATGAGCGCGCGTCGGTGTGGATGCCGGCGGGTTGCGAGGGCCGGCGGTGTGGGGATGCCCCGGCGAGTGGGGCATGCTGCGGATCGCGCCTGACGTCCTCTCTCCGGTCGTCAGCGGGCACGGAGTCCTTCGAGCAGGCGGGTGAGCGCGGCGCAGGTCTGCTCCAGCGCCTGCGGACTGGTTGTGGTGGCGAGCCACAGCGCGGCCTCGTTCATCGCGCCGGAGAGCAGGTGCGCCAGCGGCGTGACCGGCTGCGCCGCGATCGTCCCGTCCGTGATCAGGTCGGCGAGCGCCTCGGCGAGGTGGTGTGCCGACGCCGCCTCGTCAAGGGCCCGCCACTCGGCCCAGCCCAGCACGGCTGGTCCGTCGACCAGCATGATCCGCTGAACCTGCGGGGCGGTGCTCGCGGTGAGGAAGGCCCGGCAGCCAGCGGTCAGCCGCGCCCACGCGTCGTGCTGTGCCTCGGCGGCCGTGACGACCTGCTCGGCCACCTCCTGTTGCACCAGTTCCAGGACCGCCCGGAAGACGTCGGCCTTGCTGGCGAAGTGGTGGTACAGCGCGCCTTTCGTCACCCCGGCGGCGGCGACGATCTGCGCGAGGCCGACCGCGCCGTACCCGTGGGTCGCGAACAACCGCCGGCTCTCGCGCACCAGCGCGTGCCGAGTCTGCTCCCGCTGCTCCGCCCTACGCATGCGCACCTACCCTCTCGTCCGCGACAACGCCGCACCGCCGTTGACATACCGATGGTACGCCAATAGCGTGACTGGCATACCGTTGGTACGCGAGTGGGGTGATCATGCTGTTGACCAGTTTCTACCCGGTGATCTGCACGACCCGGCTGAGGGAGTCGCACGCGTTCTACGTCGACTGGTTCGGTTTCGAGACCACCTTCGAGGCGGACTGGTATGTGAGCCTGTGCCGCCCGGGCCCGGTGCCGTACGAACTCGGGCTCCTGGACCACACCCACCCGACGATCCCCGACGGGTACCGGAAGCCGGTCGACGGGCTGCTGCTCAACTTCGAGGTGTCCGATGTGGATGCGCAGTGGCGTCGGCTCGTCGTCGAGGGCGGACTGCGGGCCGAACTGGACCTGCGAAGTGAGGACTTCGGGCAGCGCCACTTCATCGTGGCGGACCCCAACGGAGTGTTGATCGACGTCATCACGCCGACCGAACCGACGGGGGAGTACGTCGAGCGGTACATCGACCGCTAGTACGCTCGCACCGCCTCACGCGCGTGGGGCGTGGGGCGTGCGTTGGTGGGAGAGAGCATGAGCGACGAGGCGACGCAGGAGCTGTCGGTGACGCCGGACGCGGTGGCGGGCGGGACGACGCACGTCTCCGACGAGGTGGTGGAGAAGATCGCGGTGGCCGCCGCGCGTTCGGTGCCGGGGGTGGCCGAGCTCGGTGGCGACGTGGCCCGGTTCTTCAACGCCGTGCTCGACCGGGTCGGTCTGGACCAGGTCGGTGACGCCCGCCGGGGTTGCTCGGCGCACGTCACCAACGGTGCGGCGGTGGTGAACCTGGTGCTGGTGATCTCCGCGGGCCACCCGGTGCCGCAGGTGACCGACGCGGTGCGGGCGGCGGTGACGGCGGCCGTCGAGGCGTACGGGCTGCGGGCCGACGAAATCAACATCCGGGTGGACGACGTGGCGATGGAGACGCCCACCGCCTGAGCGGGTTACCGTCCGGTATCAACTTCCTTAGCGATCGTTCAGGGCGGCGTTCTACACTCGGATCCTCAGTCGAGGACTCGAGGAGGAGCTCCGCGGATGGACGCCGACGAGATCGCCGCCGGACGGGCCCGCTGGCAGGCCCGCTACGACGCCGCGCGCAAGCGGGACGCGGACTTCACCACCCTGTCCGGGATGACGGTGGACCCGGTGTACGGCCCCCCGGAGGGAGTGGCGTACCCGGGCTTCGAGCGGATCGGCTGGCCGGGCGAGTACCCGTACACCCGGGGCCTGCACCCCACCGGCTACCGGGGGCGGACATGGACGATCCGGCAGTTCGCCGGCTTCGGCAACGCCCGGCAGACCAACGAGCGCTACAAGATGATCCTCGGCGCCGGCGGGGGCGGTCTCTCCGTCGCCTTCGACATGCCCACCCTGATGGGCCGCGACTCCGACGACCCGCAGTCGCTCGGCGAGGTCGGGCACTGCGGCGTCGCGGTGGACAGCGCCGCCGACATGGAGGTGCTCTTCGACGGCATCGACCTGGGCGGCGTCACCACCTCGATGACCATCTCCGGCCCCGCCGTGCCGGTTTTCTGCATGTACCTGGTCGCCGCCGAGCGGCAGGGCGTCGACGTGTCCACGCTGGACGGGACGCTGCAGACCGACATCTTCAAGGAGTACATCGCGCAGAAGGAGTGGCTGTTCGACCCCGAGCCGCACCTGCGCCTGATCGGCGACCTGATGGAGTACTGCGCCGGCCAGATCCCCCGGTACAAGCCGCTGTCCGTCTCCGGCTACCACATCCGGGAGGCCGGCGCGACCGCCGCGCAGGAGTTGGCCTACACCCTGGCCGACGGTTTCGGGTACGTCGAGCTGGGGCTGTCGCGCGGGCTGGACGTGAACGTCTTCGCCCCGGGCCTGAGCTTCTTCTTCGACTCCCACCTGGACTTCTTCGAGGAGATCGCCAAGTTCCGCGCCGCCCGCCGGATCTGGGCCCGCTGGCTGCGCGACGTCTACGGCGCGACCAGCGAGAAGGCGCTCTGGCTGCGGTTCCACACCCAGACCGCCGGGGTGTCGTTGACCGCCCAGCAACCGGTCAACAACGTGGTGCGCACCGCCGTCGAGGCGCTCGCCGCGGTGCTGGGCGGCACGAACTCGCTGCACACCAACGCCCTGGACGAGACCCTCGCCCTGCCCACCGACGAGTCGGCCGAGATCGCCCTGCGTACCCAGCAGGTGCTGATGGAGGAGATCGGGGTGACCAACGTGGCCGACCCGCTCGGCGGATCCTGGTACGTCGAGGCGCTCACCGACAAGATCGAGGCCGAGGCGGAGGAGATCTTCGCCCGCATCCGCCAGCTCGGCGGCGAGGGACCGCACCGGATCGGCCCGATGACCTCCGGCATCCTGCGCGGCATCGAGGACGGCTGGTTCACCGGCCACATCGCCGAGTCGGCCTTCGTCTACCAGCAGGCGCTGGAGAAGGGTGACAAGAGGATCGTCGGGGTCAACTGCCACACCCGTACCGTCGCCAAGAACCTGGAGATCCTGCGTATCTCGCACGAGGTGGAACTGGAGCAGCGCCGGGTGCTGGCCGGGCGCAAGGCCGCCCGCGACGACGCGGCGGTCACCGCGGCCGTCGCCCGGATGGTCGAGGTCAGCCGTACCGGCGGAAACATGATCCCGGCGATGCTCGACGCGGTGCGCGCCGAGGCCACCCTCGGCGAGATCTGCGACGCCCTGCGCGCCGAGTGGGGCGTCTACCGCGAACCGGCCCGCTTCTGACCCACACACACCGAATGCCGCGGTTCACGGCACCCGGAGTGGATCAAGCAGGAGCCGGGGGGTTGGGAAGGCGGGACGGGGCGGGTGAGCAGCGGTGAGAGTGGCAACTGTCGCCGTCGCGGCTGATCCGGGTTCGGCGGCGTCCGTGCGAGACTAGGTAACCATGAGCGACCCACGGATGACCTCGTCGATCTTCACCCGCGGCGCGGTCGACCTCAGCGCACTGCGCAGCACCCCGCCGGCCACCTCCCGCCCCGCCACACCGGCCCAGGCCGGTCCGCCAACCGGTCTGCCGGGCGCCGCGGGCGCCGCCGTGACCGTCATCGACGTGACAGAGGCGACCTTCCAGTCGGAGGTCCTGGAGCGCTCGCTCAACACACCGGTGGTCGTCGACTTCTGGGCCGAGTGGTGCGAGCCCTGCAAGCAGCTCTCCCCGGTGCTGGAGCGGCTGGCCGCCGAGGGCGGCGGCGCCTGGGTGCTGGCCAAGGTCGACGTGGACGCCAACCCGCGCATCGCCCAGATGTTCCGGGTGCAGGGCATCCCCATGGTGTACGCGGTCGTCGGCGGCCAGCCCATCGACGCCTTCTCCGGCGTCGTGCCGGAGGCCCAGCTCCGCCAGTGGATCCAGGCGATCCTCAAGGCCGGTGGCGTCGCCGTCGCCGAGCCGGAGGACCCCCGGCTCGACGAGGCGGACGACGCGCTGATGAGCGGCGACCTGGACGCGGCCGAGCGGGCGTACCGCAAGATCCTGGCCGAGTCGCCGGCGGACGCCGCGGCCGAGGCCGGCCTGGCCCAGGTCGGCCTGGCCCGCCGGGTCGCCGGCGCCGACCCGCAGGCCGCGCTCGCCGCCGCCGCGCAGGCCCCCGACGACGTCGACGCCCAACTCCTCGCCGCCGACATCGAGGTACTGGGCGGCCTGGCCGAGCAGGCGTACGCCCGGCTGGTCGGCCTGGTCCGGCGGACCGCCGGTGACGACCGGGAGAGGGTACGCCAGCACCTGGTCTCGCTGTTCACCGTCGCCGGCCCGGACGACCCGGCCGTGGCCTCGGCCCGACGGGCCCTGGCCAGCGCACTGTTCTGAGTTCGTAGCACGCCAGCGCGGGCCGGCGTACCGGCCGGCCCGCCCGACCATCGAGGACGGGAGCCCATATGCGCCGGATCGCCGTCCTCGACGCGCCGACGAACCTCGGGCTGCGGCCACCCACGTCCACCTCGGTTCCCGGCTGCGCCAAAGCCCCCGGCGCGCTACGCGACCACGACCTGCTCGCCCGGCTGCGGGCCCGCGACGCCGGCTGCCTCACCGCACCCCGGTACGACCCCGGCGACTGGCGCCCCGGCGACGGGGTCTGCCACGCCCGGGAGATCGCCACGTACTCGGTGGCGCTCGCCGACCGGATCGGGGCGATCATCGACCGGGGTGAGTTCCCGCTGGTGTTGGGGGGCGACTGCTCGGTGCTGCTCGGCTCGGCGCTGGCCATGCACCGGCTCGGTGAGGCGGTCGGCGGGCGGATCGGGCTGGTCTTCGTCGACGGCCACTCCGACTTCCGGCACCCCGGCAACGCCTCCTACGTGGGCGCGGCGGCGGGCGAGGATCTCGCCCTGGTGACCGGGCGCGGGCAGGCCGACCTGGCTGCCATCGAGGGCCGCCGGCCGTACTTCCGCGACATCGACGTGGTGGTGCTCGGTATCCGGGCCCAGGACGAGTACCGCCTCGACCTCCAGGCCGCCGGGATCACCACCCGGCCGGTGCCGGCGTTGCGCGCCGCGGGCGCCGCCCGGACCGCCCAGTGGGCGCACGAACAACTGGAGGACTGCGCCGGGTACTGGGTGCACATCGACGTGGACGTGCTCGACCCGGCGGTCATGCCGGCGGTCGACGCGCCCGACCCGGGCGGGATCGCCTTCGCCGAGTTGGAGATCCTCCTCGCCGGGCTGGTGGACACCCCGCACTGCCTCGGTGTCGAGCTGACCGTCTTCGACCCCGACTACGACCCGGACGGCGCGTACGCCGCCGAGATCGTCAACACCGTCGTGGCGGGGCTGGCCCCGGTCTGCGCACCGGAGTCGGTACCGCCACGGCTGCTGGCGCCGTCCCCTCCGCCGCAGCGGGTACGGGGCGCCGACCGCCCGGGACAACGGGGCACCACCGACCCGACCCGACCGACCGGCGCGGACGCGCCGGTCGGCATCCGGCCACTCGCCGACCCCGACGACGTCGGGGCGGCCCCGGCCGGCGGCGTGGCGATGGACGGGCCCGGTGCCACGCCGTCTTCGTTCCGGCCGGTGGCACCGACCTCGGCCGTCGAACCCGTCGGGCCGCCCGTGTCCGCCGGCCCGGGTCTGCTCCGCCGGCTGTCCGCGCCGGACGAGGACGTCCCGTTGGCGGACGGCCCACCGCCGGCGATCGCCTGAGCCGCCCCGACGGGCCTTCCCGCCGCCCGGTCGTCCGCCGGCCGCTGCTCGACACCAGGGCCGACGGCCGGTCAGGCGAACAACACGAGCGACTCGCCCGGGTCACGGACGCCGACGAAGCACGCCGCGGTGACCCGGGCGCCCCGGTCCACCCGGCGTACGCCGTGCACCCGGGCCGCGTCGAACATGAGCAGGTCGCCCTGGCCCGGCTCGCAGGACCAGTGCGGCTCGCCCAGGGCGTCCCGGTCGAGACCGTAGTCGGCCCGGCGCCGGTTGTCGTACTCGCGTTCGTCCGTCCACAGCCCCCAGAAGTCGACGTGCCCGCCGCTGCCCGGCGGAGGCACCTCGAGGTAGACGTTCGTGCCGATCCGGCGCCGCAGCCGGTGCTCGGCGAGCAGCGGGATCGCCCGCTGGTCGATGTGCGGGTTGGCGTGACCGCCCGTGGGCCAGCGCCGGATGATCCCCGGCAGCATCGCCCGGCCCTCGTGGTGGGCCACCGTCGCGCCCTGCGGCCACAGTTCGTCGAGGCGCAGGCGCAACTCGTCGAGGGGGGAGAGCCGGCCCGCGAAGATCCGGTGCCGGATCAGGTCGCGGGTGTCGGCGGCGGTGTCCAGATACCGTCGGGCGCCCGCCGGTGACTCGGCGGCCTCCCCGATGGACGTGCCGATGCTCTGGAAGTCGCCGGTGAGGGTGTAGCGGGACCGCTCGCACTCCCGCACGACCCGGGGGAGCACGGCCTCGCACCGCTGGGCGGCGTGGAACCGGCGTACCCAGATCGCGTCGAGGTCGCCTTCGGCCAGCCGAGCGAGCGTGGCGCCGGTCAACTCGTCGGCGTACTTCACCGTCACACCGCGATCTCGCCGTGCCAGACGGTGACCGCGCGACCGCTCAACCCGATCCGGTCGCCGCGCCGGGACAGTCGCAGCATGCCACCACGGGGAGAGAGCTGCTCGGCGAGGAGTTCGTCCCGACCGAGACGGGCGAACCACCAACTGCCGATGGTGCAGTGCGCCGAGCCGGTGACCGGATCCTCCGGCACCCCGACGGCGGGGTAGAAGCAGCGACTCACGACCCGGTCCGCCGCGTCGTCGAAGGCGGTGGTGATCACACCGCGTACCGGGATCTCGGCGAGGGCGTCCAGGTCCGGGCGCACGGACCGGACGTCCTGCGGCCCGGCCACCTCGACCAGCAGGTCGGAGACGCCACGGGTCACCGCGACGACGGTGACGCCGTCGCCGAGCGCGCGGGCCAGACCGGGTGGCGGCTCGGTCGACGCCGGTGGATCGGCCGGGAAGTCCATCTCGATCCACCCCTGCGGGGAGACCGAGCAGGCGAGCTCACCGCTGCGGGTACGGAAGCGGCTGTCGCCGCCGAGCACGTGGGCCGTGGCGAGGGTGGCGTGGCCGCACAGGTCGACCTCGACGGTGGGGGTGAACCACCGCAGGCGCCACCAGCCGTCCTCGCCGGGCGACACGAACGCCGTCTCGGAATGCCGCATCTCGCTCGCCACCGCCTGCATCCAATTCTCGTCGCGTTCCTCGTCGAGGAGCACGACCCCGGCGGGATTGCCGCGGAACGGTTCGTCGGTGAAGGCGTCGACGACGAAGAGCCTACCGCCGCTGCTGGTCATGGGAACTCCCGTCATGGACGGCGAAGGCGGGACCGTTTCGCGTTCCGGAAAGTGTCACCGCGGCTGGTTGGCGAGGGTGGGTGTACGGCCGCTGAAGTACAGCCGTGGATCGACCTCCAGGGCGACCTCGTACGCCTTGGACATGTCCCGCGCGATCTGCTGAAGGGCCTCCGGAGCAGGGCCGGAACCCTTGGCCGGTGACGGATCCGAAGAACCCTGCGCGACGTTCACCGGCTGCGGCGCGTGCTGGTCGTCAGTGGACATCCGAACCCCCTGGTCGGCGCGGTGGCACGTGTCCAGATTGGTCCGACGCGGTGACGACGGACAACCTCCATTCGGAGGATTCCAGGACCACGGGGCCGGACTGACATTCATCCGACACCCATTCATGAGTGCGTCGGCGCGTTCCGTGGTTGCCCGGACGGCTCTTTCCTGCCCGATTCACGCGTCGGTACGGCCTGGCCTCCGGGCGGTGCCTCCGGCTGTGGCGGCGCCACGTACGGCGTCAGCCGCTCCAGCGTCCCGCGGATGCCCACGATGTCGGGGTTCTGGTCGCCCAGCACCGGCCGGAAGTCGTCGAGCAACCGGGTCAGTTCGGCCCGCGCCTCGGGGGCGTGGTTCTGCGCGATCAGAACCTCGGCGAGCTGCCATCGGAGCAGGAACACCTCACGGCGTTCCGCCTCCCGCTCGCCCACCTCGGCGAGCCCGGCGCGGACCTGCTCCTCGGTCTCGGCAAGGCGGGACTGCCGGGCCAGGCAGCGGGCCAGGGTGAGGCGTACCAGAAGGGTCTCCGGCTCGACCGGCGCCCAGTGGCGCAGCCGGATGGCGAGGATCTCCCGCAGCATCTCCTCGGCCTGCCCAGCGCGGCCCTGCAACAGCACCGCGCGGGCCAGGGTGTGGCGGATGACCATGGTGTCCGAGTGTTCGGGACCGCGTACCGTGCGCTCGGCGGCGACCAGGGCGGTCAGTTCCGTCTCCGCCTCGGCCCACCGGTTCTGCTGCATGATCGCGCGGGCGAGCTTGTGACGGCTGGCGAGCGTGTCGGCGTGCATCTCGCCGAGGACCTCGGCACGACCGGCGATCACCTCCCGCAGCAGGGCCTCCGCCTCGACCGGCCGCTGTTGTTCGAGCACCGCCCGCGCCAGTTCGTGCCGCAGCGCCAGGATCTCCCGATCGCCCGGGTTGACGTCGTACGCCGGGCAGTTGTCGAGGAGGGGCCGCAGCATCTCCTCGGCGGAGAGCGCCAGCCCGGTGGCGAGCAGGTAGCGGGCGGTCAGCCGGACCAGTTCCAGGGCGGCCAGCACGGTCACCCGTTCGTAGCGGATGTCCGTGCCCCGCAGGTAGTCCTTCGCCAGCCGCATGGTGTGCGGGGCCAGCAGGTACCAGGCGTCCCAGTCCGCCGCCGTGTCCGGGGCGCGGTCCCGGACCGCCGCGGTGAGCAGTTGGGTGACCAGGGCGTAGTACTCCGTGGCCTGGCGGCGCAACTCCGGGTCCTCGCGCATCATCGCGTGCACCAGCGGGTGCAGGACGAGCACGTGGCGGAAGTCCTCGTCCCGGACGGCCGCGAGATCCTCCGGTCTCACCGTGGTCACCAGGGAGAGGTCGGCCAGCCCTTCCAGCACCGTCAACTGCTGCTGCCCGGTGAACTCGGAGAAGAGCGTGGACCGCTTGAGGATCTCCTGGTCGAGCACCCGGTAGTAGGGCACGTGGGTCGGGCTGAGGCAGGCGAGCACCCGCAGCAGGTTGCCGGCCTGGGTCAGCCCGCGACGGGCGAGCAGATCCAGGGAGATCTCGAAGACGCTCGCCGTGACACCGAGGGTGGGGTCGTCCGGTTTCGGGGCCCCGGGCGGCTGCCCCAGGCGCTGTTGCAGGTTGCGCCGGTAGCTCTCGAAGTCCCGCAGCACCTGCTTGCCCTGGTAGATCTGGGTGGTGTGGACGGACTTGAGGTAGTCGCCGACCGCGCGTAGCGCGAGCGGCAGCCCACCGAGCGCGGCGGAGAGTGCCCGGGCCTGCTCCTCGGTGCCGGCCCCGCTGCCGGCCCGGGAGAGCAACACCAACGCCCCGTCCTCCTCCCGCAGCGGCGGCACCAGGTGCCGCCGCGCCCACGACGGCCAGGTGGTCCGGTAGCCGTCGCGGCTGGTGACGAGAACCAGGTTCGCGGGGTTCTTCGGCTCCCGCAGCCACCCCCGGCCGCCGGTGATGTCCCCGTCGACAGGATCGATCAGGCCGGGCTCGTTCGCGTTGTCGATCACCAGTACCCAGGGCTGTGTGGCCCGGTCGAGGAAGCGCCAGACCAGGTCGGTGGCGGCGGCGTCACCGGCCCAGGCCCGCTCCACCGCGCTGCTCGGCGCGCCCAACCGGGTCGCCACCTCCCGCATTCCCGAACTGAGCCGCAGCGCCGAGACCCACCAGACCTGCCGGCCGGCGAGTTGGACCCGACGGGCGATCTCCGCCGCGAGGTGGCTCTTGCCGGAACCGGGCAGCCCGTGCAGGACGTGCACCGAGGAGGGGGGTTCCGATCCCGCCGGCCGGCCGGACAGGATCTCCTCGATGAGGTCGTCGCGGCCGTAGAGGGGGGAGTCGAGCCGCCCCAGGGGCGGCTCCACCGAGACGCGTCCGGCCCGGTCCGGCTGGTCGGGCTCCGGGCCGTCCGGTGGAGGGTCGGGGGCG
>NZ_SMKD01000115.1 GCF_004348595.1 Micromonospora sp. KC723
GCTCGACGCCTACGTGCGGCAGATCGTGGTCCGGAGCTTTCTGGACGAGCGGCGCCGTGGCTGGTGGCGGCGGGAACGGGTGGGCTGGGAGCACAGCGAACAGGCGACACCGACCAACTCTCCGGAGAACCGTCTGGTGATGCTCCGGGCGCTGGCCACCGTACCGCCTCGCCAGCGGGTCGTCCTGGTGCTCCGGTACTGAAAGGACCTGCCGATCGAAGACGTCGCGGCGTTGCTCGGGTGCTCGACCGGAACTATCAAGAATGAGAGTGAGCCAAAATCTACGCAGTCCCAACAAAGCAGCACTAAGGCACCCTGGGTGCGGCGGTCAGGTCGCCGCCTTCGCCCTCCCATGAGTCCTGGGCAGCATGATCGGCCCCGGCAGGAGCCGGTATGCCGACGGTGTGCAGGATGTCTTGTGCGTGGACGCGGTTGTCGCTGGACGCGGCCATGGCCAGGGCCGCGTCGGCGGTGCGTTTCGCGGTGCCCGGCGGTACGACGAGCAGATCGACTCGGTCGCTGTCCTCGATCAGCGCGGTGAGCAAACTGGCGGGTTGGCTGGTGAAGTAGCCGAAGCGAAGGAGCCGGCCGGCCACGCCTAGCCGGCGGGGGTGGTCGGTCCAGCCGGCGGAGCTGAGGACCAGCCGGGTGATTGGTCCGTGCAGCCGGTCGATAACCAAGATCAGGCCGGGCAGCTCGGCGACGGGATCGGTCGAACGGGGCCACCATCCGCCATCCAAAAGGGTGCGGCGCGACCCGGTGGGCTGCATCCGCAGGCGAGGCGTAGACGGCGGCGTTGGCGAGATCGTCGTCACGCGGCGGGGCGTACCGTTGAGCGTCATATCCCTCTCCCTCCCGCCTCGTCGCCCTGGGGTTACCAGTTCTCGACGTCAGGCAGGGTTGGCGTGCGCGATCGCGATAGATACCGAGCCGCTCTGGGCGGCGCGGGAGCGGGTCAGCGTTGGCGGCGCAGTTGGGTGATCCGGGCGGCGCCGACCGCCATGGTCAGCAGGGCCGTGCCGACACCGGCGATCAGCAGCCCCAGCGCCAGTGGCAAGCTCCCGTGCATCCACAGGAAGCTGACCTCGGCGCTGCGCGTGTTCTGCAGCATGAAGACGATCAACGCCACGGCCAGCAACGTGGCCGTACAGATGCCGACCCAGGTGGCACCGGTGCGGGTGTGGGGCATCAGTCTGGCGGTCAGCGCTCATGGCGGAGCGGTCGTGGGCCGTTGTGCAGGGGTGGCCCGGTCCGCACGTTCGCGGTGCGTGTGGTGAGACATGACGTCCCCTACGGGTTGGCCGGGGTCAGGCACCTCAAGACGGGATGTCGCTTCCGGTATATGTCCATCGTACGTCTGTTCGGCCGGAACTGCTTCTCGGCGGTCTCGCCGACCGCGGTCAATGCCGTTTCCGGCAGGAAACACCGCCGGTTCCGGCGCCGGAACACGCGGTGGTGAACGGCAGCTGTTGCAAGCCTCGCAGCGGCATCAGCGGGCCCTCGGCACTCGGTACGCGACCGCACCGTGATGCTGGTCCGTACCGCCGTTACAGATACTGGCCGGTCGTCTCGCTGTCCTGCCTGGCCACCCGGACGGCTACCACGTTGGCGAGGTTGACGATGACGGCATTCTCGGTTGCCTCCCGGTTGTACCTGGCACGGGTCAGGACCAGACTGCGCCGCTCGTCCAGTGCCTTGGCGATCACCCCAAGCGCCTCGTCGGGGCCGATGAAATCGGTGGTCAGCACGGAAACGTCCTCACCGCCTACCGGGTGAAACCGAATGATCAGTTCGACATTCTCAGCCACGCTCGACTCCTTCTGGGAAGCGTATCGTCCTTCTGGGAGGCGTATCGCACGTCGAGCCCTCGCTCCGGCTCGCGAGCACCGGCCTGCCACCGGCCGCTGCCCAACCTGTACCCGGGGACGTCGCGGATTCCACATCCCACTCTCGCTCACTGAGCCAGCTGCCGGCGGCGAATAGGACCAGGCTTGCGGGTAGCGGCCCGCTGGCGCTGCCGTTGCCCGCGCTCACGCCGGCCGCCCCTGACCCGGATTTCGGTGATCAACAATTTGTTCGCGCGCCGACCCGGTATCGGGGACGGTGGTTGGTTCCGCCGTGGCAATGTCCTGATCGCTGGACGTCCTCGGCAATTTGCCTCCTAGGGCGAGGTCGGTGACATCGCCGATGGTGGCGGTAGCGGTGAGCGCCGCCGCGAACAGAACGAGCTGGTTGACGACACTGAGCGACACCAGCAGCCCGACCGTGCCCGCGACCACGTGATAGGTCGGGTTGGCCTCGATGCGCTGCACGAAGAAGCCACCGACGGTCTTGAGCAGCTCCAGCCCGATCGCAACGAGCAGCGCCGGTAACGCGACCCGGCGCGGCGGCATCCGCAGCCGCGGCAACCCGGTCAGCACGGCGATCGACAGCAGTGTGTTCACGGCGACGCCGACCACGAGGCCGACCACGGCGAGCAACCCGCGGGTCAGGGCGGCGTCCGCGCCGGTGGTGTCGATCAGTCGGCTGGCCAACGCGGTTGTCGTGAACGCTGTCGCCAGGGACACGACCAGCAGGAGGCCGAGCCCGGTCAACACGAGCAGGTCGATCAGCAGGCGGACGACGAAGGTGCCGGGATACTCGGGCAGACGCCAGACCTTGCGGATCGAGGAGCGCAGCGCGTTTACCCAGAACCAGCCGGTGACCGGCAGACCGAGGAACGCGATCACCCCGGCGGCGCCGCGCGCGGTGCGTAGCGCCTGCACGTCGAGGTTGGGCAGGTTCTGGTCAAGGTAGCGCTGCACCGAACGTTGCACCGCGGGATCGTCGAGCACGAACCCGAAGAGCGCGAAGCCGAGCAGGGCCAGCGCGAACGTGGCGAAGAACGCGTAGTAGGTCACCGCCGCGGCGAGCCGACCGCCGTCGGCCTCGGCGTAGCGCAGCGCGGCCCGGGCCAGGTGGTCCAGCCAACCGTGCCGGCGGCGGGCCCGCCACCACATCGCGGCGCCCCGCTGTCGCCTGCTCCCGGCCTTCACGCCGCTTGCCGTACCCGACGGCGGTCCCGGTCACGCACGGCACGCCACCAAACCACGCCAGGTTTCACGTCCGCCCGGCGTGCGCCGCCCGGCGGGCATGTGCCGGCCGCGCCTTATCCAGTTCATGCGCCATCTACCGGCGCGACCGGCGTCCCTGGGGCGGGACCGACAGAGGTGGCAACCGGCGGCGTCTCCCCTTCCGTAGGCTCGTCGGCCGGCCGCACGATCTTCGCGCCTTCGCGCTGGTTCTCGTCGACCGGTCGGGTTCCCGGCGGTTCCCGGTCAGGAGTGGGCTCGCCCTGCGGGTGCTCACTGAGGTAGCGCACGGCCGTGTTGGCCACGGCAAGCAGCGGAACGGCCACGAGCGCGCCGACGATGCCAGCGACAACGAGCCCGGTGGCGATGGCGAGGATGACAGCGAGCGGATGCAGGGCGACAGCGCGGCCCATGATGAGCGGCTGCAGGACATGGCCCTCCAGCTGTTGCACGCCGATGACGACAGCAAGAACGATGAGCGCGCTGACCGGGCCCTGGGTGACCAGCGCTACCAGGACCGCGACCGTGCCGGACAGGGTGGCGCCGATGACCGGAATGAACGCCCCCAGGAACACCAGCCCCGCCAGCGGCAGTGCGAGCGGGACACGCAGCACCGCCAAACCAATGCCGATACCGACGGCATCGACGAAGGCGACGAGCACGGTGGCGCGGACGTACGACCCAAGGGTGTGCCAGGAGTAGTGGCCGGATCGGGCCACCGGGACGCGAGCCGCGCGCGGCAACATCCGGCACAGGAACCGCCAGATCTGCGCCCCGTCACGCAGGAAGAAGAACAGGGTGAACAGCACCAGGAAGAACCCGGCGACCACCTCGCCCAACGTGGTGGCGGTGCTCAACGCGCCGGACGTGATCGCCCCCTGGTTCTCGGACACCTGCTGCTGCAGCCGTTCGAGCGCGGCGCTGAGCTGCGCCTGGGAGATGCCCAGCGGGCCGCGCGAAAGCCACGCCTGTATCTCCTCCACCCCTTCACGGACCTGCACGGACAGGTCACCGAACTGGGAGACGACCGTCCCGACGATCAGACCCAGACCGGCTGACACGGTCGCCAACCCACCCACGAGCACCATGCCGGCAGCCAGCGACCGGTTGACTCCCCGGTTCCGCAACCCCCGAACCGCCGGCTCGAACAAAGCGGCGAGCAGCAACGCCACCACCACCGGGATGACCACGATACGCAAGAACCCGATCAGTCTGACCAGCAGATAGGCGGCAGCCACGAACAAGATCAGCCGCCACGCCCACGCACCGGCGATCCGCACACCGCGGGGAATGCCGTCGTCCACGCTCGGTGCCGCCTCCGCGACGACCACCGGCCTTGTCGACTCACCCGACGGGAAGTCAGCCCGAAACGGCGGCAGCGAGCCGCCCTGCCGCGCGGCCGCCACACGCGCCCGCACCGACGCGACCCAGCTCATGGCAACCCCCTATTCGGCACGTCAACGGGCGAGCTATACCCACGCCAGGGATGATCGTCACCCGCGGCCGGAGCTCCGATGACAAGCCGGATCGCACCCCGCTGTGACATGCGCGAAGCCCTTCGACGATGGCCGTTGACCACCCACACCAACGCCGCGCCCAAATACCACCACGGCACCGGAACGCCTTACGTACCTAAAGTTCTGATCGGTTACCTCAGTTCCCCGCTTTGCCGGAGCGGTGGTTACCTGCCGCCGGTTGGCGTCCGGGTGGTGCGGACCGAGTCTGGCTGATCGGTGTGGGCCTGGTGCCAGGCGGTCCCGTACCCGTCCGGGCTGAGTCGCCGAGCTCGCATTGGATGCGGCGGGTGCTGTACCAGCCGTCGATGTGGCGAATAGTGCGTTCTCGGCCTCCTCACGCCTTGGCCGCAGGAGATGCGGGTGACATCGGCGACGCACAGCCGGATCGGCGTGGTCGCGATGAACTGCCGGTTGACCAGGCCCGGCACCGACGCAGCGCCCGGGTCGCGGCGGGTGGACCCGCCGCGCCAGCCGCGGCGCAGGAACGCGCCCTGCCCCGGCGCCGCCATGAGCCGCTCGACGCGTTCGCGCCCGACGCGGATGCCGTCGCAGCGCAACTGCTGGTGCACCCGTCCGGCGCCGTAGGTGCAGCCTTAGGCGGTACAGATCTCGGAAGATGTTGGACGGCAACCCGCGGTCGACCCTCGTCCCGGTAACAGGGCTGGTTAGCCTGTCCAGCCAGCCGTAGTAGGTGGACTCGCAACGCCAGGACCCGTAGCAGGAGTGCGACCGCGTAGCGGCCACGGTGTTCGTCGACGAACGTCATGACCGACGCCGGGTCGCACTCCGCGGCGAAAAACGCGCTCGCCGCCCTGAGCACCTCGTTGACGCAGCGCAGCTCCGCGTTCTCCCGCCGCAGCCGGCGGTTTTTCCTCGATCATGTCCGTTGTCGGCCGGCCGGTTCGATCACCGCGATCGGTCTCGACCTGACAAATCCAGTTCCGCAACGCCTCGTGATGCACACCGAGCTGCTCGGCCAACGCCGAATCACGGGCTTGGGCTCCGACTCGCGGTACAAGCGCACAGTGCGCTGACGCAACTCGTCGGGGTACTTCTTCAGGGCTGCCACAGAACGTCCTCCCGTGGCCATCAGACCATGATCAGAAGACTCCGGAGAAGCGGGCGGAACTCAGCGTGGGGACCGTGCGCAACTACCTGGTTAGCGCCATCAACAAGTTGGGCGCTTCGAACCGCATCACCGCCATCCGAAGCGCCCAGCAGACGGGCTGGAACTAACCGCGCGCAGTCGCCAGCTCCTTGACAGCCTCTCGGGCGAGCTGCCCGGAGTCGTCGGCGAGCAACTGAGCCGCGGGAGCCGACGCGGCTGAGCCTCGCTCGCTCAGCTCAGATCGAGGGGCCAGAAAGCGATCCGATGCCCGCCACCGGCTGCCCTTGATACTGCGATCACCGCTTCCGGTTGAACCTGTTGGCCAGTTCGCGGAGCTTGCGCTGGGTCTGCGGCTTGGCCATTTCCTGCCGTCCCCGCGTGACCATACGCCGCCCCCGAGGGCCGGCCAGGAAGGCCTTGATCCGCTGCACCATCGATGTCATCTCATGCCTCACTTCTGTCGTTTCGTGTCCTCGGTGCGGCGCCGCCACTGAGTGGGCCGCCTGAGGCAATCTCCCGTCCGCTGGCGCGGCGCGGGCTGGCGCCTGAGCACCCCGGGCTGTTCTGCGGATCCCGCTCGTGACGACCGGAGCCGTGTGGCGAGGCGTGGACTGTCGGCGGACCACCCTTCTGAGCCGTGTGCGGCGCAACACCGAGCGAAACTGTGTTGCGGAGCCGCCCCATGGGGTACCAGCCGAGACGAACCGTTCGGCCGACGCTGGTGGGGCAGATTCCCATCGGTGGCGTTCAACCGCACGTGGGTGATGGGTCTTCGGCGGCTGTCCAGCGCCGCGATCAGCGTCGGAAGTTCAGAGTTGGCGTCGCTTTCTGCGCCACCAGTCCCCGTCGAGCAGCGTCGTGCGTGATGACGTTGCTTCCAGCTTCATTCGCGGTGGCGCTGTCGCGCCCGCGGTACGAGGTTTGGTGATGGGCACGATGGGTGGTTCCTTCCCGGTCGGTAGGGCCGGCTCGTCGGGTGCTCCGGCGAGCCGCCGCAGGCCGGGCGCGGTCGACGGCTCGAGCGTAACGAGCCACAAGGAGCCCTGCGATTCGGCTACGCCGCAGTTCAGCGGCGGCGTGAAAGCCGGCGACGTTGGCGATTGATTGCAATGCATGCGTTCGCGGCCCGGGTGGACGCCAGCTGGGAACTCAACGACCGCCGGAGTGGATTGGAGCCATGGAGGTCCGTCGGCCGACGGGCGTGGCGGGGTGCAGAGCAGCCGTGACGTCTCCTGGACGGGAGCCGGTATGGCGGGCACCTCGGGCGGATGTCGTCGATTCCGGGATGTCCCTATCGTACTCCTGTTTGGCTCCTCCGGACGAGTTCACGGTCGACCGATATCGCAAGGGGGCCGCTGCTGTCGTCACCGTCCGAGGTAGGCGACGTGCGGTACCGTTGGATCTTCGCTCTTGAGCGTTGATACGTGTGAATGGTGTGCCGCCTCGCGCGCTCACCGGCGCAACGGCTGCAAGGCCGCCAGCTGATCAGGTGGGCAGCGCCTGTCGCCTTCCTCCGAGCCGGTGTGGTGGGCCCCGTGCTGCAGCTGACCGATGCCGGATGCCCTGACCGTACGCCGATTCTGACGAGCAGGAGGCCGGAGTCGACGGCGGGCCGGCCGGGTCATGGCGCGGGCCGTTCGGGAGGCAGCCGTTCTTCTATGCCGAGTTCGCGTTCGAGCACGCGCAGGCCTGCATCGGGTAACCGGCCTGCGTCGCGCCAGCGCAGCAGTTCCTCGCGGCGGGCGTCGATCGCGGCCCGGCGGACGCGCAGTGCCGCCTCGTAGTGCGGTGACACGGGCATTGCGGCGGAGTCGGCGTTGCGCAGCAGGTCCAGGTGGCTCTGGTAGCGGCTCAACTGGGCGCGCAGGTACCCGCGCATTCCCTCGACGGCCTGAACATCGACGTCCTCGCGGTCGGCATCCGTCGAGCCGGGCAAGGGCTGCCTCGACGGATGCCGACCGTGCCTCGTTACGCAGACGCGACTGATCGGTCTCGTCGGCGCGCAGACCCAGCGTGCGGGTCAGGGGCGCGAAGGTGAGCCCCTGTCCGAGCAGGGCGCCGAGTACGACGGCGAAGGCGCAAAACAGCAGCAGGTCACGTACCGGGAAGGGAGCCCCGGTGTCGGTGACCAGCGGGATGGTGAAGATGGCGGCGAGGCTGATGACGCCGCGGGTTCCGGACCAGCTCAGCGCGACATCCTCGCGTCCGGTTAGCCGCTGGGCCTGGCACCGCTGACGGCCCGAGGAGAGGGCGGCGTTGGTGGGCTCCGTATCTCCGAGGCGGGTGTGTAGTGACCGGCGCAGCGACTGGGTGAGCAGCAGCCACAGCGGGCGGAGCAGCAGCACCACACCCACGGTGACCGCGACCGCGGCGATGACCGTGGACATGTCGTACTGCTCGAGTCCCCGTACAACCTCGGGCAGCTGCTGGCCGATTAGCAGGAACACGACGCCTTCTAGCAGGAAGTCGACCAGCCGCCAGACTGCGCTTATCTGCAACCGGCTCTCGCCCGACGCCCAGCGCGGCGCGTCGTGCCCGATGATCAACCCTGCCACGACGACGGCCAGTACGCCGGAGACGTGCACCTTCTCGGCGCACAGGTAGGCGACGAGCGGTGTGGCCAGCGAGATGGCGTTGGCCGTCAGCGGGTCCTTGGCTCGGTGCCGCAGCAGACGCACGCCGTAAGCGACCATGACGCCGGCGACGATCCCGCCAACAGCGGTGAGCAGGAACTGCCCGAGCGCCGAGGTGGCGGAGAACCCGCCGCCCGTGGCGGACGCGACGGCCACGCTCAGTGTGGTGAGGGCAGTGGCGTCGTTGGGTAGCCCTCCTCCTGAATCAGGGCGAACAGCCTGACGGGCAGACCCGCCTTGCTGGGCACCGCGAGCGCCGCCACCGGATCGGGTGGCACGACGGCCGCGCCCATCGCGATGCCGGCGGCCAGGGTGGCGCCTTCGACGAACCAGGCGAAGCCGAGGCCAACCGCCGATGCGGTGAGCAGGACCAGCGCCACGCAGGGCTGACCACGGTGCGCAGGTTGCGGCGGATGGCGAGCAGGGATGGGTCCAGCGCCGCGCTGTACAGCAGCGGTGGCAGCACGAACGTCAGCACGACGGTCGGGCCAGGCAGAACCGCGTAGCCGATGCCGGCGACCGTCAGCAGGGCCGCGGCCGGCAGACCGGTTCGTTCGGCGGCCCACCGGACCGCCACCACCACGGCAACCGCGCCCAGCACGAACAGCAACGTCGCCTCGACATCCACCCTGCCAGCCTCCACGATCAGAGGGCAAGTCCCGGGCTGCATGCTGCGCAATCCTGCGTAGGCTGCTCGCAGCCCGGCCGCGATCCGGCCAGGAGGCCCCCTTCTTGGTTTGGTTCAGTCGGTGGGGCTGGCTCAGCGCGCTGCGTGTTCGGCGCGGGCTGGTGCGCCTACCTGGTGCAGGTGTTGCAGGGCTTGGCGGTAGGAGGTGACGAGGCTGGTCTGTTCGTACGCGACGCCGATTTCAGTGCAGTATGCCTGCACGATCGGCTGGGCCTTACGCAGGTTGGGCGTCGGCATCCCGGGGAACAGGTGGTGCTCGATCTGGTAGTTGAGGCCGCCCAGCGCCGCGTCGGTCAGCCAGCCGCCGCGGACGTTGCGGGAGGTCAACACCTGCTTGCGCAGGTAGTCCTCGTCGCCGGTCGGGTGCGGCATGCCCTTGTGGTTGGGTGCGAATGTCATGCCGAGGTAGACGCCGAACAGCGCCTGGTGCACCAGCAGGAAGGCGATGGCCTGCGGTGGTGACAGGACGATCAGCAGTGCGGAGAGGTAGCCGACGGCGTGCAGGATCAGCAGGGTGCATTCAAGGCGGTGTCGCTTCACCGTGCCATTGCGCAAGGCCTTGATGCTGGAGACTTTCAGGTCGACGGCGAGCAGAGCGAGCAGCGGGAAGAACAGCGTGGCCTGGTGCCGGGTGATGAAGCCTTTCAGCCCGCGCCGGCCGAGGGCCGACTTGGTGGCCCAGATGAGAACCTCGGGCGCGACGTCCGGGTCGAGGTCGTCGTGGTTGGGGTTGTTGTGGTGACGGGTGTGCTTGTCCATCCACCAGCCGTAACTCATCCCGACGCAGAGGTTTCCGGCGAGCCGTCCGGCGACTTCGCCGGGGCGTTTGGTGCGGAACACCTGGCGATGGGCCAGATCGTGCGCCACGAGCGCGACCTGGGTGAACGTGACGGCCAGGAACGCGGCCGTCACCAACTGCCACCAGGACGAGCCGATGAGGAAGAACGCGGTCCAACCGCCGAGGAACATGAGCGTGACGATGCTCAGCCGTGCGAGGTAGTAGGCGGGCCGGCGCTGCATCAGCCCCTCGCCGCTGATCCGGCGGGACAGCACGGCGAAGTCGCTGCCCGTCGTTGTCCTCAACGGTGCCATGGTTATTGTCATGCTTCTATCAAACCGCCAGGGGCATGCATCGTCAGGAGTGCTACGTCCTACGGCCCGGTGGTGCTAGCACCACCATTGACCGCCCGCCAGCCGGCACTATATGACCTGTGGAAATGCCCGAGACCGGTGCACGGCTGCGCCGATGGGGCCGGCGCGGTGCGCACTCCGTGCTGGGCGGCATGGCCGCGATCGGGCTGGCCTTCACCAACCTGCCGCTGCTCACCGCGTCGGTTGTCGCGTTGGCCCTGACGCCGGTGCCGTTCCTCGGTTTAGCGCTGGTGCCGTGGACGATGACGCTGGTCCGCAAGCGCGCCGATCTCGAGCGCAGACGTGCTTCACGAACCGGCGTCCTGGTGACCCGCCCGTACCACCCGCCCCCGGAACGGGCCATGGCCGACGGCTGGCAGCGCTTCCGGTGGACCGTGACGGACCCGGCCACCTGGCGTGACCTCGCCTGGCTCCTGCCCGGCGCGATCGTCGGGTTCACACTCGGGACGATCGCTGTCGTCGTGCCCCTGTACGGCCTCGCGGGTCTGACGCTGACGCCGCTGTGGATCTGGCTGACCACCGGCTGGTACCACTACGGCGCCATCTGGTCCATCGATACGGCGCCCGCCGGCCTGCTCTGCCTACCGCAAGGCGCCGTCATCCTTGCGGTAGGCCTGTGGGCGGCACCGTGGCTGCGCCGCGTCGACGCCCTCTTCGCCCGGCTCTTCCTCGCGCCAACCAGGGCCGCTGAGCTCCGGCTGCGCGTCACGCAGCTGACCCTCACGCGCGCTGACACCGTGGACGCCCAAGCGGCCGAGCTGCGCCGCATCGAACGCGACCTGCACGACGGCGTCCAAGCCCGCCTCGTCTCGCTGAGCATGATCATCGGCCTGGCCGACGAACTCATCGACCGGAACCCGGCCGAGGCCCACAAGCTGCTCGCGGAAGCGCGTGAGTCGAGCGGTACGGCGCTGGTCGAGCTGCGGCACCTCGTCCGCGGCATCCACCCACCGGTGCTGGCCGAACGTGGACTCGGCGGCGCGGTCCGTGCGCTGGCGCTCAGCCTGCCGGTCCCGATCACGGTCGACATCGACCTACCGGGACGGCCCAACACACCCGTCGAGTCCGCGGCGTACTTCGCCGTCGCCGAGGCGCTGACCAACATGATCCGGCACAGCCGTGCCCACAGCGGGTCGGTGTCCGTGCGGCACGCGGACAGCGCGCTGACCATGGTGGTCACCGACGACGGCGCAGGAGGCGCCGACCCCGCCGCCGGCACCGGTCTGCGCGGTATCGAACGCCGCCTCGCCGCGTTCGATGGCACCATGGCCCTGTCGAGCCCGCCCGGGGGACCCACCGTCATCACCATGGAGATACCGTGCGCGTTGTCATCGCCGAGGACCATGCCCTCCTCCGAGACGGACTGACCCGGCTCCTGCATGCCTTCGACTTCGACGTCGTCGCAGCCGTCGACAACGGACCGGCCCTGCTGCCCGCCCTGATCACGCACAAGCCCCGGGTAGCGATCATCGATGTCCGCCTCCCCCCGACATTCACCGACGAAGGTCTGCAAGCCGCGATCGCGGCCCGAACCCAGGTGCCTGGCCTGCCGATCCTTATGCTCTCCCAGCACGTCGAGCCCCTGTACGCCCGCGAACTGCTCAGCACCCCGCACGGCGGTGTGGGCTATCTGCTCAAGGATCGTGTGTCCGACGTCGGCGAGTTCGTCGACGCCGTCCGCCGGGTCGCCGACGGCGGCACCGCCATGGACCCTGAGGTGATCGCCCAACTCCTCGTCCGCCGGGAGCCACTGGCGGTACTCACCGCCCGGGAACGGGAGCTACTCGGTGTCATGGCTGAAGGCCGCTCCAACGCCGCCATCGCGGCCAAGCTCCGCATCACCGAGAAAGCCGTGAGCAAGCACATCAACAACATCCTCACCAAACTGGACATGCCACCCTCCGACGACGACAACCGCCGCGTCCTCGCCGTCCTGGCATACCTCAACGCCTGACCGGCTGGAACGGAGGGACAACGATCATCGATGCTCAAAGATCCGCAACCGTGCACGAGCCCGTAAAGGATGTCTCGTAACTGGGTGAGGCGTTACCGAACGTTGACCCGCCGACCGGTTGCCTCGTCAACGCCGGCCTCGTCAAGATGGGCATCCAGTTCGACGTCGAGCGCCGACCCGAGAGCGGTCGGGTGATCCCGGCGAGGAGCCTACCCGGCCCGACGAGGGACGCGCGGACGGCAGGCCAGCACGCGTCAAGTCTTCGACGTGACGCCGAGGCTCGTCACCTCAGACCATGATCAGCGACGTGGCTCCGTGCCGCAGCTTTGACCTACTGCCGTTTATGCTGCGCCGCGTGAGCGACATCGAGATGAACGGCGTGGATCTCAACGAGGTGCTGCTAGCGGTGGAGAAAGCCGCCCCGGTCGACGCCGTCGAGGCGGTGACGCGCAGCGTCGGGGTGAACCTCGGCGCGTTGTGGGTGTCGTTCCTCGTGGCCGACATGAGCGGGCGCGCCCTGGTGCGCCTGGTCCACGTCCCTATCGGTGACGTGCCCGACGGACGCCGGCAGGACCAGGACCTGGCAGTGGTGCTGCCCTTCGACGGCGGTCCGCAGGAGCAGGCGCTGCGCACGCAACAGGTTCTGGTCGAGCACGCCGGTGATCATCATGTGGTGCGGGCGCCGGTCACCCAGCGCGGCGAGGCCATCGGGCTGTTGGAGATCGCCGTGTCTGCCGCACCGACCGACGCGGTCACGCAGCAGGTGTCGCGTGCCGCGCACACGTTGGCGTTCGTGGTCATCGCCAACCGGCGCCACACCGACCTGTTCGAGTGGGGGCAGCGGACCACGGCGTTCACTCTCGCCGCGGAGATCCAACGGCGGCTACTGCCCTCCTCGTTCACCTGTGAGGCCGACTCGTTCACCCTGGCGGGATGGCTGGAGCCGGCCGCCAGCATCGGCGGCGACACCTTCGACTACAGCCTGGCCCGCGACCTGCTGCACCTGAGTATCACCGACGCGGTGGGCCACGGTGTGCACAGCGCACTCACTGCGACCCTGTGCGTCGGCGGACTCCGTAACGCACGGCGCAGCGGCGGCACCCTGCTCGAACAGGCGCAGGCCGCGCACGAGGCGCTCGTCGCCAACGCCGCGGCCGGTTCGCCCTTCGCCACGGGGCTTCTCAGCCGGTTGGACCTGTCCACGGGGATCCTCGCCGTCGTCAACGCCGGACACCCCGCACCGCTGTTGGTGCGCGACCGGGCGGTGCAGCCAGTGGTCCTGCCCATCAATCGGCCTTTCGGGGTACGAC
This sequence comes from Micromonospora sp. KC723, assembly GCF_004348595.1. Lineage (GTDB taxonomy): Bacteria > Actinomycetota > Actinomycetes > Mycobacteriales > Micromonosporaceae > Micromonospora. The sequence goes on from NZ_SMKD01000115.1 coordinate 13,434, forward strand.
CTGCCGCGCCCTACCGGGCTGCCGAGGTCGAGTTGCAGACCGGCGACCGGTTGGTACTGCTCACCGACGGCATGCTCGAACGAGGCGCCGCCGCCCTTGACCTGCCCGCACGGCTGCTGCACCTGAGCGCGCTGCACCCCCGGGAGGTCGTCCGGGTCCTCGGCGATCTCGTCCTCGAAGTCGCCGGACCTGTCCTACCCGATGACGCCTGCCTGCTCGTCCTCGACTGGCACGGCGGGCACGGCGACACCCGCCGCACCGCGGCCGGCGCCGACCACCACCGGGCCAGCAAATCCCTACCGCCGATAGCCAGCAGGCGGTGATGGCGCTTCGTTCAGCCCGGCCGCGGGTGTCGGCGCGGGGATGGGGGCGTGCGGCTTCGGGTCGTCGTACGTGCGTCAGGTGCTGGGCAAGCCGTTCACCGCCTAGGAACTCCAGGCGTGCGTGCAGCAGCTGCTTGACGAGGCCACGCCGGCCTGAACCGACGCCCTGCCCGGACAGCTCGGCGTCCGCAACCGTCCCGGCGACACGGCGCACCACAGGTAGGGCCTACAGCACAAGGTCGAGATCCTGATCAATCGGTGGTCTTTGATGCCCGAGATCGAGGACATGCGCGACGACATCAAGTGGATCGCCCAGCGCCGCAATTCGTTCGCTCACAATCTCTTGGACGAGGCAAGGATTGGCTGGCGGAGCCGCAAGCCGTGGCTTTCGACAACGATGCCGTCGAGGAAGCGTTCGGACGCGCCGGCAACGTCGCCACGCGCCTCGCCATCGGATGGGAACCGCGCCTCCCGAGCCTGCCCCGTCCGTGGACAACCCCGGATTGATCCTCCGTCCCGCCCCCGTGGGGATCCGTCAGACGCCTTCCTGATGGCATCGGGACAGCTTGGCATTCATAGACGCTTGACTACGGTGAAGAGCCTGGCCGCCCGCGGGCTGGACACGCTACGCGGCCTCCTCTCACCCACCTACAGCGGGACCGAAATGGGGGAACGATGAACGCAGAACAGTTGCGCGAGATGTTGCGCAGCGAGCTGGCGGCCAGCAACCCGCCGCCACCGCCCAGCAGAGCACCGCGCTGAGCGCCGGACGGCGGGCCCTCGTCCGCCGTCGTACGTATGGGCCTGCACCGGATCCGCCGCCGCCGTGCTGGCGATCGCCGGTGTCGCGGTGATACCCGGCCTGGTCACCGAGGGCCGCCCGCCGGCTGAGGGGGCCCGGCGGCCACCGGCCGGTAGACCAAACCATCCCGCAGCCCCCCACCACGTCCAGCGCCGTGCCGCACCCTCGGCGACGGACACCAAGAAGCCGTGGCCGACCGGCCCGAACGGCAGCCGCAGGAGGACCGGACGGGCCGGCACCCGGTACGACCGGGGCCTGCTCGGCAACGAGCTACCGACCGAGCCGTGCGCGCCGGCCCAGCGGTTCTGGGCAATGAAGGGCGAGTGCCAGGTGGTGGACGCCGGCGCACGGAAGGTCGGTGTGGTGGTCCGACCCACCGACGACGACCGGTTCGACCAGTGGGCGGCCTACCGGCACCCGGACGGCGTGGTGGTCTTCGTCGCGCAGAGCGGCGGGAGCAACGGCGGTCCGACCGAGCTGACGAAGCTGCCGTTCTCGGTGGAGCAGTTGGCGGCCCTCGCCACCGACGACCGGTTCCACCTGGAGTGAGACGGCCTGCGGCGGGCACGGCGGCTGCCGCCGGCAGGCCGGATCGCCGAGCCGGTCCGCGGGCGGTCATCGGGTGACCCGGCCACGCCCGGGCTGACAGCGGGGTCGGTGCCGGTCATGAACCGGTGCCGAGACCCCGCTGTTCGGACCGAGCTCGACTCGTACATCTTCCTGCTCTACGCCGGCCTGGCCCTCCGTGCGGTGATGGCCCAGGCGGCGAAGGCGGCGACGGGTTCGGCAACGCGTGATCCGGTACCCGGCCGCCACGCCATGACCTCGAACCTGGGCGACTTTCCGTTTCATGGACGTGGACACCGTGCCCCGCCCCGCCGCCAGCGGGTGCGGGGCGGTGGGCTGCCGAGCTCACATCACCCACCGACACGACGATGCCCCCGCCCAGAACGGACGGGAGCATCGCAGAGGAATCACCGGTTCGCACGATGGTGCGGTCGGTGGAGCCGAGGGGACTCGAACCCCTGACCCCCCACTGCCAGGGGATCTTGGATTCCCGCCGCCACCCTGGCCAGTCAGGGTGGCGCAGCGATAGGCGGCACGCCCTTGATTGACTCCCCGCTACTACCCGCCATCGACCGGCCGTACTGGCACGGATCTGGCACGTCTGACCACACGCTCATGGCAACGTCCCGCCGCCGTAGCCATCTTCGCGGCCTGCCTCGCCGTGCCCGTCGGATGGGCCGCCGTCAAGACCGTTGCAGCGGACCGGGGAGAGGCGACACCGGTTGCCGCCGCACACGCCTACCTTCTGGCCGTGTTCAACGGCCCCGACGGCGAGCTGGGCATCCGGCGCTGCCTGTGCGACAGCCGCCAATCCGAACTCTCACGGAGGCACGCGCTCTACGCGCAGAGCTTGCGAAAGTAAAGACGATGATTCGCGCGTACGGGCTGGCCGGATAGGACCGATTCCCGCCTGGCCGTCGGTGCCGTTCGGCCTCCTCGGGCCGGGTAGCCGGTCTACGCCGGCCACCCGGCTGATCACGTCACCCGGTGCCGCCCAGCTCAGGCGGACGCCGGCAGAACGCCCGTGAGGGGTGTCAGCGGACGCGGTCCGCAGGCGGCGCCCGCTCCGAGGTGGAGTTGCGCGCTCGACCGCCACGACTTCCGGTATAAACGCATCGCACGTTCCGCAGCTCATCGGGTATTTCATCGGTGCCGCCCCGGATACGTTCCGTCAGCTCCGTCAGAACATGATCGAAAGCCTCCGGCTTCCGGGGTCGGGGAATCTCGGACATGGTCCTCGCGCTGCAGGGCATCCGTGCGACGAAATTGACGGACCCCTGAAAGGCGTCGATCAGCGGTGACGGAAAAAGCCTGTTAGATGTGGGGTAACCACGAGCGAAGCCGTACCACCATTTTGCGTTAGACCGTCCATCACTTCCTTGCTGGGCTGCCCGTAAACGTCAAGTGCCTCCACGGAGCAGTGTTCCATGACCTCCTGGATGTATGGATCAGCGAGCTGCCAATGCTTCAGCACTGCGGCAGAGTCGAGGTACAGCTGGAAGCTGTAGGCGCGTAGGTTGGCTTCGTCAATGAACACTTCAACCATGAGTTGCGGGCCGTGCTCTCTCACGAAGTCAACAGCAGAACGAACCGCGTCTCGATATTTTTCGAGGTGACCCTCCTTGATGCGCATGGTGTTACGGAGAAGAATCGGGCCATCTGCCAACCGGGTAGTTGACTGCGACATCTGTAGACTGTTCCTTTCGTGCTTGTCGAATCGCGCAAGGACGTCGGCTGGCGGTAGTAGCTCGCGACGCTTGAGTGGCGGCCCCGCACGTGCCTGACCTGCGTACGGCTGGGCATGTCATGTCGGTGGCGGGCTTCCGCACGGGTCGCCACCGCCAGCCCCAGCCTGGGGGTATGGCCGATCTGTGGGCCTACCATTCGAGGGGCAACCGAGGGGCCGGAGGGATGTGCGGTTGTCACCGCAACGATGCGCAGGAACTCGCTATCTGGTAGGTGACCTGGCCCCGAGGTCCGCAGGGGTGCTCGCCGAGACGCCGGAGCCGGATCGAGGCAGGTCGTCCGGCCTCCTATGGGACTTCTCGTCGATCGACGACGGCGGTGAGACCCTCGCCTGAGCGGTGGTCAGCGAGGAGCGCCTCGACCCGCGCTGCCACGATCGGAAGGCCGCCGTCGCCGAGCGGGCTGCCGGAACGTTGTTCGATGAGGTGACGGAGCACGGTGAGGTGCTCGCCGAGGTTGGCCGGGCCGGGCGGATAGTCAGCTTCGAGAAGCTCGATCGCGGTGGCCGGGGCCGAGTTGACCACGTGGCCGAGTTGTGTACCGGCAGTCCGGGCGAAGTCTGTGATGTCGATGCCGGCGGCGCGTACGGTGTCGAGAGCGCGGAGCAGGCCCAGTTGTGCGTCGTACCAGACGCCGAAGAGGGCCAGATCCCAGATCGCGGCGGCCGCAGGCGCGTCCCCGACGAAGCGGGGCAGACTGAGCAGGCGCAAGGTGTCAAGGTGAAGCTCGTACGCGGCACGGTCACCGCCGTACAGGATGGTGGCCCTGTCAGTGCCGATCATCTCCGGCGAGGCCTGGACGCCCGCGTCAAGATACCGAGCGCCCATGCCGGCGACGAGCTCGGCCGTCTTCTGCGCCTCTCCCGGTGTGCCGGTGCACAACGCGACAATGGTCCGCCCGGCCTGGTCCGGGTGCATGGCGGCCAGGCAGTCGGCGACCGCGCGGTAGTCGGTGAGGGTGAGCAGGACGAGATCGCTCGACGACACGGCCGCAGCGACCGAGTCGACGGGCCGAGCACCCGCCTCCACCAGACCGGCGAGCCGGTGCTGAGTGCGGTTCCACACCACCACCTCGCGGCCCGCGTCGAGTAGCCGGCGTGCCACCGCTGTCCCGATGTTGCCGGTTCCGACAATTGTGATGATCTCTGCCATACGGCCAACCTAGAACTTCAACTCAACTTCATGTCAAGCCGTGACGTCGAGATGAAGGGGGCTGCCCTCTGTCGGCCGGACACCTCGAGGTCTGCCTCCGCCGCGCCACGCGATCGTGCAGGCCATCGTCCTCCAAGCCGCCGAGGACGCCCGCTACCCACGATGAAAATGGCTCACGGATGCCAAGGTGGAATCCGCCGATTGGAAGTCGCTCGATTCGGGAGGTGCGCTGTCTGCGTTCATTTCCTTCCGATTTACGCTGATTGACCCGACAATCGGTAGCGCAACTTTCAGGTGCTGAGGGGTCATCTCCGCAGTGGTTGCGGAGGATGGGGCGCATCGGGCATTCCAGCACCCGCGCCGCCATGATCTACCAGCACGCCACCCGTGACCGCGATCACGCCATCGCCGCCGCCTTGGACGCGCTGATCGAAGAGGCGAGAGGCAAGGTCAGCGCCTAATCTGGCACGGAGCGCCCCGAGAACGGCGGAAACGAAAAACGCCCTGGGGGGGATCACGTCCCTCACCAGGGCGTTTCGCAAGGGTGGAGCCGAGGGGACTCGAACCCCTGACCCCCGCCCAACCC
>NZ_SMKD01000116.1 GCF_004348595.1 Micromonospora sp. KC723
TCCGTGACGGTGACGCTCGGTGAGGTTGAGGTGGTCGGGTCGACCACGCCGCGGCTGTGGACTCCGCCGCTGGTGACCGGCCCGCCTGGGCCCTGTGGCTGCGGGTGCGCGCTGACGCCGGAGACGTCGTACGGGTTCCGGGAGGTCGAGTTTGCCGAGCGGCGGCTGGGCCGTCCGAAGTGGCCGTGGCAGCGGTGGTTGTCCATCCACGCCGGGGAGCTGCGGCCGGACGGGATCCCGCGGTTCCGGCGCCTGGTCGTGGTGGTGGGCCGTCAGTCGGGGAAGACCCGCGAGGTGGAGGACCTGACCCTGTTCTGGATCTTCGAGGAGAAGCACCCGAGCATTCTCGGCACCAGCACGCTGGCGAAGTACGCCAAGAAGCCGTGGATGTCGGCGTTCAACCTGGCGGTGCGGCGGCTGCCGGATCGGCTGCCGGAGAACCCGCACCGGCGGGCGATCCGGAAGACGACCGGCGAGGAGGAGTGGTGGTCGGCGGATGACTGCCACTACGGGATCGCGGCGTCCAACGCTGAGGGTGGCCGGTCGATGTCGAACCGGCGGGTGATCGCGGACGAGTTCGCGAAGCAGTACAACTACGACGCGTACGGGGCCGCGTATTACTCGATGGATGCGTTCGAGGATGCCCAGTACTGGGCGTTGACGACGCCGGATCCGAAGGGTGTGCCGTTCAACGACCTGCGGGCCGCCGCGTTGGCGTTCATCGAGTCGGGCGAGGGTGATCCGTCGCTGGGCCTGTTCGAGTGGTCGGCGCCGGAGGACGCGGACCCGACGGATGTGCGGGCGCTGGCGCAGTCGAATCCGACGCTGGGCTTGGCCGGCGGCAAGTCGGCGGTGCGGTTGCTGAACGACGCGCGGGCGGCGGCGGCGTCGGCTGAGGCTGGGGACGGGGATCTGCTGCGCACGTTCAAGACCGAGGTGATGTGCATCCAGCAGACCGACTCGGTGAACCTGGCGATCGATCCGGCGGCGTGGCGGGACTGTCGGGTGCCGGCGCCGGTGGACACCGAGCTGCGGCAGCGGCTGGCGGCGTGCGTGGACCTGTCGCTCGACGGGCAGCACGCCACTCTCGCCGTGGCGGTGGTGCTCGACGACGAGCGGGTGCGGGTGGAGACGGTGCACGAGTGGTCCGGGCCGGATGCGGCGTCGCAGCTGGAGCGGGAGCTGCCGGCGTGGGCGGAGCGGGTCCGGCCGAAGGTGCTCGGTTGGTTCCCGTCGGGGCCGGCGGCGGCGGTGGCGGCGAAGGTGGCCGACCGGCGGAAGGACGGCGCCCGGGGCTGGCCGCCGCGCGGGGTGCAGGTCGAGGGGATCCGCGGTGAGGTGACGGCGACCGCGATGGGTTTCGCGAAGGAGGTCACCGCGCGGACGGTGGTGCACTCCGGGCAGGAGATGCTCGACGCTCAGGTGGCGAAGGCGGAGAAGCTGACGCAGGGCGGCGGGTGGGTGTTCACCCGGAAGGCCGGCCAGGTTGACGCGGTGTACGCGGTGGCGGGTGCGGTGCATCTGGCGCGGACGTTGCCGAAGGTTCGGAAGGTGTCTCGCCGATCTCGGATGGCGTGAGCGAAGAATCGTAGGTTTCGGGCCGGTCTGGCTGATGATTCGTAGGCAAGATCATGTACGCTCCCGGCCATGGGGTGGCTCGCCGCGGTAGGTCAGCAGATGCGAGAGCTTCTGTCCCTACCGCGGCCCCTCGGGCTCGACGAGCAGCCGGGCGCGCAGTTCGACTCGCCGCCTCGGCCGATCGACCAGGTGTTCCTGGCGATGAACGCCGGCGTGCCGGGCCGCGTGTCGCGGGAGCAGGCGCTGTCGGTGGCGGCCGTCCAGCGGGGGCGTAACTCGCTCTGCTCGATCGCGACGCTGCCGCTGGTGCAGTACAAGGGGCTGGACATCGTCCGGTCCCCGTTCCTGGAGCAGATCGACCCCGACGTCGCCAACGTCGTCACGCTGGCGCAGACGATCGAGGATCTCGCGTTCGACGGTATCTCCTGGTGGCTGATCACCGCGCAGGACTTCGCTGGCTTCCCGATCGCCGCGCGGCACCTGGACGTGCGCACGGTGAGCCTGGACCCGCCGACCGGCGCGGTGAACCCGTTCCCCAGCGGGGTCGACGCCCGCGGCGTGAGGGTCGTGTGGGTTGACGGGGTGGCCACGCCGGCGGACCGGCTGATCCGGTTCGACTCCCCGAACCCGGGGCTGCTGGTGGCGAACGCGCGGGCGATCCGGCGGGCGCTGCTGCTGGACCAGCTGGCCGCCGTGTATGCCGACAACCCGAGGCCGACGGACTACTTCACCGACGGCGATGACCCGGACGTCGACCCGATGGAAGACGACGAGATCGACGGGTTCCTGGCGGAGTGGAAGGCGGCGCGGAAGGCCGGCGGCACCGGCTGGATCCCGCGCACCGTGAAGCGGGTCGACGTGAACAGCCCGTCGCCGCAGGAGATCCAGCTGGTGGAGCTGCAACGGCAGGTGACGCTGGAGATCGCGAACGGGCTCGGTGTGGATCCCGAGGACCTGGGCGTGAGCACGACGTCGCGGACGTACTTCAACGCGCAGGACCGGCGCACGTCGAAGATCAACGAGACGTACGCGCCGTACATGCAGGCGATCACGCAGCGGCTGTCCATGGGCGACGTGACCCGGCGCGGGCACGCGGTGCGGTTCGACCTGACGGACTACCTGAAGCCGGACCCCGGCGCGCAGGTGACGTACTGGAAGGGCTTGAAGGACATGGGCGTGATGGACGCTGACGAGATTCGCGCGGCGGCCGGCCTGTCCGGCCCGGCGCCGAAGCCCGCCGCGGCTGCGTCCGCCCCGCCGGCCGAGGGGGACGGCGAGGACCAGGAGCAGACCGAGGGCGCTGAGGCGTCGCGGCTGGCGGTGGTTCGGCTCACGGCCAGCGCCGACGACGGCGGCAAGCCGGCGATGACGTTCGACGTCGCCGACTTCGCCGGGGCGGCGGAGCCGGCCAAGGTCGACGTCGAGCGGCGCACGATCACCGGTCTGGCCGTTCCGTACAACAAGGTCGCCCGCAAGTACGGGTTGGCGTTCCGGTTCCTGCCGGGGTCGCTGGAGTACGACGACGCGAACCTGTCCCGGATCAAGCACCTGAAGGACCACTACACGCCGGTCGGGATCCACACGTCGGTGAAGGAAACCCGGCGCGGCCCGGTGGTGACGTTGAAGGTGCTCGACGGTCCCGAGGGCAGCCCGGCGAAGTTGGAGCGCGACCAGCTGCTCTACGACGCGGAGCACGGCCTGTACGACGGGCTCTCCGTCGGCGTCGACTTCGCTCTCGACCCGGAGTCCGGGGACGTCGAGTGGAACGAGAAGGACCAGGTTTACGACGTCAAGCGGGCGACCTGGCGCGAGACCAGCAGCACCCCGATGCCCGCGTTCGATGACGCGCGCGTGACCAAGGTACGAGCAAACCGAGAGATTGGAGCAGGAATGCACTGCGCCACCTGCGGGCAGGTCCACGCGGAGGGCGTGGCGTGCACCGCTTCCAACAACCAGCAGCCGGCCAACCAGCCGGCCACCGGCGTGAACCTCAGCGAGGACCAGCTGACCGCTCTCCTGTCCCGGCCGGGCGCGATCCAGGCGATCGTGGCCGCGCAGCAGCCGCAGCGGCCGGAGCAGCCGGCGGCGCCGGCCGGTGCGCTGACGCTGTCCGCCGAGCAGGTCGACAGCCTGATCAAGGCCGGTCAGCTGGGTGCGCTGCTCGGTGTGCCGCAGGCGATCCCGGCCCGGAACGAGCCGGCGGAGCAGCGGCAGGCGGTCGACCCGACCCGCCGCACCGTGGCCGCGTCGCAGGTGCGGGAGGAGCTGCCGTACCGGTTCGACCGGGGTGGCAACCTCACCCGGGGCGCCCAGTACGACTTCTCGACCGACCTGATCGCCGCGTCGCGCGGTGACGGCGAGGCGATGGAGCGGGCGACCAAGTTCATGCGCAGCCAGTTCGACGGGGCCATGGCCAACAAGCCGCGGCTCGGTGAGGCGCAGTTCGACGTGGACAAGGCGGACGCGGCGGCGCTCAACCCGGCACGGCAGCGGCCGGACATGTTCGTTGACCAGCTCGACTACGCGACCCCGCTGTGGGACTTCATCAACCGGGGCACCCTGACCGACGCCACGCCGTTCGTGGTGCCGAAGTTCGACAACACCAGCGCGGGTGACCTGGTGGGCGACCACACCGAGGGCACCGAGCCGACCGGCGGCACGTACAAGGCGACCAGCCAGACCATCACCCCGACGGCCCTGTCCGGCAAGGTCGAGGTCACCCGGGAGGCGTGGGAGCAGGGCGGTTCGCCGCAGCTGTCGGGGCTGATCTGGCGGCAGATGAACCGTGAGTGGTTCGAGGCGCTGGAGACGGCCGCCGGCACGTTCCTCAACACGCTGACCGCCGCGGCGGACATCGACCTCGGTTCGGCGGCCGGCACCCCGCCGGTCGTGGACGACGTGCTCGACGCGGCCTGGTCCGCGGCCAACGCGGATCTTCAGTTCGCCCGCGGTGGTCACCGGTTCCGGGCGTTCGCCGTGCACCAGAACCTGTACCGGGCGTTCGTCGGTGCGGTCGACTCGACCGGCCGGCGGCTGTACCCGATCATCGGCCCGCAGAACGCGACCGGCGTTGCCGCGCCGCGGTGGGGCACGATCGACCTGGGTGGCGTGACCGGTGTCCCGTCGTGGGCGCTCGGCGCGGCCGGGGCCGGGGCGAAGAACTCCTGGCTGTTCAACCCGGACGACGTGCACGGCTGGGCCAGCGCGCCGCAGCGTCTCCAGTTCGAGTACCGGGTCGCGTTCGTGGACCTGGGGATCTGGGGCTACAAGGCGCTGGCAAACACGCGCATCGACGGTGTCCGCCAGGTCATCTACACCACTGCCTGACGGGAGTGACAGGCATGTGGGTGTTGGTGGCGACCGGTGACCCGGCGGCGGTCAGCGAGGGGTACGTGAACTTGGATCAGGCCACGGCTGTCCTGGCGGATAAGCCCGCTGTGGACTACCCGTGGCGGGTGCGGGTGCACCTCGCGGACGGTCGGACCGGCTACCTCAAGGCGACGTACGCGAGCCGGGAGGAAGCCGTCGAGGCGGCCGACCTGCTGGTCGGTGGCGTCGACCCGACGGCGTAAGGGGGCGGCATGGCTGAGGACGACAAGACGCCGCGGGTGACTGCGGCTCAGGTGGCCGGCGAAGTCGAGGAGCTGCGTGCTCAGGTGGCCGAGCTGGCCGAGCAGGTGGCCAACTTGGCCCGGGCGCTGGCCCGGACCGACCGGCGACGCCGGAACTTCTGAGGGGACGTAGAGGGTGGCACGGCTGATCGGTCCGGCTCAGGACCAGCGGGTGTTCTACTACACCCGCGGCGCCCGGCGGGGGCAGTTCGTTCCCGCCGGGACGGTCGTGCCTCTCTACGCCGATGAGGACGCCACCGAGCCGGCGGATGTGCTCGCCGCTGACGGGGTGTCATCGCTGCCGGAGACGGACGACGGGATCCCGTACGTGACGATCGGCTCGACTTTCGAGGCCGAGCTGTTCCGCTTCCCCGACGGCTCCGACCCCGTGGTGTACACCCGCGTGGGCCCGGACGGGCCGATGGTGCCGCTGTACCCGGCTGCTGATGGTCGGATTGACCAGCTGGCGGCTGCCGTTGCGGGGTCCGTGTCGGGGACGGTCGTGCGTATCCGCGATGAGGCGGGCGGCGCGGTTCGCAGTTCGATTTTGGGTGGTGGGTCCGGCAACGCGATCGCCGACGACGTGATCGATTCGACGATCGTCGGAGGTGGCACGCCCGGCAGAGAGAACGTGATCGGCAACGGGATCATCGCCAACGTCGGCACGACCAGCAGCAACGTCCCGGCAGACCCCGCTGACCTGCGCGGCACCGCGGCGAATCACTGCACGGTGGGCGGCTACGACAACGTGGCGGCCGGTCTCAAGTCCGTGATGTGGTCGGATCACAGCGCGATCAGTGCGGCGGCGACGCACTCCACGATCTCCGGCGGGTCGGATCACCGCATCACCGGTGGTGACTTCGTCACGATCTCTGGTGGGACGTTCAACACGGCCAGTGCGACGCAGGCGACGATCGCCGGTGGCGGCAACAACACGGCCTCCGGGCAGTACAGCTTCACGGCCGGGCAGAACAACACCGTGTCTGCGGCGGGCGCGGTGGCGCTCGGATCGGCGAACACGGTCAGCGGTGCGTCTGCTCTGGCGATCGGGCAGAACAACAAGGCGGAGGGCAACTACTCCACGGCGTTCGGCCGGTACGCGCGGGCCCGCGTCTACGGGCAGAACGCGATGGCCAATCACCGGTTCGCTCAGGACGGGGACGCACAGACCAGCGTGATCACGCTGGCGCGGCAGACCACGACCGCCACCGCGACGATCCTCGGCATCGCCGGGGGCGGCACGGCGTACGACCTGCTGCCCAGCTCGACGGTGGCGTTTTCCTTGCTGCTGGTGGCCCGCGAGGGTGCGACAGCGGACTGCAAGAGCTGGCGCGTGGAGGGCATGATGCGCCGCCCCGCCTCCGGAAACAGCGCAGTAGTGGGCACGCCCGTCATCACCGTGCTGGCGGAAACATCCGCCGCTGCCCCGTGGACCCTTTCGGTCGCCGGATCGTCCATTGGAACCCTGCACTTCCTGGTCGTCGGTGAGGCCGGAAAGACCATTTCCTGGGTTGGCCGGCTCACGCTCGTCGAAGTCGCCGTCTAGGAGAGGGGGCACCGATGGCTGTACCCGCTGGCGATAGTGGTGGCTCCGCGCCCTGGGGTGGTGACTACCTCGATGCGGTGACCGCGTCCGACTGGTTGTACTCGCCGGGCGTCGATGAGGCGGACGTCGCGCTGTGGTGCACTGCTGCGTCCCGCGCGGTCGACAAGCGGTGCAACCGGCAGTTCGGGATCGTCGACGCGCCGGAAGCCCGTACGTACCGGCGGCCGGCGGTCTACGACGTGGTGTCGGGGCTGTGGCTGCTGGAGATCGACGACGTCCAGGATGTGACCGGGCTGCGTGTCGCCGGCGTCGCGTACGCCGACTCGGGCGCGGTGCTGCTGCCCGACGACGCGGAGCTGCGTGGCCGCCCGTACGAGCGGCTCGGGTTCGCGGACTTCCCGGGGGCGCCGGTGGTCGTCGAGGCGCTGTGGGGGTGGCCGGAGATCCCGGCGCAGGTGATCCAGGCGTGCAAGCTTCAGGTGTCGCGGTGGTCGTCGCGTCGGCATTCGCCGTACGGGATCGCCGGGTCGCCGTCGGACGGGTCGGAGATGCGGCTGTTGTCGCGGCTCGACCCGGACGTGGCCACGACGCTTGCCGGGCTGTCGCGGCGGCGGAGGGTGGCATGAACCTCGACGACGTCGCCGGCGAGCTGGGCGCCGCGCTGCGCACGATCGACGGCCTGAACGTGCCGGAGTGGGGCGTCGATCGCGTCCACCCGCCGTTCGCGTTGATCCCGCTTCCGGACCCGATCACCTACGACACGACGCACGGGCGCGGGTCGGACCGGATCGAGGACTGGCCGGTTCTGGTCCTGGTCGCCAAACCGACGCAGCCGGCCGCGCGGCGGGCGATCGCCGAGTACGCGGACGGGTCCGGGCCGAAGAGCGTCAAGGCGGCGATCGAGGCGCGCACGTACACCAGCTGCGACTCGGTGCGGGTCGCGACGGCGGAGTTCGACGTCGTCACCTACGCCGGCACGGACTACCTGGCGGCGATGTTCCACCTCGACATCACAGGAAAGGGCGCATAGCCATGGCGTTTCAGCACGGCAGGTTCACCAAGATCACGGTCGGGGGTGACGACATCTCGACGTGGACCAACACGTCGGAGATGACCCGGGGGTCGGCGGACCACAACAACACCACGTACGGCAAGAACTCCGAGGTGCATGGGGGTGGGCTGCTGAACGGCGAGTTCACCTGCGGCGGCATCTACGACAACACGGTCACGACCGGCACGCACCCGGTGCTCAACCCGCTCGTCGGCACGGTCGTCGAGATCGTGCGCATGGTGGAGGGCGCGGGCGCGGGCAAGCCGGTGCAGACGTTCGACGGGCTGCTGACGTCGTACGTGGAGACGGCGCCGGTGGCCGACATGGTGACCTGGTCCGCGACGTTCGTGGTCAGCGACGACGTCGCCGACGACACGCAGGAGGCGTGACGTGGCGACGATCGACAAGGCGGCCCTGCTCCGTCCCCGCTGCCCGGAGCAGGACGTCGACCTGCCCGGCGTCGGCACCGTGCGGGTCCGGGGGCTGACCCGCGCCGAGGTGCTCGACATCGGTAGGCGGGCGAACGACGGCGAGAACACGGAGGCGTCCGCGCTGGCGTTGGCCATGGTCGACCCGAAGCTGACCGAGGACGAAGTCCGCCAGTGGACCGAGGTCGCCACGTTCGGCGAGCTCGAGGCGCTGAACCACGTGATCAACAAGCTGTCCGGGATCGCCGGCCGCGCCGACAAGGAGGCGTACAAAAGCCTTCGAGGCGAATCCTGATCTTGAGTTCGAGTTCTTCCTGGCCGAAAAGCTGGGCCGCACGGTCGGCGAGTTGCAGGCGGGGATGAGCAACGACGAGTTCGTGCGCTGGTCGATCTACTACGCGCGGAAGGCGCAGCGGCGCCAGCTGCAGGAGCTGGTGGCGCGGTCCCGTCAGGGGAGGTGAGCGGGCGTGACGGTGGTCGAGCCGATCCGAATCGAGGGGCTGAACGCGATCAACCGGGCGTTGCGCCGGATCGACGCGGAGGCTCCGAAGGGTCTGCGGCTGGCGCACAACGAGGCCGCGAACATCGTCGTCGACACGGCCCGGCGGAAGATGCCGCGCCGGTCGGGCCGGGCGCAGGCCGCGGTCAAGGCCCGGTCGACGCGGACGGCGACGCGGGTGTCGGCCGGGTCGTCGCGGGCGCCGTACGTGCCGTGGCTGGACTACGGCGGTGAGGGCCGGGTGAAGGGCCGGCCTGCGTACCGGACGTTCGAGAAGGGCGGCCGGTACGTGTACCCGGCGTTCCACGAGCGCCACGGCGACGTGCAGAAGGCGCTGGAGGACGGGCTGCTGACCGTGATCCGGGCGGCTGGGCTGGAGGTGGACTGAGGTGGCGGGGAACGCGGTAACGCTGACGTTCGCCGGCGACGCGACGAAGCTGAACAAGGCCGCCGCGCAGGCGAGCGCAGCCACGGAGAGCGTCGGGGACGCGGCGGCCCGGGCCAGCCAGCAGACCACCGACGCCGGCCGCTCGGCGGACGTCTACAGCGGCCGCATGGCCCGGATCGGTGCGACGGCCGCCGGTATGTCCGCGGCGGTCGGCGACGCCGGCGGCACCGTGTCGGCGCTGGCCGCGCTCCAGAGCCGGGGCGCGGACCGGGCGCAGGCGCAGGCCCGGGCCCTGGCCGACGTCGAGCAGGCCGGCCTCGACGCGGAGCAGGCCCTCGGCGACCTGAAGCAGGCGCAGCTGGATCTCAACCAGGCGCAGCTCGACGCGAAGCAGGCCGGCGTCGACGCGGAACAAGCTGTGCTCGACCAGAAGCAGGCGGCGATCGACGCCGCGCAGGCGCAGAAGGACTACAACGCCGCGGTCAAGGAGCACGGCAAGGGCAGCATCGAGGCCCGGCAGGCGGCGCAGGACCTGGCGCAAGCGCAGCTGGACCTGAAGCAGGCCGGGGTCGACAGCGGCCAGGCGCAGGCCGATCTGGCGCAGGCCAACGAGGACGCCGCGCAAGCCGGCCGGGACATGGCTCAGGCGAATCGCGACGCGAAGGATGCGCAGCTGAACCTGAACGATGCGCAGAAGGCGGCGGACCCGTCGACGCTGTCCCGGGTTGGGACGGAGATCGAGCTGCTGTCCACGGCCGCCCTCGGCCTGGTCGGCACGCTCAACCTGCTCGCGATGGCCAACAACGCGGTGTCGCTGGCGTCGATCAAGTCCGCGGCCGCCACCACCGCGAGTAAGGCCGCGCAGCTGGCTGGCGCCGCCGCTACCGGTATCGCGACGGCCGCGCAGTGGGCGTGGAACGTCGCGATGTCGGCGAACCCGATCGGCATCGTGATCGTGGCTATCGGTGCGCTGGTCGGGGCGATCATCTGGATCGCGACCCAGACGACCTGGTTCCAAGATCTGTGGGGGGCGATCTGGGGCAAGATCGGCGAGCCGGTGAAGGCCGCGTGGGACTGGATCAAGAAGATCACGACGACGGCGTTCAACTGGTACATCAGCCTGCCGGGCAAGATCGGTCGGGCGTTCGGGAAGATCGGTGGGCTGATCTCGTCGCCGTTCCGGTCGGCTTTCAACTCCGTGTCCCGGGCGTGGAACGCGACGGTGGGCCGGCTGTCGTGGACGGTACCGGGCTGGGTGCCCGGCGTCGGCGGGAACAGCATCTCCGCGCCGCGGCTGCCCACGTTCCACAGCGGCGGCACGGTGCCCGGCCGGCCCGGTGAGAACGTCCTCGCCGTGCTCCAGGCCGGCGAGCAGATCAAGTCGCCGTCCGCGTCCGGCGGCGGCGGCTCAGTGCTGGTCCTACAGTCCAGCGGCCGGTCCGTCGATGACCTGCTCCTGGAGATCCTGCGCGCCGCGATCAAGCACCGCGGCGGTGACCCGGTCGCCGTGTTGAGGAGCTGACGTGGCGTTTCCCGACACTCAGGTCGCGGCCGAGGTGGACCTGTACCTGGGCGACACTCTCGGCTGGGTGAACGTGCTCGACGCCGGCGACGTCCGACATTCCGTGGCCGACTCGGGCGGCGGGATCACCATCACCCGCGGCCGGCCGAACGAGGGCCGGGAGCCGGACCTGACCCAGTGCAGTCTGGTCCTCAACAACGCTGGCGGCCGGTACTCGCCGCGTAACCCGGCCAGCCCCTACTACGGGCTGCTGGGGCGGAACACGCCGATCCGGGTGCGGGTCGGTGACCTCGGCGCCGCCGGGGCGGTCGCGTTGTCGGGTCCGGCGAAGAACCCATCGGCGGTGACCACCCCGGCCCACGCGAGCCTCAACACCTCGGGCGACCTGGACATACGGATGTGGGTGCGGCTGGTCCGTTGGGCGACCGGCGATTTCTTCGAGCTGGTCGGCCGGTACTGGGCGGTCGGCACCGAGCGCGCCTGGTACATCGATGTGGACGCCGCCGGCCGTCTGGGGCTGACGTGGTCACCGGATGGCAGTGCCGCGGGCCGGATCAGCCGCCGGGCGTTGGTGCCGGTGCCATCGGTGGCAGGCGGGGCGCTGGCGGTGCGGGCGACGCTGACCCTGGCCACGGGGGTGGTGCGGTTCTACACCGCGGCATCGTTGGCTGGTCCGTGGGTGCAGCTGGGCGCGGACTCGAGTCCCGCTGGGGCGACGTCGGTGGCGGAGGCCCCCACTGCGGGCATTGAGCTCGGGTCGTTCGGCGGCCTCGCCGCGGCGCCGGCCGCCGGTGAGCTGTACGGCTTCGAGCTGCGCATCGGCGGCACCCTCGTGGCGTCGCCGGACTTCACGCTGATGCAGCCTGGGCAGACGTCGCTGACCGATGCGCAGGGCCGCCCGTGGAGTCTCAACAGCAGCGCCGTGGTCATCGACCGGGGCGCCCGCTTCTACGGTGAGGTGTCGTCCTGGCCGTCGCGGTGGAACCTGGCGGGCACGGACCAGTGGGTGCCGGTCGACGCGGCCGGGATCACCCGGCGGCTC
The DNA here is from genome assembly GCF_004348595.1 of Micromonospora sp. KC723. Lineage (GTDB taxonomy): Bacteria > Actinomycetota > Actinomycetes > Mycobacteriales > Micromonosporaceae > Micromonospora. Next base: position 11,666 of record NZ_SMKD01000116.1, read on the forward strand.
AGTCAGAGCACCGCGGTGACGTCTCCGCTGCGCCGCACCCTGTCGTCTATCGACCCTGCCGGCTATCTGCCGCTTGAGGAAGGGACGGACGCCACCCGGCCGACACCGGCGACGGCAAGGCCGACCACAGCCACGTCCTCTCAGGTGACCTACGGCGAGGAATCGGGGCGGCTGCCGGGAAGCCGGTCGGTGGCGAAGCTGACCGCGACGTCGTCCATCACGACGACCGTGACACCACGACCCGGGTCGTCGACGTACTCACTGCTGGTGTTCATCAAGCTGGCACAGATGCCGGCCGGTGGAGACCAAACCTATCTGCGGGTGCACTGGTCGGGCGGCACGGTGGCCCGGTGGGACTTCCAGATGTCCGGCGGCGGGTACCGGTGGGTCGGCTACGACCAGGGCGGGGACGCCGTTTCGGACCACAACTTCAACAACGCGGATAATCCTCCGGACGACTGGCTGATGATGTACGTCGAGTGGTCGCGTTCCGGCGACACGATCACGTGGCAGCCGTGGGTGGCCAACGCCGGCGATCCCGCGTTCTCGACCTTTTCGTGGACGTACACGGGCACGCTCGGCCACCCCACCAGGGTTGAGGTGGTAGGCAACAGCGACCTGCAGGATGCTCTGCTGTCGCACCTGGCCGTCGACAACGAGCGGATCTTCCTCAGCGCCGACTTCGCGGCCATCTCCACCGCATACGCGGGCGAGAAGGCCGGGGAGCGCATCGTCCGCGTGTGCGGCGAGGCGGGGATCCCGATCACGTTCTGGGGTGCGCCTGACGACACCGCGGCGTGCGGGCCGCAGCCGATCGTGCCGCTGCTCGACGCGCTGCGCGACGCGGCCGCCGCCGACGGTGGGATCCTGCTCGACGCGCGGGGGCATCGTGGTCTGCACTACCGCACCCGGACGAGCCTGTACAACCAGACACCGATCCCGCTGGACTACACGCACATCTCAGCCCCGTTCGAGCCGACAGACGACGACGACGCGACCCGCAACGACATCACCGTGTCGCGCCCTGACGGGGCGTCGTCGGTGGCGGTGCAACTCGACGGCCCACTGTCGGTCCTGGACCCGCCGGCCGGTGTCGGCCGGTACACCACCTCCGAGACGCTCAACGTCGCCACCGACGACCAGCTGCCCGACCTCGCGTCGTGGCTGCTGCACCTGGGCACAGTCGATGAGGCCCGCTACCCGCGTATCCGCCTCAACCTCGCCGCGAAGACGCTCGCCGCCGACCAGGCCCTTACGCGGCAGGTGGTGCTCTCCGACACCGGCGACGTGGCGTCGATCGATGGTCTGCCGGCGTGGCTGCCTCCCGGGCCGGCCCGGGTGATGGTGCAGGGCTACACGGAGACGATCGACGGCTACGACTGGTCGATTGTCTGGAATGCGGCGCCGTCGTCACCGTGGGGCGTGGCCGTCGTGGACGGCGAGCAGCGGGTAGCTGCCGACGGATCCACGCTCGGCGCGGACCTGACCAGCTCGGGTACGTCGCTGTCGCTGGCGTCGACCACCGAGAACGGCCCGTGGACGACGGACCCGACGGACTTCCCGCTCGACATCAGGGTGGGCGGTGAGCGGGTCACGCTCTCGGCGATCAGCGGCACGAGCAGCCCACAGACCGCCACCATTTCAGCCCGCGGCGTCAACGGCATCCAGAGGTCGTGGCCGGCCGGTACCGCGGTCGACGTATGGCAGCCGGCGGTGTCGGCGCTATGAGGAGGATCTGATGGCGATTGCATCCGGGCAGCGGATCACTGCGGCGCTGCTGCGACGGCTCCGAACCGCTTACTACACCGCGTCATCGACGTCTGAACTGACCGGTGCGGTCACCCAGGGGGAGGTCCCGGGGGCGTCGGTCACGTTCACGACGGAGACGGCCGCGCGGTGGTTCTGCGAGGCCGTCTTCGACGCCGACCAGCAGGGCACCAACACCGCGCTGATGCTCGGCTACTGCGATGTAGACGGCACGGTCCAGGCCGGGCAGGCGATCAACTCGGACCCGGCCGCGAGCGACCGACACACCGTTTCGCAGATGTGGGACGGCACCCTCAGCGCCGCCGGCACGCACACGATCAAGCTGCTCGGCACCCTCGCCGCGAGCCAGGCGATCCGCGTGGGCAACACGCGGCTGAAAGTCACAATCCAGGAGGCGGTGTGATGGCCGCTTGGCGCAAGGGTCAGTCGTGGCGGGTTGTGCGCTCGCTGGACCGGCTCAACGAGCAGCTGCGTGCCGCGTTCCCGCGTGCGGTGCCGCCGGCCACTCCGGCGGTGTCGTGGGGGTCGATCGCCGACTCGGCGCACAGCAGCAGCAGCGACCACTACCCGCACTACTACACCGCGCTCGGCAAGACCGCGGTCGTGTGTGCGAGGGACTTCCCGCACGCCCCGAAACTCGGCCTGGACGCACACGAGGTGGCCGAGCAGCTGCGCCGCAGCCGTGACCCGCGCATCGGCTACATCATCTCGAACGGGCGGATCACCGGCCCGAACTACGGCTGGGAGTGGGACGACTACGACGGGTCGGACCCCCACGACACCCACATCCACGTGAGCACCGTGCACACCGCCCGCGCGGACGACACCCGCGACTGGCAGATCGGAGAGGACGACATGGACGCCAAGCAGTTCGCCGCCATCCTGAAAGACCCGGCCGTGGCCGGCCTGATGCGGGCCCTGCCGTGGCAGTACGTGGGCGGCGGCATCCCGAAGGGCATGTCCACCCTCAGCGTGCTCAACGAGCTGGTGACGCGGGCGCGGGCCAATGACGGTGACACCGACGAGCAGGCCATCGTCTCCGGTGTCCTCGCCGGACTCACCCCGGAGCGGATCGCCGCCGCGATCCCCGAGGCCCTCACCGAGCAGGTCGCCGAAGAGCTGGCCAGGCGGCTCACGTCATGACCGACCCGCTCGGCCCGGTACAGATCACACCCCGGGACATCTACGACCAGGTGGTGTTACTCCGCGACACCGTCAACAAGCTCGTCAACCAGGGCGCCGGCCACGGCGAAGACCTGCGCGACCACGAAACCCGGCTGCGGTCACTGGAGTCCCGGCAGTGGCCGCTACCCGCCGCCGCGGTGCTGCTGTCCCTGGCGGCGCTCGGCACCGCCGTCCTGCCCCAGCTCGTCAACTAGGAGGACCTCATGCAGTGGAAGCCGTACGCCAAGGCCGTTGTCGGCGGACTGACCGCTGGCCTGACCGCGCTGGGCACCGCCCTCGCCGACGACCACGTCACCCGGCTGGAATGGACCATCGTGGCCGGCGCCGTTCTCGCCGGGCTGGGCATCGTGTACGCGGTACCGAACCGGCCCGCGTAGTAGCCTGACGGCGACCCGTACGCGGACCGACAGGCCGCCAGCCGGAGGACGCCCCCGCTGCCTCACGGCGGCGGGGGCGCTGTCGTCTCCCGTCAGCGTTGCTTGCACAGGTCCGCGTACGCCTCGGCCAGCGCCGCGTCCACCGTGCCGGGCGCCCACGACTGGCCACAACCGAGCAGGGCCCGAGTCTGTGCGTCTTCCCGGCTGATCTTCGGCGCATCAGATGGGGCCAGCTTCAGGTACGTCTCGTACGGGTCGCTCTTCGGCTGCGCAGGCGCGGAGCTGGACACGCTCGCCGGCCGGGGACCGGCCGGGTCGTTCGGCAGGCCGATGTTCCAACCGACGATGGCCGCCGCGACCATCGCGACCAACATGATCGCGATGAAGAGCAGACGACCGCGGCGGGGCGACGTGGCAGGCGCGCTGTTGGTCATGGCGGGCACCGTACTCTCTGTGGTCAACACGTGGCGGCCCGCGCGGCTCACGGGCCGACAGTCAGGACCGTACGGCGGATCGGACGCCGACGCGCGGTCAGCCGCGGCGGGTCGACCCACTGAACACCAGCGGGCATCAGGTACAGCTCGCGGCGCTGAACGGCGTCGCCGGTGTCGCCGAGCTGGTAGGCGTCGATCCACAGCCAGCCGTCGTACGTGTGCCGTTCGAGGACCCCGATCACCCGGACGGTCATCTCCGCGAGGGCGAACTGGGGCGAGGCCGCGCGGGTGAGGCGGAGTGTGTCGCCGGGGCGGATGGTCCGAAGCGGTGGCGGAGCGGCTGGCCGGGTGCCGGCTCGCGGTGTCGGCCGACCGGGCGGCCGTCTGTCGCTCACCGGGCCACGATCCCGTAGACCATGAGCGCGAGGACCAGGACGGCGACGGCCCCGATCTCCCAGACCTGGGCGCGGTTGATGCGGGGTGCTGGCGGGCGTGGTGGTGCGGGGTATACGTCGCCGTCGACGATGGGTGGCGGGTTGGCGTGCCGGTGCGCGGGTGTCACAGGATCACCTCTTATGACTAAAAGATCATCTAACGCTCACTCTCCGTACCCTAGAAAGCCTAGATTTCTAGGTCAAGCATCGTGTTGAGGTCCGATACCGCACATGGTGTGATCCGTGGGCCCAACCCACGGAGATCAACCCATGCCCGCCCGCCGGCTGACCTACGAACAGATCGCCGACGACCTCGCAGCACGACCGGGCCCGCCTCTGGCAGGCCATGGACGAGCTGCGGCCCTGAGTCTCCGGCCGTCTGGCTGGAGCCCGTGCCGGCTTCGTCGACGTCGCCGGCACGGGCCACCGAAGCAAGACGCGGACCGCCTCTGTCCAGGCGGCCCGCGCGATCACCGACCAACCACGAAAGGACACGGTCGATGTCCCAGGAGAGTACCCGACCCGAGGTCACCCGGGTCCCCGCTGGCCAGCTGGAGCGCGGGCAGCACATCATCAGCCGCAGCATTGTGGCCGAGGTCGCTTACGTCCTGCCGTACCGGGACGGTGACGGTCACCCGACGGTCGCGGTGATGGTCAACCCGGTCGGTGCGGGCGAGCCGTTCGGTGACCGTTTGTACGCCGACGTGCTGGTCCGGCTGGCGACCGAGGGTGAGGTTGCCGCCGCCGTCGAGGGTGCGCACCGCGTGCAGCTGGTCGCCGGGCTGCGGGAGCTGGCCGACCTGATCGAGCAGCACGAGCTGCGGTTCCGGTCGTGGTACGGCATCGACGTCAACGCGGTGCTGCCGGAAGGCGAGGTGTCGCGGGTTTCGGAGCTGCTCGGTGTGGAGCTGACCTGGTCCGGCAGCGAGCAGCGGCAGGTGCAGTTGAAGCTGCGTCAGCCGGAACGCGGTGAGGGCGTCTCGGTCATCTTCCGGGGATTGCCGGCCAAGGCATGGACGTGCCCGTACTGCCCGTTCACTGCCGCCGACGCCGACGCCGGAGCCGCGCACATCGCGGCGCGCGAGGCGGGCACGGGCTGCGTCACTGGGCCGGCCACCGCCGCGCAGGCCGGGGAGTGATCGCCGTGGCCACCACTTCGCTGCTCGCCAACCCGGTCCAGGTCGGCCAGATCCGCGACCTGATCCGCTACGCCCGCAAGGTCGGCGCCGAGCACGCCACGTACGCGAGCGGCCCCGACGTCACCGGCCAGGGCTACGGGCCCGTCGAGCACGTGTGGGACCTGCCCAACCTGCGGGTCAGCCTGTACGACGGGCAGCTGGAGGTGCAGCGGTACAAGCAGATCGCTGGCGTCCGGTGCTTGCGCGGCTCGGTCTGGCTGCGCGCCAACGACGTGGTGTCGGTGGGTGAGGTCGCGCGGCTGCTGTTCGCACGCGGCATCCTCCCGATGCCGTTCGGCGACCAGATCGACGTGGGTCCGGCGGTGGACCGGTGACGCCCCCGGTGTTCCCGGCCGCCGCCGCGACGGCCGTCGCCGTCGACGAGCACCCGCCGTTCTGCCCGTGCCTCGCGTGCACCGACGACCTGCTCGCGCGTCTCGCCCGGCCGCTCGTGCCGGGCGGCCCGCGCACCGATCCGGCCCTCACCGGCCACACCGACTCCCCGACCGGGCCGCGCCCATCCGGGCATCCCCACATCGTCTCCGGTCCGGTCGGGGCCAAGCCGGGCGCGGCAGCCGCGGGGGTGGCTGCCGCGCCCACCCCGGGGAGGTGCACCCGATGACCGACCCCAAGTACATCGCCCACCTCGACCAGCAACTCGCGCTCGGGAACGACCTGCTCGACCGGATGGTCGACCACGTCCGCGACCGGCTCGACCGGGGCATGACGCCGGAACAGCTCGTCGTCCAGGTGACGCTGACCGCCGACGAGATCGACCCGGGCCGCGTGTCCAGCGCGTTCGCCGTCGCCCTGGTCCGGCTCGCCCGCCAGCACCAGCGTGACGCGCTGCCGGACCCGGACCACGTCCGCCCGGACCGGCGCCGCGTCGTGGCCGGCTACGTCTGCGCGGTGGTGGCGCTGCTCGCCGCCGTCGCCCTGATCTTCGGGTG
>NZ_SMKD01000117.1 GCF_004348595.1 Micromonospora sp. KC723
ATTTACCCCTATTAAGTCGTCGGCAGCGCCAGATGTGTATAAGAGACAGGGCCGGGTCACAGTGCGGCGGCGAGGACGAGAGCGCCGTCGACCGGAGGAGCGGTGAGCACGCGCAGGGTCAGGTCCGGTGCGTGTACGCGCAGGCGTTCCCGTACCCGGGTCTGCAGCAGGGGCTGTGCGGTGAGCACCCCGCCGGCGCCGACGACGACCGACCCCCGCGCGCCGCGACGCCGCACGGCTGCCAGGTTGCGGGCCAGGACGTCGGCCGCCTCCTCGACGACCGCGAGCGCCACCGGTGAACCCCGGCGCAGCGCGTCGAACACCAGCGACGCGTGCCGCCCCCAGGAGTAGGCGTCCTCCCCGGACACCGCCAGCGCCAGGTCCGCCGGCGTCGGCGCGTCGTACGCCGCGCAGAGCAGCGCCATCGCCGGGTCGGCGGTGGCGGCGTCGGGGCCGTCCTCGTCGGCCACCCGCAGCCCTCGCCGTACGGTTTCCCGGACCAGGGCGGGGGCGCTTCCGTGGTCGGCGAGCAGGGCGCCGTACCCGTCGGCGGTGATGTCCGTTCCCCGGTCGTCGGTCCCCATGGCGATCGCGCCGGTGCCGACGATGAGCTGTAGGCAGTGTTCCAGCCCGGCGGCCGGCCCCAGCAGCTCCGCGTCGTTGACGACGCGAACCGTGCCCGGCAGGCGGGTGGTCAGCTCGGTGGCGGCGATGACGCGCTGCTCGGCCGTGTCCAGTCCGTGCAGACCGACGACGATCCGGGTGTGGTGGCGCCCCGGGGACACGTCCCGCACGAGGGCGGCGAGACGGTCGAAGTTCGCGACGTCGGAGAACATCGGCCCCCGGCGCCAGTCGGCGGAGGGGACGACGACGTCCCGCCGCTCGCGGTCGGGGCCGACGACGGCCACGTGCGTCTTGGTGCCGCCGACGTCGACGCCGACGAGCGGGAGGCTGGCGGGGACGGCGGGGTCACGTCGCGCCCCGGGGCCGGGGGGCGCGGTGGCGACCTCGGTGAGGTCCTCTGACACGGTAGACCGAACCCTTCGTGCGGCGGACCATCAGTCTCGCTGACGCCGACCGGCAGCCGGTTGTGATCTCGATCATCCCGCTGGTCGTGTTGTCCCTGATCGCCCGGCCCGACATCATGGGCTCCGACCAGTATCCGGCCGGGGGGACCGACGGGTGGACCACGAGTGCTTCTCGCGCCTGGTGCGTGGCACCCGGGCCGACGCGCGGCCCACGGCGGAAACGCTGCTGGAGCACCTGGACGGGCGCCAGGGGTCCGGCGGCCTCTTCGAAGGGCGACAACCCCGTCTCCCCTCCCGGACGGCGCCTTCGTCCTCAACGACGGCTGCCTGGTGCCGGAGGCGCGCGAACGGGTCGATCCCGACCGCCGGTGGACGGGTCCCGGGCGGCGGACGCCGCGCGGGAACCATCTGACGAAGACCCTTCCCCCCGAGGAGACCACCATGGCCCGCGCGCACCTCACCCTCAACCCGGCCTTCACGATCGGACCGGTCCGTCGGCGTCTGTTCGGCGGGTTCGTCGAACACCTCGGTCGCCACGTGTACGACGGCATCCACGAGCCCGGGCACCCGAGCGCCGGCCCTGACGGTTTCCGGCGGGACGTCATCGAGTTGGTCAAGGAGCTCGGTGTGACGACGGTCCGGTATCCGGGCGGCAACTTCGTCTCCGGCTACCACTGGGAGGACGGTGTGGGGCCGGTCGCCGAGCGTCCCCGCCGGCTCGACCTGGCGTGGCACTCCACCGAGACGAACGAGGTCGGTCTGCACGAGTTCCAGAACTGGCTCGACCAGGTGGGCGGCGAGCTCATGCTGGCGGTGAACCTGGGTACCCGCGGGCCGAAGGAGGCCCTCGACCTCGTCGAGTACGCGAACGTCCCGTCGGGGACCGCGCGCGCCGCGCAGCGCGCCGCCAACGGCAGGCAGGAGCCGTTCGGGATCACCATGTGGTGCCTGGGCAACGAGATGGACGGACCCTGGCAGCTCGGGCACCGCAACGCCGAGGACTACGGCAAGCTCGCGGCGATGACGGCGAAGGCGATGCGCCAGGTGGACCGGAACCTGGAACTGGTGGTGTGCGGTTCGTCGTCGCGGAGCATGCCGACGTTCGGCGAGTGGGAGCGCGTCGTCCTGGAGCACACGTACGAGGACGTCGACTACATCTCGTGCCACGCCTACTACGAGGAGCGCGACGGTGATCTCGCGAGTTTCCTCGCGTCGGGTGTCGACATGGACGCCTTCATCGAGGCGGTGGTCGCGACCGTCGACCACGTGCGGGCGCTCAAGCGCTCGGACAAGCGCATCGACATCTCGTTCGACGAGTGGAACGTCTGGTACCTCACCCGGTGGCTGGAGCAGTCCCGTACCTTCACGATCGACGACTGGCCGGTCGCGCCGCGCCTGCTGGAGGACGTGTACTCGGTCGCGGACGCGGTGACCCTCGGCGGCCTGCTCATCTCGCTGCTCAACCACGCCGACCGGGTCGCGTCGGCCAGCCTCGCGCAGCTCGTCAACGTCATCGCGCCGATCATGACCGAGCCCGGCGGGCCGGCCTGGCGGCAGACGACGTTCTTCCCGTTCTCGGTGACCGCGCGGGCCGCCCGGGGGACCGCGCTGAAGGTCGCCCTCGACGCCGACGCGACGACCACGGCGGCGTACGGTGCGGTGCCCGTCGTGGCGGCGGCGGCGACCGTCGACGGTTGCTCGGTGTCGGTGTTCCTACAGAACCGGCACACCACCGAGGCGACCTCGGTGACGATCGACCTGAGCGCGTTCGCGGTGTCCGGCACGGTCACGGCCCGAGGCGTCTGGGACGAGGACGTCTACGCCGTCAACGACGTGCGCGACACCGAGCGGGTGCGGCTACGGACGAACGACACCGCGGCGCTCGCCGACGGAGTGCTCACCATGGAGCTGCCCCCGGTGTCGTGGACCGCGGTGACGGTCGCCTGACATCGACGAAGCCCACCTCGGTAGCGTTCCCCGCACACACCACCTGAGGAAGATCGTTTGAGAGGGCTTGCGAATGACCCGGACGACCTGCCGGCCTGGCCCGGGACGGCCCCGGTGACGGCACCGACCGACCTCACGTTCGTCGCCCGGGTGCGTGCCGCCCTGGCCGGGCAGGTCCGCTCGATCCTCGCCGAGGCCGAGGGGAACGGGTGGCGGGACCTCCAGCACCGGCAGCTCGCCGAGCGGATCAAGGCGCTGGTGGCGGCGACGCACCCGGTGAACGACCCGACCGGGACGTGGGGTGGGGTCGACCTGCTCGGTCCCGCCCGGCGGCTCGCGGTCCGGCTGGCCGAGTTGCAGGGCCCGAGCGGCCTGTTCACCGGTGGGGACAACGTCGACTCGCCGCCCGACTCCGCCTTCAGCGTCAACGACCTGGCCGACGCGCTGCTGTTGTTGCGGCGCGCGGGCACCCCGACGGCCGACCACCGGGCCCTCACGGAGGCCCTGGAACGCCTGTTGGCGGCCACGGTCCCGGCGTTGACCGGCGGTGGCGTCCACACGCCGAACCATCGTTGGGAGATCTCCGCCGCCCTCGCCCGGCTGTTCTTGGTGTCGCCGGCACCGGAGTTGGCCGCACGGGTGCGGCAGTGGCTGGCCGAGGGGGTCGACGTGGACGACGACGGCCTCTACTCCGAGCGCAGCGCCAACTACGCGGCGCACGTGTCCAACCCGTCCCTGCTCGTCATCGCCGAGGTCTTCGACCGCCCGGACCTCGTCGACGTCGTGGAACGGAACCTGGACGCCACCGTCGACCTGCTCCTGCCGGACGGCTCGGTGGAGACGGTGATGTCCCGGCGGCAGGACCAGAACCAGCCGATCCCGCTGGCCGTCTACCTGCTTGCGCTGCGCCGGGTCGCGCTGTTGCGGGGGCGTGGTGACCTGGCCTGGGCGGCGGGGCTCGCGCTGGAACAGGGGATCACCGCCCCGGCGGACGCCGCCGCGCGGTTGGTGCTGGATCCCGACATCGCCCGGGTGCTGCCCGCGCCGGTCAACCCGCGGCGACCACGCCAGCGTGTCTTCGGGGCCGCCGGGCTGCTGGTGGAGCACGCCTCGGCCAGCACCACCGTTCTCTTCGGCGGCTCGGACTATGCCCAACAGGGGCGGATCCGCTCCGGGCTGGCGAACTCCCCGACCTTCCTGCGTCTGTTCGCCGGGGCGGCCGTGCTGGACAGCGTGCGGCTGTCGCGTACGTTCTTCGGCAAGGGGCCGTTCCGCGCCGATGGTCTGCGGGTCGAGCGGGGCCCGACCGGGGAGACGACCGTGACCCTGGCGGAGACCGTGACCGCGGCCTACTACCAGCCGCTGGCGCAGCGGGACCGGGACCCGCGCGGGGACTACCGGCTCGGCGACGAGGGCCGGTTCAGCGCGGCGATGGACTTCGACCGGCGGGTCCGGGACGACGTCACCCTGCACACCACGGTCGGCGCCCGGCTCACGGCGACCGGGGTCGAGTTGACGTTCGACCTGACCGGCGCCGTGGTGGACTGGGCGCTGGAACTGGCGTTCCGGCCGGGGGGCACGCTGAGCGGAGCCCGCCGGCTCGGTGAGCGCGGTTGGCAGCTCGACGCGACCGCCGGCGCCGCCGCGGCACCGGTCGCCGTGAGCTACCGGTGCGGCGACGACGTGATCAGGGTCGAGTTGGTCGAGGCGTCGGACGGGCAGGGCAACCCGCTGCCGGCGGCCAGCTCCGCGCCGGTGTACGAGCCCGGCGAGGAGTACCGGTTCCTCGGGGGTACGGATGCCGCGGCGGGGGAGCGGCTGTACGTGACGGGGCGGGTTCCGGCCCGCGTCCGGATGCTCCTCACGGTCGACATGGTGCCCTGAAACCGGCCCGACGTCCCGGGTCGACGCCACGTTGTTACGCCGATGTGACGTATGTATGTCAGGACAATAGAGCAACTGCTGAGAGCTGTATGTCCTGCCATTGACGGGTAAGCGCTTGCCCGTTAACGTCCCTCGCCACCAGGGCGCTGATCATCAGGGAGACGAAGATGAATATTTCGATAACGGCCGGGAGAGGGTTGCGGCGCTGGCGGTGGCTGTCGCTGGGCGTCGCCATGACCGTCGCCCTCACCGCCTGCGGCACGGAGTCGGGCAGCGGCGGCGGTTCGGGCGCCAAGAAGATCACCTTCTGGCTGTCGACCTCCGCCCAGTTGCAGGGCTACAACGAACTCGCCAAGGAGTTCGAGGCCAAGGAGGGCGTCAAGGTCGAGATCGTCAACGTCCCCTACGACGGCTACCAGGACAAGCTGCGCCAGTCCGCGCAGGCCAACTCCCTGCCCGACGTCGCCAGTGTGCCCCAGCTGGACCCCATCTGGATCAACCAGCTCCAGGACCTGAGCGCCACCGCGAACAACGACACCAACAAGATCCGCAAGGATCTGGTCACCGAGCAGGACGGGAAGGTGCTCGCCATCCCGTCGGACCTCACCGCGGCCGGCCTGTTCATCAACAAGAGCCTGTTCGACAAGGCCAAGGTCAGCTACCCGACCGATCCGGCGAAGGCCTGGACCTGGGACGAGTTCCTCGCGGCGGCGACGAAGGTGCGTACCGCGACCGGCGCCAAGTACGACCTGGTCTACGACAACTCCCCGGCGCGCATCCGGGCGTTCATCTACACCCACGGCGGCAAGGGCTTCCAGCTCGGCCCGGACGGCAAGTACGCCGCCCCGGACGCCGCGACGGTGCAGGCGCTGAACGACTTCAAGGCGCTCAACGACGACAAGGTCATGCCGAAGTCCGTCTGGACCTCCGGCGCCGACCCGAACGCCCTGTTCAAGAGCGGCCAGGTCGTCGCCTACTACTCCGGCGTGTGGCAGGTCGCCGACTTCGCCGAGAGCATCACCAACTTCGAGTGGGCCAGCGCGCCGACCCCGGCCCAGCCGGTGCACGCCACCGACATCAACCTCGGTGGCAAGGTGATCGCGTTCAACAACGGCGACGCCGCCGCGCCGGCCAAGAAGTGGGTGGACTTCATCTTCCAGCGGGACAACTACACCAAGCTGGCCGCCGCCAACGGGTACCTGCCCGTCGAGTCCGGCCTCACCGTGACCTACCCGTTCAAGAAGCAGGCCGCGCTGGACGCGTTCGCGCTCTACACCAAGGAGATCGAGCTCGCCGACCCGATCTCCTCCTCGGGCCAGGCCGCGCAGACCACGCTCATCCTCGACGGCAAGGCGATCCAGAAGGACCCGACCAAGGACGAGATGGCCAAGTTCATCAACGGCGAGCAGGACGTCCAGAAGACCGTCGACAACATCGTGAACGGCCTCAACGAGCAACTGAACTGAAGCCTCACCGCGGGGTCCGCCGGCATCGTCCGATGCCGGCGGTCACCGGCACGTCGGCTCAGTTGGTCGGACTTCGCGCGAGCGCTCAGTCAAAGGAGAGCACCATGGTGGACAGCATCCACCCGCCGGCCGAGGCGCCGGGCATCGACGTGCGGCGAGGGCCGGAGCCGGTGCGGCCGCGCCAGCGGGGTTGGCGCCCGCGCCGCCGCAACAGGTACGTCGGGGCACCGCTGGTGCTCATCTCGATCAACCTCCTGCTGTTCGTCACGTTCTTCGTCTGGCCGGCCATCACCGGGCTGGTGTACTCGTTCACCAGCTACACCGGCGTCGGCACGGCGCCCTACGTCGGGCTGGACAACTACCAGCGGCTGCTGCAGGACGAGTCGTTCTACGCCGCGCTGATCCGTACGCTGATCTTCACCGCGGGCGCGGTGCCGCTGACGGTCCTTCTCTCGCTGGGCACCGCCGTCCTGCTCGTCACCCCGTACACCAAGGGCAAGTCGCTGGCGCGGGTGATCTTCTTCCTGCCCTGGCTGATCTCGCCGATCATCGCCGGTGTGATCTGGCGCTGGATGTTCGGCGAGAACTTCGGCCTGGTCAACTACCTCATCATCTCGCTGGGCGGCAAGGAGGTGCCGTGGCAGTCCGACGCGAACCTCTCGCTCTTCGTCGTCATCATCGCCGCGGCCTGGGGCGGCACCGCGTTCAACATGCTGCTGTTCGTCGCGGCACTGAAGAACGTGCCGACCGCGTACTACGAGGCGGCGTCGCTGGACGGCGCCGGGTCGTGGGACAAGTTCCGCAACATCACGCTGCCCGCGATCGCGCCGACGACCTTCATCGTGGTGCTGCTGAGCATCCTGCACTCGATGAAGGAGTACGCGCTGATCCAGGCGGTCAACGCCGGCGGCCCGGGCACCGCGAACAACCTGCTCGTCCAGTACATCTACACGAAGGGCTTCGAGCGGGCCCAGATCGGCTACGCCAGCGCGGCCTCGTTCGTGCTCATGCTGATCCTCATGGTCGTCGCGGTCGTGCAGCTCGGCATGAACCGTCGGAAGGAGTCCTGACATGGCTCTCACCACCAGCACGCCGCGCCCGCCGGTCCTGCGCCGCCGCAAGCGGCCCGACGCGCCCGGCGAGCTGTCGAAGAAGGTCTGGGCGACCGCCGTCATGTGGCTCCTGGTCGTCGTGTACGGCTTCCCCGTGCTGTGGTTCCTGCTCAGCTCGTTCAAGCCCGCCGGCGAGCTGTTCTCCTACCCGCTGACATTCCTGCCGGAGCAGCCGACGATCAAGGGCTTCACCGAGGCCTGGACCCGCTTCGACGTCGCCCGGTACTTCCTCAACACCCTGGTCGTCGCGCTCTCGGCCACCGCCCTCACCATCGTGGCCAGTGCCGCCTGCGGGTACGCCCTGGCGAAGTACCGCAGCTGGTGGCTGAAGGCGTTCACACTCTGCATCCTGGCCACCACCATGCTGCCCGGCGAGGTCCTCCTCTCGCCGTTGTTCCTGGTCGTGCGCGACCTGGGCCTCTACAACAGCCTCTCGGCGGTCGTCGTGCCGGCGGTCATCACCGCGACCGGCACCTTCATGTTCCGGCAGTTCTTCCTCACCGTGCCGGACGACCTGCTGGAGGCGGCCCGGATCGACGGCTCGGGTGAGTTGTCGACCTTCCTCCGGATCATGCTGCCGCTGTCCCGGCCCATCATGTTGACGCTGGCGATCTTCTCGTTCCAGTGGCGCTGGAACGACTACATCTGGCCGCTGGTCGTGCTCAACGATCCGAACAAGTTCACCCTGCAGATCGGCGTCGCGACCATCGTCGGCGCGGAGAACGTCAACTGGTCGGTCCTGCTGGGCGCCTCGGTCCTGTCGATGATCCCGCTCGTCGCCATCTACCTGCTGTTCCAGAAGTACGTGATGAACGCCGACATCAACGCCGGGCTGAAGGACTGAAACATGTCCCGCGGCGGGCACGCCGGGCCGGCGGCGCGTCGTCGACCCGGCGGGGGCGCACCGTCACCGGTTGTAGACGGTGACCTCGATCGCGTAGTGGTCGGCCCGGTACAGGTGGTCGGCGTACTCGACCGCGCGCCCCTCGGCGTCGAACGCGGTGCGCTGCATGCTGATCAGGGGGGCGTTGTGCCCGGTGTCCAGCAGTCGGGCCTGGGCGGCGCTCGCCGACCGCGCGGTGATCTTCTGCCGGGCCACCGTCGGGCGGCCGTTGCGCTCCCCGAGCAGCCTGTAGAGGCCCTGTTCGGCCAGTTCGGCGGCGGTGATGTCGTCGAACCGCGCGGGCAGCCAGTTGCGCAGGATGGCCAGCGGCACGCCGTCGGCCAGCCGGAGCCGCTCGCAGTACAGCAACCGGTCGCCGGCCGGTACGCCGAGTTCCCGGGCGGCATGCCGGTCGACGCAGGCGGAATCGAAACGCAGCACCTGGGTCTGTGGCTGCCGCCCGGCCGCGGCCAGATCCTCGTGCAGGCTGGTCAGGGCCACCCGCCGGCGCACCGGAGTGTCGTTGACCCGGGTGCCCACCCCCCGCTTGCGGGTGAGCATCCCGTTGACGACCAGTTCCTCGATGGCCCGGCGCATGGTCGGTCGGGACACGTTCAGCGACGCGGCCAGCTCGATCTCGTTGGGCAGCAGTTCGCCGGGGACCAGATCGCCGGCCTCCACGGCCTCCGTCAGCCGGCGGGAGATCTGGAAGTACAGCGGGACGGGACTGTGTCGGTTGATGGGGATGCGGGGGATGGGCATGCCGTCACCTTCCCGACCGGGCTGACAATCGTCGCACTTTGTCATCTACCTAGGAAGAATGTCAAGACAAACTCTTGACTTGCCTCGTCGTCAGGGCCGAAGCTTGCTCGCACGCGCCGCGGCCCTCGGCCCCAACCGCCGCCACGACCCCGGCGCACCCTGCGTGACCTGTGAAAGAACCTCCTGGGGAGTCCGATGGAACGCTTCGACGTCATCTCGATGGGCCGGGTGGGGGTGGACCTCTACCCCCTCCAGGTGGGCGTCAGCCTGCCCAACGTATCGACGTTCGGCAAGTTCCTCGGCGGCAGCGCCACCAACGTCGCGGTCGCGGCGGCCCGGCACGGCCGGCGGACGGCGGTGATCACCAGGACGGGGCGGGATCCGTTCGGCGAGTTCGTCCAGCGCGCCGTGGCCGAACTGGGCGTCGACAACCGGTACGTGACCAGCGTCCCCGGGCTGCCCACCCCGGTGACCTTCTGTGAGATCTTCCCGCCGGACCACTTCCCGCTCTACTTCTACCGGGAACCGAAGGCCCCCGACCTGGCCATCGAACCCGACGAACTGGACACCGCCGCGATCGCCGCGGCCGGCGTGTACTGGTCCACCGTGACCGGCCTGTCGCGGGAACCCAGCCGCGCCGCGCACCACGCCGCCTGGGCCGCCCGCGACCGACGCCCGCTGACCGTGCTCGACCTGGACTACCGGCCGATGTTCTGGGCCTCGGCCGAGGCCGCCGGCGAGCAGGTCCGGCGGGCGCTGCCGCACGTCACGGTGGCCGTGGGCAACCAGGAGGAGTGCGCCGTCGCGGTGGGCGAGACGGACCCGGACCGGGCAGCCCGGGCGCTGCTCGACGCCGGGGTGGAGCTGGCGGTGGTGAAGCAGGGTCCGAGGGGTGTGCTCGCCCGCACCCGGCACGAGTCGGTCGAGGTGCCGCCCACCCCCGTCGACGTGGTCAACGGACTGGGCGCCGGTGACGGGTTCGGCGGCGCCCTCTGCCACGGCCTGCTCGCCGGCTGGCCGTTGGAGCGGACCCTGCGCTTCGCCAACGCGGCCGGCGCCATCGTCGCCTCCCGGCTGGAGTGCTCCACCGCGATGCCGACCACCGCCGAGGTGGAGGAGCTGTTGGGAGTGCGACATGGCTGACGACCTGGACTTCACCGAGCTGCGCTGGCTACGCGCCACCCGACCGGAGGCCGTGCGGGAGGCCGCCGCCGCCCGCATCCGGCGACCGTTGCTCGGTCCGGACGGCCGGCTGATGCTGGTCGCGGCGGACCACCCCGCGCGCGGCGCGCTCGGCGTCCGCGGCGACGGTGCCGCCATGGCCGACCGGTACGACCTGCTGCGCCGGCTCGCCACCGCGCTGCGACGTCCCGGCGTCGACGGCGTGGTGGGCACCGCCGACGTCCTGGAGGACCTGCTGCTCCTCGGTGAACTGGACGGCAAGGTGGCCATCGGTTCGATGAACCGTGGCGGGCTACAGGGCTCGGTCTTCGAGCTGGACGACCGGTTCACCGGGTACGACGCGGCCGGGCTGGCGGCGATGGGGTTCGACGGCGGCAAGATGCTCACCCGCATCGACCTCGACGACAACGCCACCGTGAGCACCCTGCAGGCCAGCGCCAACGCTGTCTCCGAACTGGCCGCCCACCAGCTCATCGCCATGGTCGAACCCTTCCTGTCCCGGCGTGACGCCACCGGCCGGGTGGTCAACGACCTGAGTCCCGCGGCGGTGGCCCGGTCGGTCGCGATCGCCAGCGGCCTCGGCGGCACCAGCGCGTACACCTGGCTGAAGCTGCCGGTCGTGGCGGACATGGCGGCGGTGATGGCGGCCACGACACTGCCGGCCCTGCTGCTCGGCGGCGACCCGGTGGAGCACCCGGAGCAGACCTACGCCCGGTGGCGGCAGGCTCTCGCCGTACCGGGGGTGCGTGGCCTGGTGGTCGGCCGCGCCCTGCTCTACCCGCCCGACGGGGACGTGGCCGCCGCGGTCGACGCCGCGGTCGGCCTGGTACGCGCCGACACGGAGGTCGCCGCATGACCCTCGAGGTGACGCCGGAGAGCGCCGGCTGGGGGTACTCGGGCCTGCGTGTCGTCGAGCTGCCGTCCGGCGGGACGTTCCACTGGGACACCGGCGAGGACGAGGTGGTGGTGGTGCCCCTGGCCGGGTCCGCCACGGTGACCGCGGACGGGCACCGCGCGGACCTCGCCGGCCGGGACAACGTCTTCGCCGGCCCCACCGACGTCGCGTACGTCCCCAGGGACAGCGCGCTGACCCTGACCGGCACGCCGGGCGGCCGGTTCGCGTTGGCCACCGCCCGGGCCCGCCGCCGGTTGCCGTTCCGCCACGTGCCGCTCGCACAGGTGCGGGTGGAGTTGCGCGGAGCCGGTTCCTGCTCCCGCCAGGTGAACAACTTCGCCACCCCGGACGTGCTGGAAGCCGACCGCATCATCGCCTGCGAGGTGTTGACCCCCGGCGGCAACTGGTCGTCGTACCCGCCGCACAAGCACGACGAGGAACGGCCGGGCGAGTCGGTGCTGGAGGAGATCTACTACTACGAGGTGGCCCGCGGCGGGGTGGCCTTTCAGCGGGTGTACGGCACCGACGAGCGGCCGATCGACATCCTGCGCGAGGTACGCGGTGGCGACGTGGTGCTGATCCCGCACGGCTGGCACGGCCCGTCGATGGCCGCGCCCGGCTACGACCTCTACTACCTCAACGTGATGGCCGGGCCCGGCGCCCGGTCCTGGCTCATCTGCGACGACCCGGCCCACGCCTGGGTGCGGGACACGTGGGTGGACCAGGCGGTCGACCCTCGACTCCCCTTCACCCCGGAGTCCCCCACGGCGCACGGAGGAGAACGATGAGACTCACCGTCGGGCAGGCCGTCGTGCGGTTCCTGGCCGCCCAACGCACCGAACGCGACGGTGTCGAGCACCGGCTCTTCGAGGGCTGTTTCGGCATCTTCGGCCACGGCAACGTGGCCGGCCTCGGGCAGGCGCTGCTGGAGGCGGAACTCGTCACCCCCGGCGCGCTGCCGTACCGGCAGGCCCGCAACGAGCAGGGCATGGTGCACGCCGCCGCGGGGTTCGCCCGGATGCGCAACCGCCTGTCCACCCTGGCCTGCACGGCGTCCATCGGGCCCGGCGCGACGAACATGGTCACCGGGGCCGCCCTGGCCACCGTGAACCGGCTGCCGGTGCTGCTGCTGCCCGGCGACGTCTTCGCCACCAGGGTCGCCAACCCGGTCCTGCAGGAACTCGAGGACCCGCGCGGCGGCGACATCAGCGTCAACGACACCTTCCGCCCGGTGTCGCGTTTCTTCGACCGGGTCTGGCGGCCGGAGCAGCTGCCGGCGGCCCTGCTCGGCGCCACGCGGGTGCTGACCGACCCGGCCGAGACCGGGGCGGCCACCATCGCCCTGCCGCAGGACGTCCAGGCCGAGGCGTACGACTGGCCGGACGAACTGTTCGCCAAGCGGGTCTGGCACGTGCCCCGCCCGGTGCCCGAGCCGGCCGCCCTGGCGCGCGCCGTCGAGGTGCTGCGCGGCGCCCGGCGACCGCTGATCGTCGCGGGCGGCGGGGTGATCTACTCGGAGGCCACCGAGGCGCTGCGCCGCTTCGCCGAGGCGACCGGGATCCCGGTGGCCGAGACCCAGGCCGGCAAGGGCGCGCTACGGTACGACCACCCGCTGTCCGTCGGCGCGATCGGCGCCACCGGCACCACCGCCGCCAACGCGCTGGCCCGCGAGGCCGACGTCGTGCTCGGCATCGGCACCCGGTACAGCGACTTCACCACCGCCTCCCGCAGCCTCTTCGGCGCGCCCGGGGTCCGCTTCGTCAACGTGAACATCGCCGCGTTCGACGCCGCCAAGCACTCCGGTGTCGCGCTGGTGGCCGACGCCCGAACCGCCCTGGAGGCGCTGACCGAGGCGTCGTCCGGGTACCGCACGGACGCCGCGTACCAGGAGACGGCCGGACGCCTGGCGGCGCAGTGGGACGCCGTGGTGGAGCGGTCCTACCACCTCGGCCACGGGCCGCTGCCCGCCCAGTCGGAGATCATCGGGGCGGTCAACGACTGCGCCGAGGCCCGCGACGTGGTCGTCTGCGCCGCCGGTTCGATGCCCGGTGACCTGCACAAACTGTGGCGGGCCCGGGATCCGAAGAGCTACCACGTCGAGTACGGCTACTCCTGCATGGGCTACGAGATCGCCGGCGGCCTCGGGGTGCGGCTGGCCGCCCCGGACCGGGACGTGTTCGTGCTGGTGGGCGACGGGTCGTACCTGATGATGGCGCAGGAACTGGTCACCGCCGTGCAGGAGCACGTGAAGCTCGTCGTGGTGCTGGTGCAGAACCACGGCTTCGCGTCGATCGGCCGGCTCTCGGAGTCGGTGGGCGCCCAGCGGTTCGGCACCGCCTACCGCTACCGGGGCGACGCGGGCCGGCTCGACGGCGGCGTCCTCCCGGTCGACCTGGCCGCCAACGCGGCCAGCCTCGGCGCCGACGTGCTCCGGGTCACCACGGTGGCCGAGTTGCGCGACGCGCTGGCGAAGGCCAAGGCGGCCGACCGGGTGACGGTGATCCACGTCGACGCCGACCCGACGGTCGACGCGCCGTCGAGCGACGCCTGGTGGGACGTCCCGGTCGCCGAGGTGTCGGACCTGAACACCGTCAGATCCGCGCGGACCGCGTACGTGGCGGCCAAGAAGGCGCAGAGGAGCTACCTGTGAGAACCATCCAGCACTGGATCGACGGCGCGGCGACGGCGGGGGTCTCCCACCGCACCGCCCCGGTGTTCGATCCGGCGACCGGCGCGCCGCAGGCCGAGGTCCTGCTCGCCGAGGAGGCCGACGTGCGGACGGCGGTCGCCGCGGCGGCCAGGGCGTTCGAGGACTGGCAGGACGCGTCGCTGTCCCGGCGCACCGGCATCCTGTTCGCCTTCCGGCAACTCATGTACGACCACCTGGACGAGCTGGCGGGCATCGTCTCCGACGAGCACGGCAAGGTGCTGGCCGACGCCCGTGGCGAGGTGCAGCGCGGGCTGGAGGTGGTGGAGTTCGCCTGCGGCATCCCGCAACTGCTCAAGGGCGACTACTCCGACCAGGTCTCCGGCGGGGTGGACTCGTTCACCTTCCGCCAGCCGCTGGGGGTCGTCGCCGGCATCACCCCGTTCAACTTCCCGGTGATGGTGCCGAGCTGGATGCACCCGGTGGCCATCGCGTGCGGCAACACCTTCGTGCTCAAGCCCAGCGAGCGTGACCCGTCCGCGTCGCTGCTGATCGCGCGCCTGTGGGCGGAGGCCGGGCTGCCCGACGGCGTCTTCAACGTGGTGCACGGCGACAAGGTGGCGGTGGACGCGTTGCTCGACGCGCCGCAGGTTGCCGCCGTGTCGTTCGTCGGGTCCACGCCCATCGCCCGGTACATCCACGGCCGCGCGTCCGCCGCCGGCAAGCGGGTACAGGCGCTCGGCGGGGCGAAGAACCACGCGGTCGTGCTCGAGGACGCCGACCTGGAGTTCGCCGCCAACCACCTGACCGCTGCGGCCTTCGGCTCCGCCGGCCAGCGGTGCATGGCCATCTCCGTGGCCATCGCGGTGGGTGCCGCCGGTGACCGCCTCGTCGAGGTGCTGCGCGGCAAGGCCGCGCAGGTCCGGGTCGGTCCCGGCCGGGACGACAGCAGCGAGATGGGCCCGGTGGTGACCCGGGAGGCGCGCGACCGCGTCATCGGCTACATCGAGTCGGGTGAGGCGCAGGGCGCCACGCTGGTGGTGGACGGGCGGAAGTTGACGGTCCCCGGGCACGAGGACGGCTTCTTCGTCGGCCCCACCGTGCTGGACCACGTCACCGCCGACATGGACGCGTACCGGGACGAGATCTTCGGTCCGGTCGTGGTGGTGGTCCGCGTCGACACCCTCGACGAGGCGATCGCCCTGATCAACGCCAACCCGTACGGCAACGGCACGGCCATCTTCACCGCCAGCGGTGAGGCGGCCCGCCGGTTCCAACGGGCGGTCACCGTCGGCATGGTCGGCATCAACGTGCCGATCCCGGTGCCGATGGCCTACCACTCCTTCGGCGGCTGGAAGGACTCGCTGTTCGGCGAGTCGCACATCCACGGACCGGACGGCGTGCGGTTCTACACCCGCGCCAAGGTGGTCACCGCCCGCTGGCCGCACGTGGAGCACCCGGTCGTGGCGAGTCTCCAGTTCCCGACGGCCACCTGACGGCCCTGGCGCCCCCCTCCCGACCGCCCGCCCCGGCGGTCACCCCTTCCGCGACGCGGACCCCTCAAGGAGACGACGGTATGACGAACTTCGCCGACCGGATCGGCGGCGCGCCCATCTCGTGGGGCGTGTGCGAGGCCCCGGGCTGGGGCGTCGAACTGCCCGCCGAGCGGGTCCTCGCCGAGATGGCACAGCTCGGCCTCCGGGCCACCGAACTCGGGCCGACCGGCTACCTCGGCGCCGTACCCACCGAGGTGCGGGAGGCGCTGCGAGCCAGCGACCTGCGCCTCATCGGCGGGTTCCTGCCCGTCCCGATGCACGTCGCGACCGCCGCCGACCTCGCCGAGGCAGCCGCCGCCATGGACACGCTCGCGGCAGGCGGCTCCGAGGTCGTGGTGCTCGCCGCCCGGTCCACCGACGGCAGCTACGACCGGAAGGTCCGCCTCACCGACGCGGAGTGGGACACGCTGTTCGCCACGCTCGACCGGTTGCAGGCGATGGCCCGCGAGCGCGGTCTGACCCCGACGCTGCACCCGCACGTGGGTACCGCGGTGGAGGACCGCGCCTCGGTGCTGCGGCTGGTCGAACGCAGCGACATCCTGCTCTGCCTGGACACCGGGCACCTGCTGATCGGCGGGATGCAGCCGGCCGAGCTGATCGGCCTGGCCGCCGACCGGATCGCCCACGTGCACCTCAAGGACGTGAACGCGGCGGTGGCCGCGGCCGTGGCGACGGGGGAGACGAGCTACCTCGCGGCCGTCCGCGCCGGTCTCTACACCCCGCTCGGGGACGGGGACCTCGACATCGCGGCGATCGTCGGCGACCTCGAGGCGGCCGGGTACGGCGGGTGGTACGTGCTGGAGCAGGACGCGGCCCTGTCCGCGCCGCCGGAGCCGGGCGCCGGCCCGGTGCACGACGTGCGGCGCAGCCTGGACTTCCTGGTCGCGGTCAGCGGCGAGCTGTCCCGGGTGGCCCGGTGAGCCGGGGCGGTTCGGCCGGGATCTCGCCGGCGGTCGAGGCGTCGCCGGTGCGGCCGTGGCACACCCGGCCGGTGACGGTCGGGTTGATCGGCGCGGGTGTCATGGGCGCCGACCACGCCCGGCTGCTCAGCGGGTCGGTCTCGGGTGGGCGGCTCGGCGGGGTCTGCGACGTCGACGAGACCCGGGCCCGCCAGGTGGCGGGGTCGACCGGCGCCCGGGTGCTGCCCGACCCGTTCACGCTCATCGCCGACGACGACATCGACGCGGTGCTCGTCGCCTCTTCGGACCCGACCCACGAGGCGTACGTGCTGGCCGCCATCGCGGTGGGCAAGCCGGTGCTCTGCGAGAAGCCGCTCGCCCCGACGGTGGACGGCTGCCAGCGGATCGTCGACGCCGAGACCGCCTACGGCAGCCGGCTGGTCACCGTGGGCTTCATGCGGCGCTACGACCCCGGGTACGTGGAGCTGAAGCGGGCGCTGGACGACGGCGTGATCGGCGCGCCGCTGGTGCTGCACTGTGTGCACCGCAACCCGGCCAACAGCCCCGGCCAGCCGAGCGCCGCGGTGATCACCAACTCGGCGGTGCACGAGCTGGACGTCAGCCGGTGGCTGCTGGGGGAGGAGATCGTCGAGGCGACCGTGCACACGCCCCGGCCGGCGGTCGCGGCGGGCGGCACCGCCGATCCCCAGCTGCTGGTCCTGCGGACCGCCTCGGGGGTGCTGGTGGACATCGAGGTCTTCGTCAACGCCGGGTACGGCTACGAGGTGCGCTGCGAGCTGGTCGGCGAGTCGGGGACGGTGGAGCTGGGCATGCCGTCGCCGACCGTGCAGCGGCGCGGTGGTGTCATCGCCCGTCCGCTGGCGATGGACTGGCGGCCCCGGTTCGCCGAGGCGTACCGGCGCGAGTTGCAGGACTGGGTCGACAGCGTACGGCTGGCGGCACCGGCGGCGGTCTCGCCCGCCGCGACGGCCTGGGACGGCTTCGCCGCCACCTACCTGGCGCAGGCCTGCGTCCGGGCACTGGAGACGCGGACCCCGGTCACCATCGAGCCGCCGGCCCGCCCCAAGCTGTACGAGCCGTAACCGGCGCCGGACCCGCAGCCGCGCCCCCCGCACCGCCGTCCCC
>NZ_SMKD01000118.1 GCF_004348595.1 Micromonospora sp. KC723
CAACCCAGCCGGTCAGCTCCCCACCAGCGCCAGCCCAGCCGGTCAGTACCCCACCAGCGCCGGCCCACCCGGTGAGCACCCCGCCGGCCCAGCCGGTCAGCGCCGCCCCGGTGAGCGGCACGCCGCACAGCGCTCCCCCGTGGAGCCTGACCGCTCCACCGTGGAGCAGCGCCGCGCCTCCGCAGCCCCTGGCCGTGCCGCCCCTCGACGACCACGAGCCCGGTCCGGACGGCGCGGCGCCGGCCGACCGAGAGGTGCCGGCAGAGGCGGTCGACGAGCCGCTGGTGGCCTACGACGTTCCCGAACGCCTGCCGGACGAGACCCGGCCCGAGCCATGGGAACCGGTCGACCAACCTCTGGCGGTCGACCAGGAGCCGACCCGGGCGATGTGGGCGCCGGTGGATCCGGTCGCGTACCCGATGGACGTCGAGCCCGAGCGGCGCGGGCGCAGCCGGGTGGTGGTCGCGGTCGTGGTCGGTGTGCTGGTGGTGGCCGTCGCCGGCCTGGTCGGCGCGGTGGCGCTGGGTGGCGACGCGGCGACGCCCGGGCCGGTGGACGACCCGTCCCCGGCCGCGCCCCGGGCCACCGGCGCCCCGCCCGGCAACCTCACGCTGCGCGACGACGAGACCAGTGTGACGATCAACTGGTCGGATCCGACCAGCGGCGGCGTGCCGTTCATGGTGGCCGGGGGTCGGGCCGGCAAGTCCCTGGGCGTGATGGCCACCGTCGACCCGGGACAGACGTCGTACACGGTCAACGGGCTGAGCGCGGCGGTGGACTACTGCTTCACCGTGCTGGCGGTCTACTCCACGGACGCCTTCGCCACGTCGGGTCAGGTCTGCACCGACCGGGAACGGCGCTCACCGGCCGGCTGACCGTCGGTCCACACCGTACACGCTCGGTGTCCACCGCATCGACGGTGCGGGTTCCGGCGCGCCCGGCCGGCCCATATGATGTCCCACGGCTCAGGGGAGGTCGCCGGGGCACGGCGCCACCGGGGAGAGCCAGACGGGGAGGCAGTCGGCCGTGGCCATCATCGACGACGCCGTGGGCACCGACAGTCCGACGCCGGCCCGGCGTACGCGGATGCGCGGTGGGCTGGTCACCATCGGCACCGTCGGCGCGTTGCTGGCCGCCATGGGGCTCACCGTGCTGGGGTTGGGCGCCGCCGACAACGCGGTGGCCAACTACGACGCCAGCAGTTGGTTGTGGAGCGCGGCGCGCAGCGAGATCGCCCGGGTCAACGGGGTCACCGCGCGGGTGGACACCCGGATGGGGATCCCGGGAGCACGCCGGCATCCGATGGAGGTCGCCCAGACCGACCGGCTGCTGGTCCTGCGCGACCTGAAGACCGGCCAGGTCAGCTCACTCGACCTGGCCACCCTCCAGATCACCGCGACCACCCCCACCACGCCCGGTCTCGGGGTGAACGTGGCTCTGCACGAGGACGCGGCCTTCGTGGTCGACGCCGTGCAGGGCATCGTCCGGCAGCTCGACCCACGCTCGCTGACCCCGGTGGGCGAGCCGGTGCGGTACCCCCCGGGCATCACCGGGGGCGCGTTCGACGGCAAGGGCCGGCTCTGGATCGCGATCCCGAGCGAGGGGACGGTCTCGGCGGTCACCCCGGCCCGGCTGCCCGCCGCGCCGGCCGGCGCGGCGTCCGCCGGTGGGGCCGGTCCGGAGCGGGTCGAGACGTACCCGGTCGCCGAGCCGAGCCACGAGCTGGTCGTGTCCACCCTGGACGACGGGGTGGCGGTGCTCGACCGCACCTCCGCGTCGCTGGTCACGGTCCGCGGCGGCACCACCCGGCGGACCCCGTTGACCATGTCCGCCGTCGGCACCCTGCCGGCCCGCACCAGCGGCCCGGCCGTGCCGGTCACGGTCGCCGGCGAGCGGCGGGTGCACGTCGTCGCCGACGGCGCGGGCGAGGTGCGGGAGTTCACCGTGCCGGGCGCCGGCGACCGGCTGAGCCCGGCGGTGGCGTGGGCCGGCCGGTTCTACTGCGCGGACGAGGCCAGCGGCACCGTGTACGCGTTCGACGGCGCCGGCCAGCTGGTCGACACGGTCACCGGCAAGGGCGCGGCCGGCCCGCTGGAGCTGGAGGTGCGGGAGAACCACCTCTTCATCAACGCGCCGGACTCCTCCGTCGCCCGTGTGGTGGACGACAAGCACCAGGTCCGCGAGGTCAACAAGTACGCCAACGACGTGCTCGGCGGCGACCCGCCGCCGGCTCCCCCACCGCCACCGCCGCCGAAGAAGCCGAAGGTGGGCAAACCGGGCGCGCCCCGGTCGGTCAGCGCCTCGGCCGGCAACGCGCAGGCCCGGGTGACCTGGAAGCCGGCCGCCGCGAACGGCGCCGAGATCATCAGGTACGTGGTGGAGGGTGACGGCCAGCGGCACGAGGTGGGCGCCAACCAGCGGGCGGTCGAGATCACCGGCCTGACCAACGGCAGGTCGTACACGTTCTCGGTGCACGCGGTGAACGCCAAGGGCGCCGGGCCGGCGCGCCGGAGCAACCCGGTCACCCCGACCGCGGCGGTGCCGGATCCGCCGGCCAGCGTGACCGCCGAGGCCCGGCCGGACGGCACGGTCCGGGTGACCTGGCCCGCCGCCAACGGGCAGGGCAACACCATCGCCCGGTACGCGGTGACCGCGACGTCGGCGGGCACCAACGCGCCGGCCGGTGAGTCCACCCGCACCGAACTGGTGATCCCCGCCGGTGAGCTGGAGTACGGCACCCAGTACGCCTTCACGGTGGTGAGCGTCAACGACAAGGGCGCCGGCTCGGCGGCCTCCCCGGTGAGCAACACGGTCGTGCCGTTCGCCCCGCCGGGGCAGCCGACCGACCTGACCGCCAGCACGGTCGCCGACCAGCCCGGCGCCATCGCCCTGCGGTGGTCCCCGGCGGCCGACAACGGCCGGCCGGTGACGGCGTACCGGGTGGACGTGGCGGGCCGGGTCAGCGAGGTGACCGACACCCAGACCACGGTGTCCGGGCTGGGCGACGGGCAGAACGTGCGGGTGAAGGTGCGGGCGGTCAACGAGGCCGGCCCCGGCCCGGAGGCCACCACCACCGCCCGCACGGTGGCGCCGCCCCGGGTCACGGTGACCGGCTCGTCGGCGACCGCCACCACGGCGACGGTCACGTTCACCGTCGACGCGGGCGGCGGGCAGGCCACCTGCACGTTGAGCACCAGCGGTGAGCAGCCGGAGCAGGGGCCCTGCTCGAAGATCACCATGTCCGGGTTGGCGCCGGGGACGGCGTACACGTTCACGGTGACGGCGAGCAACGCGGCGGGCAAGGGCACCGCGGAGCGGGCCCAGACCACCGACCCCCTGTACGGCGTCGCCACTTGCAAAAACGGGTCGGACGGTGACCAGCGCACCTACTGCGACAAGGACGTCGACGGCCGCAACGGCAACGAGATCTTCTCGGTACCTCGGCAGGACAACGACAAGCAGGTCGGCTGGGCCAAGCCCGGCACCCGGCTGAAGGCGTACTGCAAGAGGTCGGGCCAGAACGTCGACTCCTGGATCTACAACAACCAGAAGCAGAGCACCTGGTGGGTGCAGGTCGAGTACGAGGGACGCAACTACATCCCGTGGGCCTGGCTCAACCTGGAGGGCGGCGACGACATCAAGATCCTGCCCACCTGCTGACGCCGGACCACCCAGCCGAGGAGCACCGTGAACAGCCCGCAGGAACCGCTCACCCAGCCGGAGGTGCAGGGCTTCGCCGCCCTCGCCGCCCGGCTTGCCGAGAACGTCAACGCGGTGGTGCTGGGCAAGCCGCAGGTGGTCCGGTTGGCGCTGACCGCGCTGTTCGCCCAGGGGCACGTGCTGCTGGAGGACGTGCCCGGGGTCGGCAAGACCACCCTGGCCCGGGCGATCGCGGCGACCGTGCAGGGCCAGTGGCGGCGCATCCAGTTCACCCCGGACCTGCTCCCCTCCGACGTGTCCGGGGTGACCATCTTCAACCAGGCCACCCGGGGCTTCGAGTTCCACCCGGGCCCGGTGTTCGCCAACATCGTCATCGCCGACGAGATCAACCGGGCCTCGCCGAAGACCCAGTCGGCGCTGCTGGAGGTGATGGAGGAGCGCACCGTCACCGTGGACGGGGTGCGGCATCCGGTGCCGCAGCCGTTCCTGGTGGTGGCCACCCAGAACCCGGTGGAGATGGACGGCACCTACCGGCTGCCGGAGGCGCAGCTGGACCGGTTCCTGGTGAAGCTGTCGGTGGGCTACCCGGACGAGACGGTCGAGGTGGAGGTGCTGCGCGGGGCCACGGTCCGCTCCCCCGACTCGCTCAGCCCGGTCACCGACACGGCCACCGTCGGGGAGATGGTCAACATGGCGCGCCGGGTGCACATCGCCGAGCCGCTGTACGGGTACGCCGTCCGGCTGGCCGCCGCGACCCGCACCCATCCGCAGGTGCGGGTAGGGGTCAGCCCCCGGGGCGTGATCGCGCTGACCCGGGCGGCGTGCGCGTACGCGCTGATCGACGGCCGGGGCTGGATCATGCCGGAGGATCTGAAGACGCTGACCGAGCCGGTCTTCGCGCACCGGCTGCTGCTCACGCCCGACGCGCAGGTCCGGGGGGTGACCGCCGCCGAGGTGCTGCGTCAGGCGGTCGCGTCGGTGCCGGTGCCGCTGCCGTCGGGCCAGCCGTCCCCGGCACACGGCTGACCGGCCCGCCGGCATGGGGATCACCGCCCGGGGCATCGGGCTGCTCGTCGCCGCCGTGCTGCTGCTCGGCCTGGGTTTCCGGTACGCGTACCCGGAACTGGTGCTGCTCGGCACGGCGGCCGCAGTGGCGGTCGGCTACGCCGTGGTGACGGCGGCCTGGCGGCCCCGGCTGGAGGTCACCCGCAGCGCGGACCCGGACCGGGTGGCGCGCGGCGAGGCGGCCCGGATGACCGTGACGGTACGCAACGCCGGTCGGTTGCGGGCGGCGAGCCTGCTCGCCGAGGACCGTTGCGGCCCGCGCCGGGTGCCGGTGCCGGTGCTGCGGCTGCGTCCCGGTCGGGACACCACGGTGGAGTACGAGGTGCCGACGGGGCGCCGGGGCGTGGTGCCGGTGGGGCCGCTGCGGGTGGTCCGGCGGGATCCGCTGGGCCTGGTGGCGCTGGCCCGCTCCTACGGCGAGACGGTGCCGGTGTGGGTGCATCCCCGGGTGCATCCGCTGCGGGCGGTGCCGACCGGCGCGGGACGCAGCCTGGACGGCAGTTCGGACAGCGTCCCGCACGGGTCGATCACCTTCGACTCGTTGCGTGAGTATGTGGTCGGCGACGAGCTGCGCCGGGTGCACTGGCGGACCAGCGCCCGGGTGGGCGAGCTGATGGTGCGGGAGAACGTCGACACCAGTCTGCCCCGGATCGTGGTGCTGCTGGACAACCGGGCGACGGCCCACCCGGAGCGGGTCGACGGGGTGGCCGAGTCGTTCGAGTCGGCCTGTGAGGCGGCGGCGTCGGTGGTGACGGCGGCGGTGCGCGAGGACCTGCCGGTGGTGCTGCTGCTGGTCGCGCCGGGCGAGGACCGGGCCGGGGAGCCGCCGCTGGACCGGCTGACCGCGGTGGAGCTGGCCGAGGGGGACGCGGAGACGTTGCGCGGCTGCGTGGGCCGGTTGCGTCGGGACCGCCCCGGCGACACCCTGGTCTTCCTGACCGGGCCCGGTGGCCGGCACGACCTGGGGCAGGTGGGGGCGCTGCGTGGGGCGTACCCGTCGGTGCTGGTGGCGGTCTTCGGCGCGGACGCGCCGACGCCGGCCGGGGCGGCCGGCCTGGTGGTGCTGGACGTCGCCGACGGCGCCGGCTTCGCCGCCGAGTGGGACGGGGTACGCCGGTGGTGACGTCGCGGCCCTCCGCCGGTGGCGGGGCCGGTCCGACACGGTGGCTGCGCGCGGCGCCCACGCCGCTGGCGCTGGTGGTGCTGGTCGGGCTGCCCGGTGTGGTGCTGGGCCGGATGTACGCCGGTCATCTGCTGACCTGGTTGATGGTCGGCGCGGCTGTCGGTTCGGTGCTGGTGAGCGTGGTGGCCCGGCGGCTGCGGTCGTGGCTGGTGGCTCCGGTGTCGGTGGCCGCGATGGTCGGCTGGACGCTGTTCGGGCTGCACCTGGCGGCCCGGCGCGCGGCGCTGCCCGGCGGGGTCCTCGAGGTGGCGGCCGACGCCGCCCGCAACGGCATCCCCCGGCTGCTGACCGCGCTGATCCCGGTCGAGCCGACCCCGGACACGGTGCTGGTGCCGCTGGTGGCGACCTGGCTGGCCGGGTTGACCGGCGCCGAGGTGGCGCTGCGTGCCGGAAGGTCGTTGCTCGGTTTCCTGCCGCCGGCGTTGCTCTACGCGGGCGCGCTCTACGTGGTGGGTCCGAACGCGGATCCGGCGCTCTGGCCGTCGGTGGCGTTCGCCGCCGCCGTCGCCCTGGGTCTGGTGGCGTCCGGTGCGCGGGAGGCGCCGGCCGGCGACCCGGCGGCGGCGCTGCCGCCGGCGGTGCGGGTGGCCGTGCGCGTACGGCTGGTGGCGGGCGGCGCGGCCGGGGTCGCCGTGGTGGTGGGTCTGGCGGCGCTGCTCGGTCCGGCGTTGGCGGCGCGGGTCGAGGACCGGCCGGTGGATCCGCGCCGGTACGTGGAGCCGCCCCGGGTGGAGTCGCTGGACGAGAACCCGCTGATCCGGATCTCCGGGTGGGCGTTGCACCCGGAGCAGGAGTTGCTGGCCGTCACCACGCTCGCGCCGGCCGGGGCGCAGACCCGGATCCGGCTGGCGGTGCTCAGCGACTACGACGGGGTGACCTGGCGGGTCGGGGCGACGTACCGCAACGCGGGGCGGATCCTGCCGGCCGCCGAGCCGGGCCCGGGGGCGGTGGACACCGTCCGCCAGGAGATCACCGTGTCGGGTCTGACCGGCCGGTTGCTGCCGGCGGTGGCCACCCCGCGCGAGGTGACCGGCGCGCGGGTGGCGTACGACCCGGCGACCGGGACGCTGATCCGCCCGGAGGGGCTGACGCCGGGGCTGCGGTACACGGTGACGTCGGCGCGGGAGCAGCCGGACGTCAACCTGCTCGCCACCGCCGACGTGCCCGCCGGGGAGGAGGTGGCCCGGGTGCTGCGGGTGCCGGACGGCACGCCGGAGCCGCTGCGGCGGCTCGCCGCCCAGCTCGCCGAGGACAACGGCGCCCCGTACGCCCGAGCCGCCGCGATCGAGCGGTTCCTTGCCGAGCACTACCGGATGGTGGCGGACGCGCCGAGCGGGCACGCGTACCCGAATCTGAACTTCTTCCTGTTCGGTCCGCGTAACGGCGGCGGGCAGCGGGGCACGTCGGAGCAGTTCGCGGCGGCCTTCGCGGTGCTGGGCCGGTTGAGTGGCCTGCCCACCCGGGTGGTGGTGGGGTTCTCGACGCGCGGTGACGGGCCGGTGCGGGCCGCCGACGCGTTCGCCTGGCCGGAGGTGCTCTTCTCCGGGGTGGGTTGGGTGCCGTTCGATCCGCTGCCCCGCCCGGACGCCCAGCCGCGCCCGGTGGAGGAGGACTTCCGGCCACCGAAGGAGGAACCGCCGCCGACGGAGGTGCCGGAACCGTCCCTGGAGCCGACCGCCACCCCGTCGGTGGCCGTCTCGACGGAGGGGGACGGCGTCGACCGGGGACTGTCGGCTGCGGCGCTGACCGTCCTGGCGGTGGGCGTCCCGCTCCTGCTGGTCGGGGCGCTCCTCGGCGTCCTGGCGGGGATGCGCCGGGCGCAGACCCGGGCCCGGCTCGGTCGGGGTGACCCCACCGACCGGGTGGCGGGCGCCTGGCGGCACGTCACGGACGCGCTGCGGCTGGCTGGCCGGCCGGTCGACGGGGACCTGGCCGCCACCGAGGTCGCGCTCCACGCCCGGCAGGTCCTCGTCGAGGCGCGCGCCGCCCGCGCCGGACGGCGAACCGGCGGCGCCGAGGTCCCTGCCCCAGCCGTCGAACCCACCCGGGGCGGTGGCGGTGGGGCTGCCGGTGTGCTGCTCGCCGCCGCGCCGACCCTACCCGCCGCGGCGACGCCCGGGGTGGAGGAGTTGGCCGGGCTGCTCAACCAGGCTGCCTTCGCTCCCGGCATGCTGACCGTCGCGCAGGCGGACCGGGCGACGACGGAGGCGACCGCCTACGTGGCCGCGCTGCGCGCCGCTCGACCGTGGTGGCGCCGCCTCGTCTGGTCCGTCCACCCCGCCCCGCTGCGCTGGCGGCGCTGACCCGTCCGGCACACGCCGTCCCCGCGGAACCACGTGCCGGCGCGACGTGGGCCGGATCCGGCCATTGCCCACGCCAGAGCCCGCCGGGATGTTACGAACGCGGGGTGGACCGGACGGCGGGGGTACGGCGGTGAGAGCCGAGGACGGGAAACCGGTCGCGACGACCCGCTCGTCCCAGCGGGCCACGCTGCTGGAGCTCTTCTTCGACCTGGTCTACATCTTCGCGCTGACCCGGATCTCGTTCCGGGCCTTCGAGGACCTCGCCCTGAATCCGCATGGCACCGACGGCTGGGAGCCGATCATCGGGGGCGGCAAGACGTTGCTGCTGCTGCTCGCGCTGTGGGCGGTCTGGCAGGGCACCGCCTGGACGACCAGCCGCTACGATCCCCGGAACAGCTGGTTGCAGGCGCTGGTGTTCACGGCGTTGGCGTCGAGCATGGTGATGGGGGTGGCGATCCCCCGCGCGTTCACCGAGGCCGGGATGGCGTTCGCGGTGGCGTACGTTGTGGCGCAGGTGTCCCGCCCGGGGATCCTGCTGCTGGCGTTGGGGCGGCAGCACCGCCGCCAGCTCAAGCTGCGGATGCTGATCACCTTCAGCGTCACCGGGACGCTGTGGATCGCCGGCGCGCTGCTACCGACCGGCACCCGGGTGATGCTGTGGGCGTCGGCGCTGGCGCTGGAGTACCTCGCGTCCCGGTCCGACTGGCCGGTGCCGGGGCTGGGCCGCTCCACGATCAGCCGCTGGGACATCGCCGGCGAGCACCTGGCGGAGCGGTACCAGCAGTTCTTCCTCATCGCGCTCGGCGAGACGGTCCTGGTCGCCGGGCTGGCCTACAGCGGCGGCCCGTACGACCCGGCCCCGACGGCCGCCTTCGCGGTGGCGGTCGTGACGTCGGTGCTGTACTGGCGGATCTACGTGCAGCGGGCCGGGCTGATCCTGGCCGAGGCGGTGACGAGGTCCCGGCACCCGGCGGCGACCGGGCGCTCGGCGGCGGACACCCACCTGCTGATGGTGGTGGGGTTGGTGGCGACGGCGATCGGCTACGAGTTGACGATCACGTATCCGCTGCGTGACCCCGAGGCGGCCTGGGTGGCGATGATCATGGGTGGTCCGGTGGTCTTCCTCGCCGGGCGGGCGCGCTTCGAGTACGAGGTCTTCGGCCGGGTCTCGCCGTCCCGGTGGGTCGCGGCGGGTGTCCTGCTGGCGCCGGTGCCGTGGCTGGTGCATGTCCCGCCGCTGCTTTCGGCGACGGTGGCCGCGGTGGTGCTGGGCGGGGTGGCGGTGGTCGACGCCCGCCGCTCGCGGGGCAAGCCCCCGGAGGAGGCCGCGCCGCCGATGTGAGCCGCCACCGCAAGTGAGGCCTCCGTCACCTTGCGTGTCGGTGGCGGCCCGGCCGGCGCTAGCCTCCACCCGTGACCTTCTCGATCGTCGCCCGCTCCGCCGACGGACGCCGGCTCGGCGTCGCGGTGGCCAGCAGGTTCCTCGCCGCCGGCGCGCTGGTGCCGGCGGCCGAGGCACAGGTCGGCGCCATCGCCACCCAGGCGCACGCCAACCTGTCCTACCGGCCGCAGGGGCTCGCCCTGCTGCGCACCGGCGTCGCCGCCGTGGACGTGGTGGCCGGGCTGGTCGCCGCCGACCCGGGCCGGGACGACCGTCAACTCGGCG
The DNA here is from genome assembly GCF_004348595.1 of Micromonospora sp. KC723. GTDB lineage: Bacteria > Actinomycetota > Actinomycetes > Mycobacteriales > Micromonosporaceae > Micromonospora. The sequence goes on from NZ_SMKD01000118.1 coordinate 9,878, forward strand.
TGGTGGGCGTCGAGGGTGTCGGCGCGACCTGGACGGGTCCCCGGTGCCGCCCGTGGGCGGGCGGGCAGGCCGGCGACGGCTGGGCGGCGCAGGGCAACATCCTCGCCGGTCCGCATGTCCTCGACGCGGTCCGGGACGGCTGGCTGGCCGGTGAGGCGCTGCCGTTGCCGCAGCGGCTGCTCGCCGCGTTGCGGGCCGGCGACGAGGCCGGCGGCGACCGGCGTGGCCGGCAGAGCGCCGGCCTGCTGGTGGTCGAGCGCCACGGCGGGTACGCGGGCACCGGCGACGAGTTGGTAAACCTGCGGGTCGACGACCATCCTGACCCGGTGACCGAGTTGGGCCGGCTGCTCGACATCCACACCATGATGTTCGGCCGGCCCGACCCGGCCACCCTGCTCGACCTCGCCGGCCCGGTCGCCGACGAGGTCACCGCCCTGCTGGCCGCCGCCGGCCACCCGGTCGACGCGGCCGGGCTCGACGACGCGCTGGCCGCCTGGGCCGGGCTGGAGAACCTGGAGGAGCGGCTGGTGCCGGGCCGGATCGACCCGGTCGTCCTGACCCAGCTGCGGCGCGGTGTCGCCCGGGTGCCGGCACCCCGCGAGGCGACCTGATCCGGCGTACGCGCCCCGGCGGGTGGGAAACCTCGCCTGCCCGGCCGCTGCCCGACCACGGGCGGCTCAGGCCGAGAAGGAGAGTCGGCGGAGGCCGGCCGCCACCAGCTCGGCCCGTTCCCCGGCGGTCAGCGGAGCGCGGCCGGTGGCCTTGCCGATGAGGGTGAGCGGGTCCCCGCCGAACGCCGCCGGCACCGGCCGGCCGCCGGTCAGCAGGTCGGCGACCACCCGGGCGGCCGTAGGGGTCAGCCACGGCGGCCGGCCCAGCGCCTCGGCCAGGTCCAGACCGTGCACCCCGACCTCCACCACCCGGGTGACCAGGAAATCCGTCAGGGTCATCGCGTCACCGTGCCGGGTGCGGACCAGCCGCCCCGGCGGCGCCGCCGCCACCGCCGCGTCCGTGCCCCGCCAGGCGGCGCTGAAGGCCGCCGCCACCGCTGCCGCGTCGGCCGGTCGGCGGGCCTCCCGGCGGGCGCTGTCGATCCGGGCGGCGTCCACCTGCGGGGCGAACTTGGCGATGCCGAAGTAGCCGGCGGCGTCCACCTCGGCCCGGGGCGGGGCCGGCGCGGCGAGCATGTCGACCAGACGCCCGGCGCCGGTGCTGACGTGTGCGACGAGGTCCCGTACCGACCAGGGCGGACAGCGGGTGGGGCGGTCCAGGTCCGCCTCGTCCACCGCGCCCAGGATGCCGTCCAGCCGGACGCACTCGTCCCGGAACGCCGCCCGTACCGTCTCCACCCGCATCCCCTCCGCGCCTCACCCTCTCACGCGGTTTCGCCACCCCGCCGCCGGGTACGCGCCGGGCCGACGAGAGGGGGCGGGCAACAAATGGCCGGCATCATGCTGCGCAGCACCGCGTTCACCGACCACGACCAGTTGCCGGGGCGGTTCGCCCGGGACGGCGGGAACGTCTCGCCGCCGTTGCAGTGGTCCGACGTGCCGGAGCGGGCGGTCGAACTGCTGCTGCTGGTGGAGGACCCGGACGCGGGTCGCAGTCCGTTCCTGCACTGGCTCGTCACCGGCATCTCGCCGACCTCCGAGGGGGTCGCCGAGGGCGCGGTGCCCGAAGGCGGCCGGGAGTGGCCGAACGGCTTCGGCACGACCGGCTGGGGTGGGCCGCAGCCGCCCCGGGGCGCGGAGGCACACCGGTACTTCTTCCGGCTGTACGCGCTGGAACGCCCGCTGGACCTGGCCGACGCCCCGCAGGCGGCGGACGTGCACGCCGCGCTCGCCGGCCGTGAGCTGGCCAGCGGGACCATGGTGGGCACGTACCGGCGCTGAGGGTCAGCCCTTGTGGCGCGGCACCAACCGGTGCACCGAGAGCAGCACCAGCGCCGTCACCACGCCCATCGTCCCGGCGATGCCGGCGGCGCTGCCCGCGTACCCGATGAACAGGGTCCGGCGGGTCAGCTCCTCGACGGCGATCTGCTGCTGTTCGAGCAGCGAGGACACGGCCAGCCCGGAGACGACGACGGCGGCCAGGCCGCCGAGCCCCAGCACCGCGGCGGCGAGGCCGTGCGCGTCCTCGCTGGCGACCTGCGCCTGCTCCCGCTGGAACACCAGCAGCACCAACCCGGCCAGCGCCGCCCAGACCCCGACGACCAGGAACGCGGCCACCGCGTCGCTGGGCCGGTGCCAGCCGGCGGAGAGGGTGGCCACGCCGGCGACGGCCGCGTACGCGCCGCCGAGGAACGCCGCGAGCGGGCGCACCTTGGGCGGTAGCACCAGCACCAGCGCCAGCGCCACCGACGCGGCGACGGTGGCGTGCCCGCTGGGCAGGCTGTTGCCGACCGCGTCCCGTTGCGGGTCGATGCCGAGCGCGGGCCGGTCGAGCCCGTACTTGAGCAGTTGGGTGGTGACGTTGGCGCCGGCGATGAGCAGGGTGGCCCCGAGTGCGAGCGCCCTGCGCCCCCGGATCAGCGCGATGAAACCGATCACCACGGTGGCCGTCAGCAGGGAGACCACCGACATCGCGTTGAGGACCCGGTCGACGAGACCCTCGATGCGCTGCTGGCCGATGCGGTTGCCGGTCAACGCGACGGTGTCGAGCCACTGGCCGGTCCCGGTGTGCACCGCCAACCGCCAGAGCAGGGCGAACGCGGCCGCCTGGGCCAGCGCCAGTACGACCAACCAGACCGCCGTCCCGCCCCTCGCCGTCTCGCGCACCCGCACACCGTAGCGGTCCACCCGGCAGGTCGCTCGGGGGACCACCGACGCGGCCCGGCTACCGTGGTGCCGGACCACGGGAGGCGCGGGTGGACAGCACGTCGGAGCAGAAGCGGTCGGAGCAGGAGCGGCCCACCGTGGACCGGCCGGAGTCGCTGGCGGATCTGCTCGGCGGGCGCCGGGGCGCGGTGGACGCCACCGTGCCGCCGGTGGCGTTCACGCTCGGCTGGCTGCTGGCCGGTCGGTCCGTCGTCGGCGGGGTGGCGGTGGCCGTGCTGGCCGGCTCGGCGGTGGCGCTCTGGCGGGTGCGGCGCGGGGACCGGCCCCGGTCGGTGCTGGTCGGATTGCTGGCGGTCTGCCTCGCCGCGCTGATCGCCCTGCGCACCGGGCGGGCGGTCGACTTCTTCCTGGTGCAGCTCTTCTCCAACGCGGCCAGCGCGCTGGTGTGGGTGGTCAGCATCGTGGTGCGTTGGCCGCTGCTCGGGGTGCTGGTCGGGGTGGCGCTTGGGCAGCGGGGGCGGTGGCGCCGGGATCGGGCGCTGCTGCGGGCGTACTCGCGGGGCAGCTGGGTGTGGGCGGCGACGTACGCGGTGCGGTTGGCGGTGTTCCTGCCGCTGTACCTGGGCAGTCAGGTGGTCGCCCTGACCGTGGCCCGGGCGGCGCTGAGCTGGCCGCTGGTGGCTGCGGCGCTGACCGTGAGCTGGCTGGTGATCCGGCGGTCGCTGCCGGCCGGTCACCCGGGACTGCGGCACCCGGTGCCGCCGACGGGCTCCTGAGCGGGCCGGAACGTCAAGGGAGAGGCCGCCACGGGGGGAGCGGCCTCTCCGGGAAACACGGTACTCCGTCGAGGGACGTCCTGTGATATCACGACGTCGTCTTTTTTCGCCACGGCCACACGACGGCACGGAAGGCGGGCAGTGGGGTGGGCCTCGCGTCCGCTGCGTCGACCAGACGGTCGACCCACCCCCGGCCTGACCGTGGGAATCAGGCCGCCCGCCGACCGGGCGGTCCGCTCCCCCGGGCCCGGTCGGCCTCCGGGTGGGTGGCGCCGCGCCACCCACCCGGAAGGGTCAGATCACCCGTTCGGGAAGAGGTGGCCGTAGTCGGCGTACGCCATGGCGACGTCGGCCTGTGCCCAGAACCGGTGGTAGTTGAAGGTCGGCTCGGCCCCACCCTTGAGGTAGGCCTCGACCTTCGGCCAGTCGGGGTCGTTCTTGTAGAACGACCGGATGTCGAGGAAGCTCTTGCCGGCGGCGATGGCGTCGCCGTTGGCCATCTTGCCGGTCCAGCCCGGCGGGATGTAGAGGCCCTGCCCGGTGGCGGCGTCGTAGACGTCGTCGAAGCGCCGGTAGTCGCCGCGCTTCTCCGGCATCGAGACGCCCTTGGCGTCGCTGGCCGCGTGCAGCGCGTCCAGCAGGCCCTTGGCGGTGTTCTTCGCCGCCGCGTTGCCGGACTTGGCCGCGTACGCGATCAGGGTCCGGGCGTAGGCCGAGGCGACCCCGACGTCCTGGCCCCTCACCGTCACCTCGACGTGCAGGTTGGTGTTGGGCTGCGGGTTGCTGGGGTTCCAGTTGTTGGGCTGGCCGGTCCACTTCATGTCCGACGGGATGGACCAGTTGGCGCCCAGGGTGGTGTTGGCGATGGCCCACGGCACCCACTTGTCCAGCAGCGCCTTGGCCTTGGCGTTGCCGGTCTCCAGGTACAGCTCGGCGATCCGCTGCATCGACCAGACCTGCATGCCGAACCACTGGTTCGACGGCGGGTCGTTGTAGACCGGGTCGACGTCGTAGAACATGCCGTAGAAGGTGGCGGTGCCGGCCGGCGGCTGGGCGTAGCTGCCCTCCCAGCTGTTGGTGGCGCCACCGGCGATGCCGCCCTCGGCGGACTGGAGCCAGGTGTAGAACTCCAGCTGCCGTTCGAAGCTCTTCTGCCAGTCGCTGACCGCGGTCGGCGACTTCGGCTTGAGCTCGTTGACGTTGGTCAGCGCCCACGCCGCGAACGGGTTCTGGTAGCCGAAGTGGCTGTGGCTGGAGCCGATCCGCCACGACCAGTTCTGGCCGGGCTCGTACGCGCCGCCCCAGGCGTAGTACCAGGACATCAGGTAGTGCGCGGAGTCCCGGCCGGTGCCGGCCGGGCAGGTGGTGGCGCCGACGCAGTTGCCGATCTTCTTGAAGTACTTGTCGAACATCGCGTAGCGCAGGTAGTCACCCATCTTGGCGGCCTTGGCGACGGTCGCCGCCACGTCGGCCTGCTTGCCCTGGGCCTTGGCCCAGGTCAGCGCCCAGTACGCGGCCTGCACGGCGCGGGCGTCGGCGTCCGGGGCGTTGGTGTACTTCCACTGCTTGGCCGGGGCGTTCGACTCCTTGACGAACAGGTCGAGGTAGCCGTACTGGCCGCCGTGCTTGAAGGTGTCGCAGGACGGCTGCGGCACGGTCTCCCAGACCGACTCCTGGGTGCCCCGCTGGAAGGTGTTGATGTACGCCGGCCGGGTGGTGCCGTCGCCGCAGCGGCCGTAGCCGTAGACGTTGTCCACGTCCAGCAGCCAGTGCATGCCGTAGATGTCCCCGGTGCCGTAGGTGGACTGCAGTTCGCCGCGGAGCGGGTCCTGCCCGACCGCGACGTTGGCCTGCAACTGGGACGGGTACTGGCTGGGCAGCGGGTGCTCGGCGGCGTACTGCGCGGTGCCCGCGGCGCCGGCGGTGGGCTGGTCGGCCGAGGACGGGATGATGTACTTCTCCATCACCGTCCAGGAGTTGTTGAACGGCGCCCAGTTCTGGGTGACCCGACCGTAGTTGGCCTCCAGCCAGAGCCAGAAGCTGAACGCCTCCGAGGTGGTCTCGTGGCCGTGGTCGGGCGCTTCGACGATCAGCGTCTCGATCGAGTGGTAGGGCACGCCCTCGGGGCTGAAGTACCCGGAGTTCTTGATCTTGCCGTACTGGTCGAGGAAGCGCTTGATGTACGCGTTGTCGCCACCCGGGGTGTCGTTGTCGATCTCGGTGACGGTGATCGCGAGCGGGGCGTAGCCGGTGGCCGCGGCGGTGATGGTGGCGGTGCCGCCGACCGTGTCGGAGTCCTCCGCCGCCGAGACCGTGGCGGTCACCCCGGCGCTCCAGTTGCTCGGCGTCAGCACGACGGTGCCCGGCGAGACGGTGACGTCGGTGTCCCCGGTGCGGGACAGGGTCACCGGGACGTTGCCGCTGGGGGCCGCGCTGAGTTTCAGGTTGAAGGTGGCCGTGCCACCCTCGGTGACACTGACCGCGGACGGGGTGGCCACCAGGACCGGACCCGTGGCGGCGGTGACCGTGAACGCCCGCTCGGCGATCGCGCTGGCTTCGGCGTTGTCGTACGCCTTGGCCTGCACCGTGTAGTTGCCGGCCGGCAGGTCCTCCAGGGTGTAGCCGTACGGCGCGGTGGTGTCGGTGTTGACCAGCAGGCCGTTACGGTAGAACTCGACCTTGCTGATCGTCCCGTCCGGGTCGCTGGCGGTGGCGGTCAACGGCACGTCCGCCGGCGCCTCGAACGGGCCGGCGGGCACGCTCAGGGCCACCCTCGGCGGCTGGTTGACGATCGCGCCGTTGCAGGTGACACCGTTGAGCGTGAACGTGGCGGGCTTCGGGTTGCTGCCGCTGTAGGTGCCCTGGAAACCGATCGTGGTGGAGGCGCCGGTGCCGAGGTTGCCGTTCCATCCCTCGTTGGTCGCGGTCACCTCGCTGCCGGTCTGGCTCCACTTCGCCGACCAGCCATAGGTCATCCGCTGGCTGCTGTTCGGGAACGTCCACTTGAGCGTCCAGCCGTTGATGGCGTCGCCCAGGTTCTTGATGGTGACGTTGGCGGTGAAACCGCCGCCCCAGTCGTTGGTCGCGTAGGTCACGTCGCAGGCCGGGGCGGCGTGCGCCGCGCCGGCGGGCAGGGCCACTCCAGCGACGGCGAGGGTGGCGGCGGCGAGCATCGCCGTCCGGCGACGTCTTGCCATGAGTCTCATGTGCGCGGTGTCTCCTCGGACCGGGCCGGGGCCGGGGTGGGCCGCCGGCAAGGCACCTCCACGCGAGCAGGGGTCGCAGGGGGACGGAGGCGCCCGGGATGGTGGTCGGTCGGAATCGGCCTGTGCTGCCCGGGGGCAGGGTGCCGTCTCCTCGGGGTGCCGTCCGGAGAACCGGATGCCCTCGGCGACCCACGCTCGCGTGAGCTGGCTCCGCGTCGCGATTGATTCGACAGTGTGCCATGGAAGCGCTCCCACAACAACACCGCAGGTCAAACACACATCCATGTTTCGATCTCATTTAGGGTCTTTCACAAACCCGTGACGGGCGTTACAGTCGCAGCATCGCCGATGGGAGCGCTTCCATCGACGTAGATGCAAACAGTTGGATTGACTGCGGTCATCACACCGCAGCGTACAGCCCGAGGGGCTGACGACGGGCCAGCCCGGACACCGCCGTCAGCCGTGACCCACCGACTCGAGGAGGGAGGTGGAACCAGAGCCACTCGCGTGGCCCGGCTCCCGCGCGACACGCACGACGGAACGGCCAAGTCCACCCGTGCGTGTATGCACCACAGTGGGGACGGGGGTTGCCCTCCCCCGTCCCCACACTAAACCCCCGCAGTCGAGGGGAAAAGAGGCCGACGGGACAGGCGTGCGCGCCACCCGGCCGGCCTCGTTCGCTGTCGGCACACGGTCGGTCGACCGGCCGACCCGCGGCCC
>NZ_SMKD01000119.1 GCF_004348595.1 Micromonospora sp. KC723
CGGGGGAGGAGCCGAAAGGGGCGGTGGGCTCGTCGGAGCCGCCGGCACCGGGAGGGCGAGGTGGTTCGGTCATGGACGTCACGGTAGGGGCTGCCGGCAAGGGGCACCAGGGTGACGCCGCCGCTGATGTCCGGATGAGGGGCCCTGGTGCGCCGTCCGGCCGGCGGGCCGCACCGGTGGTCCGTCGCTGATCATCGCGTCGGCGCGAGCGCCGACGTAGACTGGCACTCGGTACAGTCGAGTGCCAGAGCGCTCGCCCGGGGCCCGGCGGCTCCGGGCCGACGTGCGTCAGGAGGTGGGGAGATGGGTCTCGACGACCGCAAGCTCGCCGTGCTGCGCGCGATCGTCGAGGACTACGTCGCCACGCAGGAACCGGTCGGCAGCAAGGCCCTGGTCGAGCGGCACCAGCTCGGGGTCTCGCCGGCCACGGTGCGCAACGACATGGCCGTGCTGGAGGAGGAGGGCTACATCCGGCAGCCGCACACCAGCGCCGGCCGGGTGCCCACCGACCGCGGCTACCGCCTCTTCGTCGACCGGCTCTCCCGGGTCAAGCCGCTCAGCCCCGCCGAGCGGCGGGCGATCGAGCGTTTCCTCGTCGGCGCGGTCGACCTGGACGACGTGGTCCACCGCACGGTCCGGCTGCTGGCCCAGCTCACCCGCCAGGTCGCGGTGGTGCAGTACCCGTCGCTGGCCCGTTCCTCGGTGCGTCACCTGGAGCTGGTGCCGATCTCCACCACCCGGCTGATGCTGGTCATGATCGCCGACACCGGGCGGGTCGAGCAGCGGCTGGTCGAACTGCCCGCCCCGGTCCCGGCCGACGACGTCACCGCCCTGCGCCGGCTGGTCAACGAGAAGCTGGTCGGCAGCCGGCTCTCGGAGACCCCGCCCCTGGTGCAGGCTCTGGTGGAGGAGTCTCCCTCGCACCTGCGCCCCGCCATGACCACGCTCTCCACCGTGCTGCTGGAGACGCTGGTCGAGCGGCACGAGGAGCGCATCGCGCTGGCTGGCACGGCCAACCTGACCCGGGGCGGTTTGCTGGACTTCCAGGGTTCGCTGCGGCCCATCCTCGAGGCGTTGGAGGAGGAGGTGGTGCTCCTCAAGCTCATCGGCGAGGCCGAGCCGAGCACGACCCGGGTGCTGATCGGCGACGAGAACGAGATCGACAACCTGCGTGCCGCCTCGGTGGTCAGCACCGGCTACGGCCCGGGTGCGACCATCGTCGGCGGTCTCGGGGTTCTCGGCCCCACCCGGATGGACTACCCCGGCACCATCGCCACGGTGAGGGCCGTGGCACGCTACGTGGGCGAGCTGCTGGCCCAGAACTGACGCAATCCAGGGCCCGGAGCCGGCTCCGGGCGACGACCGGCGCAACGTGAGACGAACATGAGGACACCGAACGCAGTGGCCAGGGACTACTACGGCATTCTCGGCGTGAGCCGGGAGGCCTCCGACGACGAGATCAAGCGCGCCTACCGCAAGCTGGCGCGCCAGTTCCACCCGGACGTGAATCCGGATCCGGAGGCACAGGAGAAGTTCAAGGACATCAACGCCGCGTACGAGGTCCTCTCGGACGACCGGAAGCGGCAGATCGTCGACCTGGGCGGCGACCCGCTGGCCCCGGGCGGGGGCGCCGGCGGCCCGGGCGGCCCGGGCGGGGCCGGCCCGTTCGTCGGCTTCCAGGACATCATGGACGCCTTCTTCGGTGGAGCCGCTGGTGGCGCCCGGGGACCGCGCCCGCGTACCCGACCCGGCGCCGACGCCATCCTGCGGCTCGAGCTGGATCTGCACGAGACCGCCTTCGGCGTCGAGGCGCCGATCACCGTCGACACCGCCGTGCTCTGCACCACCTGCTCCGGCGCGGGCACCGCGGCCGGCACCCACCTGGCCACCTGCGAGGCGTGCGGCGGCCGGGGCGAGGTGCAGTCGGTGCAGCGCACCTTCCTCGGTCAGGTGGTCTCCGCCCGGCCGTGCACGGTCTGCCAGGGCTACGGCACCACCATCCCGCACCCCTGCCCGACCTGCGCCGGCGACGGCCGGGTGCGCACCCGCCGGTCGCTGACGGTCAAGATCCCGGCCGGGGTGGAGGACGGCATGCGGATCCGGCTGGCCCAGCAGGGCGAGGTCGGCCCGGGCGGCGGCACCGCCGGCGACCTGTACGTGGAAATCCACGAACGGCCGCACGACGTGTACTCCCGCAAGGGCGACGACCTGCACTGCCGGGTCACCGTGCCGATGACCGCCGCCGCGCTCGGCACCCGGCTGACCATCAAGACCCTCGACAGCGAGGAGACGGTGGACGTCAAGCCCGGCACCCAGCCGGGCAGCACGCTGCGGCTGCGCGCCCGGGGTGTGCCGCACCTGCGCGGCACCGGCCGCGGCGACCTCTACGTCCACCTCGACGTGCGGACCCCGACCAAGCTCGACGCCGACCAGGAGCGGATGCTGCGCGAGTTCGCCAAGACCCGGGGCGAGGAGGTCGCCGAGCTGACCAAGCAGGGCGGCTTCTTCTCCCGGATGCGCGACGCCTTCAACGGGCACGCCTGAGTGTCCGCGTCGCTGTTCCTGGTCGAGGCGCTGCCCACCGGTGACACGGTGACCCTGGACGGCCCGGAGGGACACCACGCGGCCACCGTCCAGCGGCTGCGCGTCGGCGAGGAGCTGCTGCTGGCCGACGGCCGGGGCGGCACGGCCACCGCCGTGGTCGTCGCCGTCGGTCGGGGCACCCTCGACCTGCGGGTCACCGCCCGGGGGTACGTCGACGCCGACGTTCCCCGGCTGGTCGTGGTGCAGGGCATCGCCAAGGGTGACCGGGGCGAGCTGGCCGTGCAGGCGATGACCGAGGTCGGGGTGGACGAGATCGTGCCCTGGGCGGCGTCGCGCTCGGTGACGCAGTGGCGCGGCGACCGGGGCGTACGGGCCCGGGAGAAGTGGGTCGCCACCGCCCGGGAGGCGGCCAAGCAGGCCCGCCGCCCGTGGCTGCCGGTGGTGGCCGGCGCCCCGGACGAGTCCACCGCCACCGTGGCCCGGCGGATCGCCGGGGCGGGTGCCGCATTCGTGCTGCACGAGGAGGCCCAGGACCGGCTGACCACCGTTGAGCTGCCCGACACCGGCGAGATCGTGCTGGTGGTGGGTCCCGAGGGCGGGATCGCCCCGGCGGAGCTGAGCGCCTTCACCGAGGCCGGCGCCCGGCCGGTCCGCCTCGGCCCCTCGGTGCTGCGTACGTCCACCGCCGGCGTGGCCGCGCTGACCGTCCTCGCCACCCGTCTCGCCCGCTGGTGACGCACCGCAGAGGTGGGTGACGGCGGGCGAGCCGGCCGGCACGGCTTACCATGCCCCGATGGGATCCGACTGCCTGTTCTGCCGCATCGTCGCCGGCGAGATCCCGGCGACCATCGTCCGGGAAACCGACCGGACCCTCGCCTTCCGTGACATCGACCCGAAGGCGCCGGTGCACGTGCTGGTCATCCCGAAGGAGCACTACGCCGACGTGGCCACGCTCGGGCAGGGTGACCCGGCGCTCGCCGGTGAGGTGCTGGCCACGGCCGCCGCCGTGGCCGAGGACGAGGGGCTGCTCGGCGACGGCTTCCGGCTGATGTTCAACACCGGCGGGTACGGCGGGCAGGAGGTCTTCCACGTGCACGCGCACCTGCTCGGTGGCGCGCCGCTGGGCCCGATGCTCGCCCGCTGACCGCCTGCGTTCGGGTGTTGCCTTCAGCCGCGCCGTTCGAGCGCCTGGCGGGATGTGGCGACCCGGCGCTGTCGGAGTCGATCGAGCGGCCGGGCTGGGCGGGGTGCGCTGCCGGCTGTGGCCGGCGGTGCGTTCGCTCCGCTCCGCCGGAGGCGGAAATGGACCGGGTGCCCCCGGCGCGGAACGGATACCATGGGTGCAACGTCCGCACGCCGCGCCAGCAGGGCCGGCACCGAGATCGGAAGCAGGTGGCACAGGGCCCGACGGCCCGAGCTATGACCGGCACCCCACCTCCCGGCCCGCCCCGGGTGCAGACCAGGATCACGGTCCCCGACCCCAAGATCATGGTGAACCTGCTCGGCGCGGGCGACGAGATTCTGCGGCTCGTCGAACGCTCGGTCAACAGTGACGTGCACGTGCGCGGCAACGAGGTGACCATCACCGGCGCGCCCGCCGACAACGCCCTCGCCGAGCGCCTCTTCAGCGAGCTGCTCGAACTGATCGAGAAAGGCGAGACCCTGACCACCGACGCCGTCCGGCGTACCGTCGGCATGCTCGAGCAGGGCAGCGCCGAGCGGCCCGCCGAGGTCCTCACCCTCAACATTCTCTCCCGGCGCGGGCGCACCATCCGTCCCAAGACCCTCGGGCAGAAGAAGTACGTCGACGCGATCGACGCGCACACCATCGTCTTCGGCATCGGCCCGGCCGGCACCGGCAAGACCTACCTGGCGATGGCCAAGGCCGTGCAGGCGCTCCAGGCCAAGCAGGTCAACCGGATCATCCTCACCCGGCCGGCGGTCGAGGCGGGGGAGCGGCTGGGCTTCCTGCCGGGCACCCTCAACGAGAAGATCGACCCGTACCTGCGCCCGCTCTACGACGCGCTGCACGACATGCTCGACCCGGAGTCCATCCCGAAGCTGATGGCCGCCGGCACGATCGAGGTGGCGCCGCTGGCGTACATGCGCGGTAGGACCCTCAACGACGCGTTCATCATTCTCGACGAGGCGCAGAACACCACGCCCGAGCAGATGAAGATGTTCCTCACCCGGCTCGGCTTCGGTTCCAAGATCGTGGTGACCGGTGACGTCACCCAGGTGGACCTCCCGGGCGGGACGACCAGCGGCCTGCGGATGGTCCGGGACATCCTGGCGGGTGTCGAGGACGTGCACTTCGCTCCGCTGTCCAGCTCCGACGTGGTCCGGCACAAGCTGGTCGGGGAGATCGTCGACGCGTACGCCCGCTGGGACGCCGAGCGGGAGAACCAGCAGGCGCAGGGCGTGCACGCCGTGCCTGGGCGGACCGCCCAGGGCGGCCGGGCCGGCCGGCGCCGCTAATGACAGAGGAAGACATGTCCATCGAGATCGCCAACGAGTCCGGCGTCGACGTCGACACCGACGCCGTGCTCGCCGTCGCCCGGCACGCCCTCGACGAGATGGGGGTAAACCCCCTCGCCGAGCTCTCCGTGCTGCTGGTCGACATCGACTACATGACCGAGCTGAACCACCGCTGGATGGGCGGGGACGGGCCGACGGACGTGCTCGCCTTCCCGATGGACGAGGGCAGCGTCGACCACGGCCCGGGCGAGAGCGTCCCGGCCGGCGGCGAGCCGGCCCTGCTCGGTGACATCGTGCTCTGCCCTGAGGTGGCCGCCAAGCAGGCCGCCACCGCCGGGCACTCCCCGGCCGACGAGCTGCACCTGCTCACCGTGCACGGCGTGCTGCACCTGCTCGGGTACGACCACGCCGAGCCGGAGGAGGAGCGCGAGATGTTCGGGCTCCAGGCGCGACTGCTGGCCAGCTGGCGGTCGACGCGGTCCCGGTGATGGACACTCTCGCGGCGGTTCCGACAGCGGGGCTGCCCGACCTTCAGTTGATCTTCTTCGCCGCCGGCCTGGTGGTGCTCGCCGGCCTGATCGCGATGACCGAGGCGGCGCTGGCCGCCGTTTCCCCGGCGCGGGCCGCCGAGCTGGCCCGGGACGGCGCCCGCGGCGCGGGCACCCTCCAGGCGGTGGCCGGTGACGTGGTGCGCCACCTCAACCTGCTGCTCCTGCTCCGGCTGCTCGCCGAGTTGACCGCCACCACGCTGGTGGCGCTGGTCGCGGTGGACACCTTCGGTGCGGGCTGGCGGGCGGCGCTGGTCACCGCCGGCGCGATGACCGTGGTCAGCTTCGTGGTGGTCGGCGTGGCTCCGCGCACCCTCGGCCGGCAGCACGCGTACGCCGTCGGTCGGGCGGTCGCGCCGCTGGTGCGCTGGCTGGGCCGGGCGCTCAACCCGCTCGCCTCGCTGCTGATCCTGATCGGCAACGCGGTCACCCCGGGACGCGGCTTCCGGGAGGGCCCGTTCGCCACCCAGGTGGAGCTACGCGAGCTGGTCGACCTGGCCGAGCAGCGCGGCGTCGTGGAGCACGGCGAGCGGCAGATGATCCACTCGGTCTTCGCCCTCGGTGACACCATCGCCCGGGAGGTGATGGTGCCGCGAACCGAGATGGTGTGGATAGAGGAGGGCAAGACGCTCTCCCAGGCGCTGGCGCTCTTCCTGCGCTCCGGCTTCTCGCGGATCCCGGTGATCGGCGAGAGCGTCGACGACGTGCTCGGCGTGCTCTACCTCAAGGACCTGATCCGGCGTACCCGTGGCGGCGACCCGCGCGACCACCAGACCCCGGTGCGGGAGCTGATGCGGCCGGCGACCTTCGTGCCCGAGTCCAAGCCGGTCGACGACCTGCTGTCGGAGATGCAGGCCGCCCGCAACCACCTGGTCATCGTCGTCGACGAGTACGGCGGCACCGGCGGTCTGGTCACCATCGAGGACATCCTGGAGGAGATCGTCGGTGAGATCACCGACGAGTACGATGTCGAACGCCCGCCGGTCGAGCACCTGGCGGACGGGTCGGTGCGGGTGACCGCCCGGCTCCCGGTGGAGAATCTGGGCGAGCTGTTCGACACCGAGCTGCCCACCGACGAGGTGGAGACGGTCGGCGGCCTGCTGGCCCAGGCCCTGGGCCGGGTGCCGATCCCCGGCGCGCACGCCGAGGTGGCCGGGTTGCGCCTGCTCGCCGAGGGCACCACCGGCCGGCGCAACCGGATCGACACCGTGCTGGTCAGCCGGGTCGAGCCGGGTGACCGCCCGTCGGGGCGCGGCGAGTCCGCCGAGTCCCGCACCAACCAGACCCGAACCGAGGAGAGGCAACCCGCCGATGCCTGAGTCAGCCGCCGTACCGGCCGCCCGGCCCACCCCGTCCGATCCGGCCGCGCTGAGCGCCGAGGACGGCAAGCTGGTCGTCCTGGCCCGGGGCGCCCGGGGCCGGGTGGGCGCCGTGGAGGGCGCGGCGGTCCGCGACCAGGACGGCCGGACGTACGCCGCGGCGAGCGTCGCGTTGCCGTCGCTGACCATCACCGCGCTTCAGCTCGCGGTCGCCTCCGCCGTCGCGGCCGGGGCCACCCGGTTGGAGGCGGCCGTGGTGGTGACCGAGGCGTCGACGCTGGACGGGGCGGGGCACGCCGCCGTGCGGGACCTCTCCGCCGACGCGCCGATCCACGTCGCCGCGCCGGACGGCACGGTTCTCGGCACGGTGGTCGAGTGACCGCCGACCTGGGGCAGCGTCCGTACCGGGCGGGGTTCGCCTGTTTCGTGGGGCGGCCCAACGCGGGCAAGTCGACGCTGACCAACGCGATCGTCGGTCAGAAGATCGCGATCACCTCGAGCAAGCCGCAGACCACCCGGCACGTGATCCGGGCCGTGCTGCACCGGCCGGACTCCCAGCTCGTCCTGGTCGACACGCCGGGCCTGCACCGCCCCCGTACGCTGCTCGGCGAGCGACTGAACGACCTGGTCCGCTCGACCTGGAGCGAGGTCGACGTGATCGGGCTCTGCATCCCGGCCGACGAGCCGATCGGTCGGGGCGACCGGTTCATCAGCGGCGAGCTCGCCGAGCTGAAGGCCACCGTGCTGGCCGTGGTGACCAAGACCGACCTAGTGGACCGCAGGCGTCTGGCCGAGCAGTTGCTGGCGGTCAGCGAGCTGGGCGAGTTCGCCGACGTGGTGCCGGTCAGCGCCGTCTCGGGGCACCAGGTCGACACCCTGGTCGACGTGATGACCGGTTACCTGCCGCCGTCGCCGCAGCTCTACCCGGACGACATGCTCACCGACGACCCGGAGCAGGTGCTGGTCGCCGAGCTGATCCGGGAGGCGGCCCTGGAGGGGGTCCGCGACGAGTTGCCGCACTCCAT
Source organism: Micromonospora sp. KC723 (assembly GCF_004348595.1). Classification (GTDB taxonomy): domain Bacteria; phylum Actinomycetota; class Actinomycetes; order Mycobacteriales; family Micromonosporaceae; genus Micromonospora. Next base: position 7,915 of record NZ_SMKD01000119.1, read on the forward strand.
CGCGGTGGTGGTCGAGGAGATGATTCCCGAGGGCCAGGTCATGAAGATCTACGCCGACGTGTACGTCGAACGGCCCAGCCAGAAGGCGATCGTCATCGGGCACCGGGCCAGCCGGCTCAAGGACGTGGGCACCCGTGCCCGCCGGCAGATCGAGGAACTGCTCGGTACCCGGGTCTACCTCGACCTGCACGTGCGGGTGGCGAAGGACTGGCAGCGGGATCCGAAGCAGCTGCGCAAGCTCGGCTTCTGACGCCGGCTCGGCAGCCGCCTCCACGCGACCCGTACGCGATGGCGGTGACGGCGTCGTGGGCCAGGCGTGCCGGTACCGCGCACGGGTGCGACGTCGTCGTGCGACCCCCCGCCGTATGGGAATCTTCACTTTTGTCGCGGTGAGGCGCGGGTTTCACAGGATCGGGACGCAGGGTAGGGAACGTTTGACCCCTGCCCCCTGACATAGATGCAGGCTGATGCGTAATCGATACCTGGACCTGCTCCGCGCCCTGGCCGTCATCCGCGTCGTCGTCTACCACGTCACCGGGCTCGCCACGCTGACGCTGGTCTTCCCGGCGATGTCGGTGATGTTCGCGCTCGCCGGCTCGCTGATGGCGGCCTCCCTCGACCGGTCCGGAGTGCCCGCGGTGCCGCGCCGCCTGCGTCGGCTGCTGCCGTCGCTGTGGGTGGTGGCGGCGATCTTCGTGCCGGCCATGCTGCTCACCGGGCTGGTGCTCACCCCGAGGGTGCTGCTCTGGCTCTTTCCGGTCGCGGACCCGCCGGCCAACTACTGGGGGGCGCTGGCACTCAGCCCGATCTGGTACCTGCGCGACTACCTGTGGTTCGTGCTCGCCTCGCCGGTGGCGTTGTGGCTGTTCCGGCGCGCACCCCTGCCCACCCTGCTGGCCCCGTACGCCCTGCTCGTCGCCGTCGAGTCCGGCGTCCTGGCCACCGCGTCCCCCGTGGCGCACCACTTCGGTCTCTACTTCGGCGCCTGGCTGCTCGGCTTCGCCCACCACGACGGCATGCTGCGGCGGCTGGCCAACCGGGTGCTGGTCCCGGCGGCGCTGGCCCTCGGCGCGGCCGGCGGCGCGTGGATCCTCACCCACCCCGGCCCGCGCGGGTACGACCTCAACGACATCCCGCTGGGCAACGCGCTCTGGTCGGCCGCGTTCATCCTGCTGATGATCGGCCGCGCGCCGGACGCCGCCGCCTGGGTCGACCGCAGCCGGCTGGTCAGCCGGCTGGTGACCCTGGTCAACCGGCGGGCCCTGACGATCTACCTCTGGCACATGCCGTTCGTGGTGCTGCTCACCCCCATGGTGGGGCTGGTCGGCTGGACCGACCGCGACCCGGTCGGGCTGGCCGTCCGGGTGGCGCTGGTCTTCGCCCTGGTCGGCGTCGTCGCCCTGCTGGTCGGCTGGGTGGAGGACATCGCCGCCCGCCGCCGGCCCGAACTGCTCCCCGGTGGCCGACCCCGGACCGTCACGGCCCCTTCGGCGGCAACCGGCCAGACCGGCGTGGCCGGCCCCCCGGAGATGCCGACGAGCCCTCCGCCCGCCGGCGCGAGGCTCGGGCCGCTGGTCCCCGTGGGCACGGTCGGACGGGCGGTGGCTCCGAGCCCGCGTCGGGCCGCCGCCGACAGCCCCACCGTCGACCTCAACGCTGGCCGAGGGTGACGTTCCCGCTGCCGGTGCTCAGGTCGAGCAGCAGGGAGGCACCGGGATCGTGCCGTACCCCCAGGTCGGCCTCGCCGGAGCCGGTGCTGGATTGCACCCGGTACCGCCCGGCGGGCACCGCCAGCGTCACGTCCCCGCTGGAGGCGTGCGCCCGCGCCGAGGCGGGCCGGTCCAGGTCGAGGGTGACGTCGCCGGAGCCGGTCTCCGCGTCCACCTCACCGCCGAGCCGGTCGCCGGCGATGTCACCGGAGGAGGCGCGCAGCCGCGTCGGGCTGGCCACGTCGGTCACCGCGATGTTGCCCGAGCCGGTCTCGGCGCGGACCGGACCGGTGGCGGAGGTGATCCGGATCGTGCCGGAGCCCAGCACGAAGTCGACCGTGCCGACCTTGGTCAGCGTGACGTCGCCCGAGCCGGTCTCGCCCCGGACCGTGACGCCCTCCGGCGCGGTCACCTCGTACGACACCGAGCAGTGGGGACCGCACCGGGCGTCGAGCACCAACTCGTCACCCCGGATCTCGTACGTGCGGCCCGGCTGGTCGCCGTGGTAGCGCAGCACCCGTCTGATGCGTACCTCGGTTGCCTTGCCGGTCGCCCGCACCACCACGTCTCCCGAGCCCGGCCGCACCGTCACCGTGCCGATCCGGACCGCCTCGGTCTGGTCGAACTCCAGCTCCCGGAACGCGAGCGTGTCACACCCGGCGGTGAGGACGAGAGCGGTGGCCGCGCCCAGGGCCACGGTGCTGCGGAGGAGAGCCATGATGGTCAACCTACGGCCGGTGCGTCCCGGGCACATCCGGGATGCGGTCGGGTCCACCCCGAACCGACCCTGACTTCCCACCCCGAGGGAGAATGGCCCGATGGCCGGGTACCGCCGACAGCTCTACCGCGACGACGCGGTGGTCCTGCGCGTGCAGAAACTGGGCGAGTCGGACCGGATCATCACGTTGCTGACCCGCCGGCACGGCCGGATCCGCGCGGTGGCCCGGGGGGTGCGGCGCACCACCAGCAGGTTCGGCGCCCGGCTGGAGCCGTTCGGTCACGTCGACCTTCAGCTCGCCGGTGACCCGAAGGGCAACCAGGGCAGCTCGTTGCACACCGTCAGCCAGGTCGAGGGGATCGACCTGTACGGCAAGCGGTTCCTCGGCGACTACCCCCGCTACACGGCGGCCAGCGCGATCGCCGAGACCGCCGAACGGCTCACCCCCGTCGAGCGGGAGCCGTCGCTGCGGCTGTTCCAGCTCACCCTCGGTGCGCTCAAGGCCCTCGCCCGGGGCGAGCACGCCACCACGCTGGTGCTCGACGCGTACCTGCTGCGCGGGATGGCCCTCGCCGGCTGGGCGCCGGCGCTGATCGCCTGCGCGGTCTGCGGCACGCCGGGGCGGCACCGGGCGTTCTCCGTGCCGGCCGGTGGCGCGGTCTGCCCGGACTGCCGGCCCCCCGGCGCGGCCCATCCCGCCCCGGCCACCATCGACCTGATGTCCGCGCTGACCAGCGGTGACTGGGTGGTGGCCGACGCCACCGACACCGGCGTACGCCGGGAGTGCAGCGGCCTGGTCGCGGCGCACCTGCAGTGGCACCTCGAGCGCGCGTTACGCTCGCTGCCGCTGGTCGACCGGGGCGCCCCGGCGACCGGCGCGGCCCCGCCGCCGGGTGTGGGGCCGGGTGCGGTCCCGCCGCGCGTCGGGCCCACCGCCGCCGCTGTGTTCAGGGAGAAGACCGAGTGATCCGATCGACGAGGGGCGTCCGACGCCAGCCGGTGCCACCGACTCCGCACCCGTCCGGCGCCCGGCCGCCGGCCCTGCCGGCCGACGCCCTGCCGAAGCACGTCGCGATCGTCATGGACGGCAACGGCAGGTGGGCCAAGGAACGCGGGCTGCCCCGTACGAAGGGTCACGAGCAGGGGGAGTTCAGCCTCTTCGACACCGTCGAGGGCGCCATCGAGCTGGGCATCCCCTACCTGTCCGCCTACGCGTTCTCCACCGAGAACTGGCGGCGCTCACCGGAGGAGGTCCGTTTCCTGATGGGCTTCAACCGCGACGTCATCCGCCGCCGCCGGGACCAGCTCGTCGACCTGGGCGTCCGGGTGCTCTGGTCGGGGCGGACCGGGCGACTGTGGAAGAGCGTCATCAGCGAGTTGCAGACCGCCGAGGAGATGTCCCGGGGCAACTCGACGCTGACCCTGCAGTTCTGCGTGAACTACGGCGGCCAGGCGGAGATCGCCGACGCCGCCGCGGCGATCGCCCGGGACGTGGCCGCCGGCCGGCTCGACCCGGCGAAGGTCAACGAGAAGACCGTGGCGCGGTACCTCTACCACCCGGAGGTTCCCGAGGTGGACCTCTTCCTCCGCCCCTCCGGCGAGGAGCGGATCTCCAACTTCCTGCTCTGGCAGACCGCGTACGCCGAGCTGGTCTTCCTCGACACCCTCTGGCCGGACTTCGACCGCCGCCACCTGTGGTACGCCTGCGAGCTGTACGCGCAGCGGGACCGCCGCTTCGGCGGGGCGCTGCCCAACCCGGTCGCCCCGCCGTCCTGACCCGGAAGGGGCGCGCCGGTCACGATTGGTGATCTCGGATCCGGGGTACCACCATCGCAGCAGCCGATCGCGGAGGTGAACCCACATGATGCAGAAGCGGATCGCCCAGTGGGCGGTCATGGCGGTCGCCGTGCCGCTGGCGGCAGCCGGTGCCCGACGGCTCAGCCACTCGCTGGAGGCCCGGCGCGGCCCCACCGGCGTGAGCCGCCTGCTGGCCAAGGGCGCGGACCTGCTGCGCCCCCAGAAGGCCAAGCGTCGCCGTTTCTGGTGACGCCCGTCCGACGCCGCCGCCCTCGCGCGGCGGCGGCGTCGTGTCCGTCCGGGGATGCTCCGGGCACCGAGTGCGGCATGTCGCGCTGTCCCGAGGACGGGATGGCACGACATGCCGCAGACATCGCCGCCGTGGCCCGCTGGACCGCATCCCGCCGGGCGGCGACCACCCGGTTGTCGGGCGCGGACCGGGCGGGTGTCAGCCCGCCACTTCGGAACGGTCGCCGGCCCAGAGGGTGTGGAAGGTGCCCTCCCGGTCGACCCGGCGGTAGGTGTGCGCGCCGAAGTTGTCCCGCAGCCCCTGGATCAGCGCCGCCGGCAGCCGCTCCGCGCGCAGCGCGTCGAAGTACGCCAGCGACGAGGAGAACGCCGGGGTGGGCACGCCGACGCGGGCCGCGTCGGCGACCACCCGCCGCCAGCTCGGCACGCCGTCGCTGACCGCGTCGGCGAAGTACGGCGCCACCAGCAGCGTCGGCAGCTCCGGCTGCTCGTCGTACGCCTCGCGGATGCGGTCCAGGAAGCGGGCCCGGATGATGCAGCCGCCGCGCCAGATGGTGGCGGTGCCGCCCAGGTCGATGTTCCAGTCGTACTCGCGGCTGCCGGCGCGGATGTGGTCGAAGCCCTGCGCGTACGCCACGATCTTGCTGGCCAGCAACGCGCGCCGTACATCCTCGACGAAGGTCTCCCGGTCGTCGACCTGCCACTTCCCGCCCGCGTCGCCGAAGGCGCGGCGGGCGGCCTCGCGCTGGCCGGCGTGGCCGGACAGCGACCGGGCGAACGTCGCCTCGGCGATGCCGGTGATCGGGATGCCGAGGTCCAGCGCGCTCTGCACGGTCCAGCGGCCGGTGCCCTTCTGCTCCGCCTGGTCGAGCACGATGTCGACGAACGCGCGGCCGGTCGCCGCGTCGGTGTGCGCCAGCACGTCGGCGGTGATCTCGATGAGGAACGAACCCAGCTCGCCGGCGTTCCACTCCCGGAAGATCTCCGCGATCTCCGCCGGGGTCGCCGCCAGCCCGGCCCGCAGCAGGTCGTACGCCTCGGCGATGAGCTGCATGTCGGCGTACTCGATGCCGTTGTGGACCATCTTCACGAAGTGGCCGGCGCCGTCCGGGCCGACGTGCCGGCAGCACGGCGTGCCGTCCACCTGCGCGGCGATCTTCTCGAACATCGGCCCGAGCTTCGCGTACGACTCGGCGGAGCCGCCGGGCATGATGCTCGGGCCGAGCAGCGCGCCCTCCTCGCCGCCGGAGACGCCTGTGCCGACGAAGTGCAGGCCGTGTTCGCGCAGCGTCTCCTCCCGCCGCCGGGTGTCGGCGAAGTGGGCGTTGCCGGCGTCGACGACGATGTCCCCCTCCTCGAGCAGCGGGACCAACTCGTCGATGACCGCGTCGGTGGGGGCGCCGGCCTTGACCATGACGATCACCGCACGGGGCCGTTCCAGCGAGGCGACGAAGTCGGCGAGGGACTCCGACGGCACGAAGGCGCCCTCGTCGCCGTGCTCGGCCACCAGACTGCGGGTGCGCTCCGGGGAGCGGTTGTGCACCGCCACGGTGAAGCCGTTGCGGGCCAGGTTCCGGGCCAGGTTGCGGCCCATCACCGCCAGCCCGGTCACCCCGATCTGCGCCGTCGCCTGCTGCGCCATGTATGTCCGCCCTTCTCGTACGCCGGTGGTGCTGCGACCGTATCGTGCCCAACCTCGCCCGGGGAGTGGACGTCGACGCTCGGTGATCGACGTGCCGCGCGACGTCGCCGCCGAGTGACGCCCGCCCACCGGGCACATGCCCCTGCTGACCTGCGGTGGTGAGGGTCGGGCGGGCCCGTCCCATGGTGGGCCCGCCCGGCGGTGGGCGCGGCACGGCCACCGAGCGTTCCCGTCTGGTGGACGCCCGCGCGGTTCCCGCCGGTAAATCGGATGCGCCCGCCGCCGGTCACCGTTACCGTTCGGGCATGCGCATCTGACGCCCCTCCTCCAGAGCCCGACCCGCCGTCGCCGCGGGTCCGTGAGCTCCGGGCGTCCGCGTTCCCTGCCAGGGGTCCTCTGTGGTCGGTCGCCCGGGTCGTTCCCTGCCCGCCGACCGCCCACCTGTGTCGGGTGGCGGTCCCCTGATCCGTAGCAGGAGGCAACCTATGCCCGCCAGACGCAACCCCAGGAAATCCCACCGCGCCCAGGTGGAGGTGAGCACGGCGGACCTCGACGCGCTCGCCGTGGCACCCGTCACCCCGGCCGCCCTGCCCGCCGACCGTTCCGGACTGCCGGTCGCGACCCGGGCCACGCCGACCCCGCCGCCGTCATCGGGCCGGTCGGTGCGCGGCGGCTCCACCACCGCCCGGGGGCAGGCCCGCCGGTACGCCTTCCGGCGCAGCTGACCGGCCCTGACGGCGGGCGCCGGCGGCCGGTTGCGGCCGTCGGCGCCCGCGGGTCGCCGGCGGCCGTGCCGGGTCGTTGCCACCGGCGGTCTCCCGGCCCGCGCCGGCGGCGACGGCCCCGGCGCGGGCCGGGAGACCGCCGGTCAGCCGAGCAGCGGGCGGAAGGTGCCCAGCGCGACGCTGACCGCCAACGCCCCGCCGGCCAGCACCGCCGCGCCCACCAGCAGCAGCCAGTCGGCCGGGCCGAAGTGCTGCCGGCGGGCGACCGTCCGGGGGGTGCCGGCGTCGAAGCCCCGGGCGTCCATCGCCACCGCGAGCCGGGTGCCCCGCCGGATGGCGGCGACCAGCAGGGCGAACGCGGTCGATCCGAACAGCCGCAGTCGGGCCAGCGGGTTGCGGCCGGCGTCCACGCCCCGCGCCCGGCGGGCGAGTCCGATCGTCTGCCACTCCTGACCGAGCAGTGGCACCAGCCGGAACGCGGCCAGCGCGCCGATGGCGAAGCGGGCCGGGGCCCTCGCGTTCTGGATCAGCGCGTCGGCCAGGTCGGTCGGGTCGGTGGTGGCGAAGACGATCACGCCGGGCAGCGCCACCGCGAACATCCGCAACACCAGGCCGAGCGCGGTGACCAGCACCCCTTCGGTCACCAGGACCGGCCCGACGTCCAGCAGCACCCGGCCGGAGTGGTCCGCGGCGAACAGCACCAGCGTGACCACGATCCCCACGCCGCTGACCAGCAGCGGCAACGCCCGCCGGGCCAGCACCCGGTACCGGACGCCGAACAGCGGCAGCAGCGCCAGTTCGACGGCGACGGCGATCGCCGGGGCCACCGGGTCCAGGGTGGCCACCAGGATGAACGAGAACACCAGCGCGGCGGCGAGCTTCGCCACCGGGTTGCGTCGGGCCAGCGGCGCGCCGGGTGCCGCGACGGGTGCCACGGCGATCACCTGCGCTCCAGGGTGACCGTGCGGTCGGCCAGGGCGGCGACGAAGTCCGCATCGTGGGTGACGGTGACGACGCCGTGCCCGCCGTCGCGCAGGTCGGCGAGGAGGTCCACCAGCTCCCGCCAGGTCCGCCGGTCCTGCCCGAAGGTCGGTTCGTCACAGATCAGCAGGCGGGGCGCGGTGGCCAGCGCGGTCGCCACGCTCAACCGCCGCGACTCCCCGCCGGAGAGGGTGAACGGGTTGGCACCGGCCAGTCTGGCCAGCCGCAGCCGTTCCAGCAGCGTGTCCACGGCAGCCCGTACCGCCGGTTCGGGCTGGCCGGTGCGGCGGGGGCCGAGCGCCAGTTCGTCGAAGACGGTGCCGGTGACGAACTGGTGTTCCGGATCCTGGAAGACCGAGCCGATCCGGCGGGTCAGCGCGGGCGCCCGCCACCGGTGCGGGGGAGTGCGGGCATCCGGTCCGGCCAGGGCCGAGGTGGCGGTCAGCCGGCCGACGCCGGGGCGCAGCAACCCGCCGAGCAACAGGGCCAGGGTGGACTTGCCGGCCCCGTTCGGGCCGAGCACGGCCAGCGCCTCGCCGGCGCGTACCCGGAGGTCGGTGGCCGCCAACCGGGGTGGCAGGCCGAGCCGTTCGGCGGCGAGCAGCACCTCCCCGGCGGGGGCGGCGGCGTGCCGGGGTGGCGTGGTGCGGCCCGGCACCCAGACCCCGTCGGCGTCGAGCGCGTCGCCGTGCGTGGCGAAGACCGTCTGGGGCGGGCCGTCGGCGCGGACCCCGCCGCCCGGCTCCAGGACCACCACCCGGTCCACCAGCGGCAGCGCGTCGGCGACCCGGTGCTCGACCAGGATCAGGGTGGTGTCGGCGTCCAGCGCGTCGGCGACCGCCCGCCGGACCAGGTCGGCGCCGGTCGGGTCGAGGTTGGCGGTCGGCTCGTCGAGCAGCAGCAGGCCGGGACGCAACGCCAGCGCGCCGGCCAGGGCCAGGCGCTGCTGCTCGCCGCCGGAGAGGGCGGCGGTGGGCCGGTCCCGGTCGTACGGGAAGCCGACCCGGCGCAGCGCGCTGTCCACCCGGGGCCAGATGGCCTCGGTCGGTACCCCGCGGTTCTCCAGCCCGAACGCCACGTCGTCGCCGCAGCGGGCCATCACCAACTGGGACTCCGGGTCCTGGAAGACGACACCGACCCGCTCGCGGGCGGTACGGGGGTCCAGGCCGTCGATCTCGACGATGCCCTCCCGCTCGCCGGAGTCCTGCGGCAGCAGCCCCGCCAGTGCCGCCAGCAGGGTGCTCTTGCCGGCCCCGGAGGGCCCCAGCAGCAGCACCCGCTCCCCGGCCGCGACGTCCAGGTCCACCCCGCGTACCGCCCAGTGCCGGCGGCCGGCGTGCCGCCACCCGAACCCCCGCAGCCGCACCGCGCTCACCGCCGTCCTCCCAACTCTCTGGTCGCGAGGTTGGCGGCGGCATGCGTGATCCCCATCGCCGCCAACCTCGTGACCAAGACGTTCGGTGGGGGTGGGGTCAGACGGCGGGGC
>NZ_SMKD01000011.1 GCF_004348595.1 Micromonospora sp. KC723
CCTCTCCTCAGTCGGCGGGGGCCGGGCGGCGGGCCGCCCGAGCCGACCGTACCAACCGCACGGCGACCACGATCACCAACAGCGTCATCAGCGGCGCACCGGGAAACTTGGTGTACCGGGCCAGGCCGGTGCCGTCGGCCAGCACCAGGAACGACGAGACCAGCGCCACCAGGCTGAACCAGCCGGTGCGGTGCGCGGTGGCGGCGAGCACGGTCAGCGGCCACATCCAGTACCAGGGATGGAAGAGCGGGGCAAGGGCGACGGTGGCGGCCAGCGCCAGCCCGGCGTGCCACAGCGGGTCCCGGGTCCGGGCCCGCCACCACAGCCTCACCAGGAGCACCGCGAGCACCAGCACGCCGATCGCCCGGGTCACCGGCAGCGCGTCCACGTGTGCGCCGAAGAGCGCGGCGACGTACCCGGCGGTCTGCCCGACCGCCGTCGGCGGCGAGGTCCAGGCGACCACCAGGGCGCCCTGTTCCAGACCGGAGATCCAGCCGAAGTTGAGGCCCGCGGCCAGCGTCGCGCCGACCACCGTGGCGAGCGCGCCGCCGACCACCGGGCCGCCGTCGCGCAGCAGCCCCTTGACCGAGTACGGCCCGGAGATCGCGGCCAGGGCGGCGAACGGCACCGTGACCAGCGCGGTGACCTTCACCCCGCCGGCAAGGCCGAGCAGCACCCCCCCGGCCAGCAGCGGCCAGAAGCGGCCGGGACGGGACACCACCACGGCCAGCCCGGCGACCAGCAGACCCACCATCAGCGCGTCGTTGTGCGCGCCGGAGACCAGGTGCACCCCGACCAGCGGGGAGGCCAGCGCCAGCCAGAGCGCACGGCCGGTGGGCACGCCGCAGCGGCGGGCCAGCACCGGCAGGAACGCGGCGGTCAGCCCGACGCCGACCACCGCGGCGAGCCGGAACAGCGCGATGCTGGCGTACAGCGAACCGGTCGCCCCGACGATCGCGCCGGAGAGCATCACGAACAGCGGCCCGTACGGCGCGGGGGTGTCCCGCCAGATGTGGGAGATGGTGTCCAGCCAGGGGCAGGGCAGCGCCGACACGCCGTGTTCGTACGGGCTGATCCCGGCCGCGTAGCTGGCGCCCTGGCAGGTGTACGCGTACACGTCGCGGCTGCCCAACGGCGGAGCGACCAGCAGTGGGATCAGCCAGAGGCCGGCGGTGACCAGCGCCCACCGGGCCGAGGGCACCCGGTCGCGCAGCGTCCACCAGGCCCAGCCCATCAGCGCGGTTCCGAGCAGCCAGGCGGCGAGGATCAGCGGCCCGTGCCGGCCCTGCCAGATGCTGACCGGGGTGGGGCGCAGGTCCCCGTCGGGCAGCGCACCTCCCAGGTACGCGGCCACGGCGAGCAGGACGGAGCCGGCCAGTCCGACCCAGCGCGAGAGGTGGTGAGGCACATCGGACATGCTGCCAGTACCGTGGTCGCGGACCGGAGGTGGGCCGGTGGCCCTATCGGGTGTTGGCTGAACATCGCCGCACCTGATCTCGGTATGGCCGCGCTGGTACTGATGATCGACGCTAACGCCGTGGTGGCGGCATGCCCCCGTCCGCCGGTCAAGATGCCAGTCCCGTGGCGATCGAAGCTAGGGACTCCTCGTAGCCTCCTCCCACAACGCCACAAGGTCAGGGGTCTCTTCGGCACAGGCGGCAACCAGGTAGAGAAGAGCATGCTTCGGAAGCGGTTCCTGCCCGTTCAGCCATCGCTTCCAAGTGTGGCGACTGAGGTCGGTTATCTCCTCCAAGCGAACCACATCCAGTCCTGATCGGTCGACCAGGCGCCGGACGTGGGCCACCAGCCGACAGGTCTCCCCGGAGAAAGGACGGGACCGCTGACGGGGCGCACTGTTCAGGAGAGCAACAGCAGCCAGGCGTCGTACCCCCGGCCCGGCCGCGTGAGTCCTGACCGCTTCCTTCCACAGCGCAACCAATCGGCCGCTGTCGCCGCCGCAAACGGCACTCATGCTCTCCACCGCCTGCCGCGGCGGCAACTGCTTGCCGTTGAGCCAACGCTCCCAGGATGACCTACTGTAACTGGTCCGTTGACCCAGTCGGGTGAGACTCAATGACGCATTGTCTTTGAGGAACCGCAGCTCAACCACCAGACGCTCCGCCGCTTCCGAAAGACCTGCGGGCAAACTCCTCCACAAATCCCAACCCCCGTTTCACGGTCGGTGCATGAGCTGGCTGGAACACCGCATCCCTCGATGTCCCAAAACTTTCCAAAAGTCTAGCGGGACGACCATGACCACGCCAGACTGTGTCACATCAGCACACTCTGCGGCAATTTTCGGCCATTATTTCTCCCAATAAAGCACCGGGGAATCCCCAGAGTGCGCAGACAAATAACGAGCAGGAAGATTAGGAGACCAGGAATGTTGAGAAGGCATCGTTTCGCCTTGGCAGCCACGGTGTTCGCCGTCCCGTTCGCACTCGCGGCACCCGGTACCGCGCAGGCACATGGGACATGCGTGCCTCTGCCCGACCGGGGGACGGGTTGCGTCAACACCAGCCACACTGCCGCTTCCGCTTGCGATTCAAATGATGAGGGCTGGGGAGTGCGGACGTGGTACAGAACGAGCAACGGCATCACCGACCATGTCGGAGACGCGAACGGCGCCAGTAGTGGCTGTGGCTCCGAGCCTCCCCTGGGCGGCGGATTCATCACCTCGTACCGGGTGTGCGCCGGCCCGAACAACACGGACCGCGAATGTTCCCAGTGGTTCACCGCCTGAGGAACTTATCCGCCGCATGAGCTTTACGCCTGTCGACGAACAGTGTGTTCGTCGACAGGCGCAGCGCCTATCCCTCACCGGCGCGCGCAGCTTCAGTCAGCAGTGGCCCGCCGGCAGAAGGTCGCTAAAGATTGAGAAGTCGCCCGGGGTGCGGACCCGGACCTCCGTCCACCCACCAGGGCCGGGCCGTAGGCATCCGTCCCCACCCGGCAGCGAGAGCCAGCGCGACCACCGTACGCGGACCTGTACGTCTCCGACCCGGTCGCTGGTGAACCGCACCCGGGCCTGATCGGCGGAGACCAGCCGGCCCGGAGCGCTCACCAACGGTGCGGGATCGGACACGACGTACAGCCGCCAATCCGGGTTGCGCCATACCTCGCGCAGGTAGGGCTGGCCGGCGAGGACCAGTTCGGCCTCGTCCCGCGCCCAGCGGTCTGGTGGAGCCTCGGGCGCGACAGCGACGTACTGGACGGCGTTGGCGCGGAGCCACCGCGCGTATGAGTCAGTCGTCAATCGATCCTTGTAGAAAAGGGCGTTGCGGTCGGTGTCGACCTGCCGTTCCCAGCCCCGGGCCAGCGAAACCGTCGGCGGGACGTATGCCGACTCCCAGTGGTCGCGCAGCGGCACCACCTCGACCCGACCCACCGGTTGCCGTCGGGCCAACTCGTCCGTGAGTGGCCGGTAGAACGTGGCGGCGCTCTCCGCGGAGCCGGCGCGCGTCACGTCGCTGACCATCACCGGGTTCTGCCACCAGACGAGGGCGACGAGCAGCCCGGCCAGCCACGGTCCGCGCACCGTGGCGTACCCGGCGAGCAGGGGTAGCCCGAAGAGCATGGGCAGTCGCAGGGCGTTGGAGCCGATCGGGCTGGGCAGGTAGAAAGCGGCGACCAGCAACACCACGGTGAGCAGCGCGCCGATGCGGAGCACCCGGCGTCGTCGGCCCACGAGGACGTACACGAGCACGGCCAGCGCGACGTTGATCCGCATCGACTCGGCCGAGTACGGCTGGGTGCCGCCGTTGCCGAACAGCACGGCCATCGGCGCGAGCGCAAGTGCGGGGGTGAGGCAGAGGACGAGGCCTTCAGCCAGCGGGCGGTCGGCCCGCCAACCGAGCGGCAGCGGCCGTCCCGGGCCGTCACCGCGACGCAGGGCGGCCATCAGCAGCGCGGTGCCGGCCAGTCCGGTGAACAGCCCGGCGACCGGGCTGGCCCAGGTGGTGAGCGCGGCGAGCAGGACGGCCACGGCGAGCCGCATCGGCCGGGTTACGCGGTCCGCGCTCACCACGCAGAGCGCGAGGAATCCGAATGCGAGTCCGACCGCGAAGGTGATCCGGCCGCTGGCCAGATTCCCGACCAGCACCACCGCGCCCAGGATGGCGCCGAGCATGGGCCGTCGGGCCCCGGACCGCGCGAACAGCCACGCCAGCGCCGCCGACGAGACCACCGCGGCCACCGCCCCGAGCGGGCGTACGCCGACTAGCGCGCCGAGCAACTGGGTGTAGAGGCTGTAGCCGAACTGGTGGACTCCGCCGTACCAGGAGAAATCGACGGGAGTAAAACCGTGCCGGGCGGCAAAGCCGGCCCGGGCGACCTGGGCCGACAGGTCGGTCCCCATTGGGGGGGCGAGCAGGAACGCGACGGCGAGCACCACCGACACCGCCAGCGCCGTGAGAACGGGACGCGCGGGCTGCTCACGGCTGGTCGTCGGCACCGAGCATTCGTACCACGGTTCGCGTGGGAGCCCACACCGACCCGGTGCCGCTGGTCGCCGCGCCCGGGGGCCTGACGCCCCGGACGGGTCGCCGACGCAGCAGGCCGAACATCTGTTGAGCAGCCTGTGGCACTTGAGTACGAATGCGGGTCAACAAGCTGCTGCCGGCAGGCAAAGTCCTGAGCACAAGCTATCCGCAGCGCAACGCCATCCACCGGTGACGCACATCTGTACTCAAGTGCTGTAGCGACTACCAATGCCCACCGGCCGACGTCGACCGGTCGGCAAAGGGCGGCATCCGGCTGGCGGAATGCGACGAGGGCGGCGGCGATCAGGCGGGCGAGGAGCGGGCGCGGACGTGCAGCCGTTCGCCCTGTGGTCCGAAGAGGCTGAGGATCTCCAGCGGCGTGTCGAACGGGTTGCCGAACCAGTGCGGCGTGCGGGTGTCGAACTCGGCCACCTCCCCCGCCTCCAGAGTCAGTTCGTGCCGACCGAGCATCAACCGGCACCGACCGGAGAGCACGTAGAACCATTCGTACCCCTCGTGCACCTGCTGTTCCGGCTCCCGGGTGGCCGACCGCGGCGGGTAGATCATCTTGTACGCCTGGACGCCGCCGGGCCGGCGGGTCAGCGGCAGGATGGTCACCTGCCCCCGGCGCACCGGCCGGGGCCGGACCCGGGGATCTCCGGTCTCCGGCGCGCCCACCAGGTCGTCCAGCGGCACGCGATGGAACCGGGCCAGCGCCAACAGCAGCTCCAGGGTGGGCCGGCGGCCCCCGGACTCCAGCCTCGACAGGGTGCTGACCGAGATCCCGGTGGCCGCCGAGAGTTGGGCCAGGGTCACGTTCCGCTGCTGGCGCAGCGCCCGCAGCCGTGGCCCGACGGCCGTCAGGACCTCGTCCGGGGCATCCGGGGTGGGGAAAGCGTCCTCCGTCATCCCGTGAGTTTGCCATCCCGGCAACATTTCTTGTCACCACGGCCGGCGACCCGGACGATCCGGAGCACCGAACGGAAGTGGAGACGACGATGACAGACCTGTACGACGTGGTGGTGGTTGGCGGCGGAGCCGCCGGGCTGAGCGGAGCCCTGGCCCTGGGCCGCTCCCGCCGGTCGGTGCTGGTGGTGGACGGCGGCGCACCCCGCAACGCCCCCTCCGCCCAGGTGCACAATCTGCTGACCAGCGACGGGGTGCCCCCGGCCGAGCTGTACGCGAGGGGCCGCGCCGAACTCGCCCGGTACGGCGTCGAGGTGACCGACGGCACGGTGGCCACGGCCCGCCCGTCGGACGCCCCGGACGGCCTCCGGTTCCTCGTGGAGCTGGCCGACGGACGACGGGTGCTCGCGCGCCGGCTGCTGGTGACCACCGGGCTGGTCGACGAGCTGCCCGAGGTCGCCGGGCTCGCCGCACGGTGGGGCCGGGACGTGCTGCACTGCCCGTACTGCCACGGGTGGGAGGTCCGCGACCAGGCCGTCGGCGTGCTCGCCAGCGGTCCCACCGCCGTCCACCAGGCTCTGCTGTTCCGCCAGCTCACCGACGACGTGGTGCTGTTCGCGCACACCGGGCCGGCGTTGCCACCCGAGCAGGCGGAGCAGCTCGCCGCGCGGGGGGTGCGGGTCGTCGAGGGCGAGGTGACGGCGGTGGAGGTGACCGACGACCGGCTCACCGGCGTGCGGCTCGCCTCCGGCGCGGTGGTACCCCGGCAGGCGCTGGCGGTGGCGCCCCGCGTGCGGGCACGGGCCGACCTGCTCGCCGGGCTCGGCCTCGCAACGCAGGAGTTCGTGGTGGCCGGGGCGGTGATCGGCGACCACGTCCCGGCGGATCCGCAGGGCGCGACGACCGTGCCGGGGGTACGGGTCGCGGGCAACGTGACCAACCCGATGGCCACCGTGCCCGTCGCCATGGCAGCGGGTATGCAGGCCGGCGCGGCGCTCAACGCCGAACTGGTCACCGAAGAGACCGACCGGGCGGTCGCCGCCCGCCGCGCGGCCACGGCCGCCGGGCCTACCGCCGAGGCGACGGACGGCGGACGGAGCGCCGAGGCTACGGCCGGTGACCCGGCGGCACCGGCGGACGGGCTGATCGACGCGGAGACCGCCCGGCACTGGGACAAGCTCTACGCCGAGCGGGAGCGGCGGTGGAGCGGCCGGCCCAACGTCCGGCTCGTCGAGGTCGCCGAGGCGCTGCCGTCCGGCACCGCGCTGGACCTGGGGTGCGGGGAGGGCGCCGACGCGATCTGGCTGGCGCGGCGGGGCTGGCGGGTGACCGCGGTCGACGTCTCCCGTACCGCGCTGGACCGCGCGGCGGCCGAGGCCGCCGCGGCCGGGGTGGCCGACCGGATCGACTTCCGGCAGCACGACCTGGCCCGGACCTTCCCGGCGGGCAGTTACGACCTGGTCTCCGCCCAGTTCCTCCAGTCGATGATCGAGTTCCCCCGGACCGAGGTGCTGCGGGCCGCGGCCCGGGCGGTGGCACCGGGCGGCCGACTCCTCATCGTCGAGCACGGCGCCCCGCCGTCGTGGTCCCGGACGATCCCGCCGCACGTGCGGTTCGCCACCCCGGAGGAAACCCTGGCCACGCTCGACCTGGACCACGACGGCTGGCACCCCGAACGGCTGGACGCGCCGGTGCGGGAGGTGACCGGGCCGGACGGGCAACCGGCCACCCTGGTCGACCACCTGGTGCTGGTACGCCGCCGCTGACAGCGTGTGCGGGTCAGGACTCCATGACCCGCCGCATCGCCGCCCGGGACCGGCGGCCGGTGCGCAGGTACTCGTCGAGGAACGCGCCGGGGTCGTCGCGGCCGAGCAGCCGCACCGCCCCGGCCAGCTCCACGCCGTGTCGGGGCAGTTGGTCACCGGCCCGGCCCCGGACCAGCATCAGCGCGTTGCGGACCTGCGCGGCCAGGGTCCAGCCGGCGGCCATCTCCGCGGCGTCGGTCGGGTCGACCAGGCCGGCGTCGCGGGCCGCCGCGAGCGCGTCGAGGGTACGCGTGCCGCGCAGTCCCGGGTGCGCTCCGGCGTACCGGAGCTGGAGCAGCTGCACCGCCCACTCGACGTCGGCCAGGCCACCCCGGCCGAGCTTGGTGTGGGTGGCCGGGTCGGCGCCCCGGGGCAGCCGCTCGGTCTCCACCCTGGCCTTGATCCGGCGGATCTCCACCACCTGCTCGTGGGTCAGCCCACCGGCCGGGTAGCGGATCGGGTCGACCATCGCCTGGAACTCGGCGCCCAGGTCGGCGTCGCCGCAGACGAACCGGGCCCGCAGCAGCGCCTGCGCCTCCCACACCTTGGACCAGCGGGCGTAGTACTGGGCGTACGCGGCGAGGCTGCGCACCAGCGGCCCCTGGCGGCCCTCGGGCCGCAGGTCGGCGTCGACGCCGAGCGGTGGATCGGGGGCGGGCATGCCGAGCAGCCGGCGTAGCTCCTCGGCGACGCCGTGCGCGGCGGCGCTGGCCGCGCTCTCGTCCGCCCCGGGGGGCGGGTCGTAGACGAAGAGCACGTCGGCGTCGGACAGGTAGTTGGACTCGTAGCCGCCGAGGCGGCCCATGCCGATGACCGCGAAGCGCAGGCCGGGCAGCGCGGCTTGGGCGGCCCTGGCGGTTCGCAGCGCGGCGGCCAGGGTGGCGTCGGTGACGTCGGCCAGCGCGGTGCCCACGGCGGTCACGTCGGCCAGTGGCGCGGCCGGCGCGCCTCGCTCGGGGCGGGGGGCGAGCCCACCGGCCCGGCTGAGCACGTCGGCGCAGGCGATCCGGACCAGTTCCCGGCGGCGCAGCGCACGGATGGCGCGGGTGGCCTCGACCGGGTCGTCGTGCCGGGCGGCGGCGGCCGCGAAGCCGTCGCAGAGCACCTCCCGGGGGCGCGGCGCCAACTCGCTCTCCTCGGCCAGCAGCCGCAGCGCCTCCGGTTCCCGGGCCAGCAGGTCGGCGGCGTACCGGGAGGAGGAGAGTACCCGGGCCAGCCGGCGGGCCACCGGGCCGGAGTCGCGCAACACCCTCAGGTACCAGGGGGTGGAACCGAGCTTGTCGGAGACCTGCCGGTAGTTGAGCAGGCCCCGGTCCGGCTCGGGGGCGTCGGCGAACTCGCTGAGCAGCACCGGCAGGAGGGTGCGTTGGATGGCGGCGGTGCGGCTGACCCCGCCGGTGAGGGCCTGGAGGTGACGCAGCGCCCCGGCCGGGTCGGCGAAGCCGAGAATCTCCAGCCGGTGGCGGGCCGCCTCCGGGGTCAGCCGCAACCCGTCGGCCGGCACCCGGGCCACCGCCTCCAGCAGGGGCCGGTAGAGCAGCTTGGCGTGCAGCCGGCGTACCTCGGTGGCGTGCGCGACCCAGTCGGCGCGGAAGCTCTCCACGGTGCTGCGGCCCGGTGTGGCGGTGTACCCGAGCGCGGCGGCGAGCCAGCGCAGCGCGGCCGGCTCGGTCGGCACGGTGTGGGTCCGGCGCAGGCCCTGCAGCTGGAGGCGGTGCTCGACGCCGCGCAGGAAGCGGTACCCGCGCAGCAGCGCCTCCCCGTCGGCGCGCCCGACGTAGCCGCCGGCCACCAGGGCGCGCAGCGCCGGCAGGGTGCCGGCGACCCGCAGCGACTCGTCGCCGCGGCCGTGCACCAGTTGCAGCAGCTGGACGGCGAACTCGATGTCGCGCAGCCCGCCGGGGCCGCGTTTGATCTCGCGTTCCAGCTCCTTGGGCGGGATGTTGTCGATGATCTTGCGGCGCATGGCGCGGACGTCCTCGACCGCCTCGGGCCGCTCGGCGGCCCGCCAGACCAGCGGGGCCAGCGCGTCGATCCACGCCCGGGCCAGGTCGAGGTCACCGGCGGCCGGCCGGGCCTTGAGCAGCGCCTGGAACTCCCAGGTGCGGGCCCAGCGCTGGTAGTAGGCGAGGTGGCTGGCGAGGGTACGCACCAGCGGCCCCCGGTTGCCCTCGGGGCGCAGCGCGGCATCGACCGGCCAGGCGACCAGCCCGCACACGCCGATCAGCCGGGCGGCGACCCGGGTGGCGACGGCCAGGTCGGCGTCGTCGGCGGCCACGAAGATCACGTCGACGTCGGAGACGTAGTTCAGCTCGTCGCCGCCGCACTTGCCCATCGCCACCACCGCCAGCGGGGGCCGGGGGGTCCCGTCCGGCAGTTCGCCGACGGCGAGTTCGTACGCGGCGGCGAGGGTGGCGTCGGCCAGCGCGGAGAGCGCCCCCATGGTCTGCTCCAGCCCTCGCCCGCCGGTCAGGTCGGCCGCCGCGATCCGCAGCAGCGCCAGCCGGTACGCCTGCCGCAGCACCGCCACCGGCTGGGTGGACGCGGTGAGCCGCCCGGCGAGGTCGAGGTCGAGCCGCCCCTCGGCGATCGGGGCCAGCCCGTCCGGGGCGGTGGCCAACACGGTCCACTGTTGCGGGTTGGCCACCAGGTGGTCGCCGAGGGCCGACGAGGCGCCGAGCACGGCGAGCAGCCGGCGGCGCAGCCCCGGGTCGGCGTGCAGCGCGTCCAGCAGCGCCGGCCGGGCGGTGTCGTGGTCCGGGGCTCCGTTGCCCCGGCGTTCCGCCTCGACCATGCGGTGGAGCTGACGTAACGCCAGGTCGGGGTCGGCGGCCCGGGACAGCGCGGCGAGCAGCTCGGTGGCGGGCTCGTCGACCGGTTCCTGCTCGTCGGTGCGCCACAGCCCCAGCCCGTCCGGGCCGAGCAGGTCCGCCGCCCGCGCCCCGCCGTCGCCCTCGGCGAACCCGTAGCGGGCCAGCCGTCCCCTGGTCGGTCGGGTCATCTCAATGCCCGAGCAGGGGCAGGCTGGGGCGGACGGTGGCGTCGTCCAGCTCGCCCAGGGCCAGGGCGGCGAACCGGATCGCGAACGGCTGCCAGACCTCCTCGACGTCGGCCATCACCCGGTCGCAGGCCGCCACCACCAGTTCCGGGTCGTAGCCCAGCTCCGCCAGGAGCGTCGAGTCGCGGGCCCAGTGGGCGATCATGGCGGTGTCGCACTCGATGTGGAACTGCAGGCCCCAGGCCCGGTCGCCGAGGCGGAACGCCTGGTGCGGGTGGCGGGTGGAGGCGGCCAGCAGGGTCGCTCCCCGGGGCAGTTCGGTGATCTCGTCGACGTGCCACTGGAGCACGTCGGGAATCAGCGGCACGTAGCGGAAGAGCGGGTCGTGCTCGGCGGCGTCCCGCTTGCCGACCACGCCGGGGCCCACCTCGGGGCCGGAGGGGCTGCGCTCGACCTGGCCGGCGTGCGCGGTGGCCAGCAGCTGCGCGCCGAGACAGACGCCGAGGGTGGGCACCCGGTGCCGGACGGCCTTGCGCAGCAGCCCTTCGAGGGCCGGGAACCAGGGCGCGCCCGGCGTGCCGTCCGGCAGCGGGTACGCCCGCTGGTCGCCGCCGAGCACCACCAGCGCGGCGTACCCGGTCAGGTCGGCGGGGAGCGCGTCGCCGGAGTGCGGGCGCAGCACCCGCAGGTCGAGACCTCCCTCGGTCAGCCACTCCCCCAGCCGGCGGAGGTCGTCGGTCGGGTCGTTCTCGATCACCAACGCGGTCGCCACGACGTCGAGGCTAGCCGGTGGCCCCGGACGGGTGCGCCGCGCAGTACGCCGACCGGTGAGCCGCCCTCGGCGGCTAGGCTCTGCCGTTGTGCCCACCGACGACTGCGTACGCCCGCCGGTCCTGCGTCCCGGTGACACGGTGATGCTGGTGTCGCCGTCCGGTCCGACCCGCCCGGAGCGGGTGGCCCGGGGAGTCGAGCTGCTCACCGGCTGGGGGCTGCGCCCGGTGCCGGCGCCGAACGCGTACGCCCGGCGCGGCTACCTGGCCGGTGACGACGCGCTGCGCGCCGCCGACCTGAACACCGCGTTCGCCGATCCACGGGTACGCGGGGTGGTCTGCACCCGGGGCGGCTACGGCGCGCAGCGGATCGTCGACCTGATCGACATGGCCGCGGTCCGTCGGGACCCGAAGGTGGTGGCCGGGTTCTCGGACATCACCGCCCTGCAGTTCGCGCTCTGGCGGGGGGCCCGGCTGGCCGGCGTACACGGGCCGGGAGCGGCCTGGCGGGACGACCGCACCCCGCTGCGTTCGGCGGAGTCCCTGCACGCCGCGCTGATGACCACGAATCCGGTGACGGTGCGGGCGGTCGCCGAGGAGGAAACCTACCGGGTACGGATTCCGGGGCGGGCGGAGGGGACGCTGCTCGGCGGCAACCTCTGCCTGATCACCGCCTCGATCGGCACCCACGACCTGCCGGACCTGCGCGGGGCGGTGCTGCTACTGGAGGAGGTGCAGGAGCCGCCGTACAAGGTCGACCGGATGCTCACCCAGCTGCGCCGGGCCGGCGCGCTGGACGGGCTCGCCGGGGTGGCGGTCGGCCAGTTCACGGAGTGCGCCGACGGCTGGGACACCACGGTCGTCGACGTGTTGACCGAGCGCCTGAGCGACCTGGGTGTCCCGGTCCTCGGCGGCCTGCCGATCGGTCACGGCCTGGGCCAGCTCACCGTCCCCGTCGGCACCCCGGCCGTCCTGGACGCCGATGCCCGCACCCTCACCGTCTCCCCCGCCGTCCACTGACGCCCTTGGGTGGATTCTCAGCTGGGTGACAGGGTGGGCACGGGCACAGTTCAGCAAGCGGAGTCACTGTCGGTCACGGCATCGCACACCGATCACATGGAGGAACCGGATGGCCCGCACGATCTCGAAGAAACACCTGCTGGCCGGGCTGGCCGCCGCTGGCGTGCTCGGCGTGGGCATCGCCGTGCCGACCGTGGCGTTCGCGGAGAACCCGACGCCGTCGCCGAGCGCCAGCAGCGGCGAGAAGGACAGCGGCCGGCAGGAGCGCCGGGCGCAGCGGCAGGCCGAGTTCGCCGAGGCGCTGGCCAAGGAACTGGGCGTGCCGACCGAGAAGGTGACCGCCGCGTTGGAGAAGCTCCGCGAGCAGCACAAGGCGGACCGGCCGCAACGCCCCTCCGCCGAGGAGCGGCAGGCCAGGCTCAAGGAGCGGCTCGCCCAGGCTGTCAAGGACGGCAAGCTGACCCAGGAGCAGGCCGACGCGATCACCAAGGCCGTCGAGGCAGGCGTCTTCCCCGGCGGCGGCGGTCACGGTCCGGGCGGCCGGGGCCTCGCCGGCAAGTAATCTCCCTCCCCTCCCCTCGCGTCCGGTCCCGCCCCTGCGGCGGGACCGGACGCCCCCTCGGCTGACCGGACTCGGGGCCGGCAAGGTGGCCGGTCACTGCCGGTCAGGCGGTTACCGGCGGGGTGAAGACGCCGAGATGGTTGCCGGCCGGGTCGAGCAGGTGCGCGAAGCGGAGCCCGCTCGGCGCCGTGCGCACCGGCATCAGCACCTTCCCACCGGCCGCCTCGGCCCGGCGGCAGGTTTCCGCCACGTCGGCCACCTCCGCGTAGAACACCGCGTAGTTCGGCGAGCCGTCCTCGGTGGCCCGGATCGCCCCGCCGATCCCCTGCTTGCCACCGGCCCCGGTCACCCGGTACGACCGGCCCGGCGCGCCCTGCTCCTCGAACGTCCAGCCGAACAACTCACCGTAGAAGCGCTCCGCCTCGTCCGCGCGGTCGGTGCCGATCTCGAACCAGGTGACGGGCGTGGTGGACATGTGCGACCTCCTGTCTGGGCACCGGCCGGGCGGCCGGCGTCGTCAGACAGCCTCGGGGTGGCCGGCGACACCGTCCTGTCGGTGTTTACCGGCGGATGTCAGAGCAGGCTCAGCGACCGGACCCGCTCGGTGGGGATGTCCAGGTCCGCCGGGCGCCACCGGCGGGTGACCGGCTCCGGAAGCGGCGTCACGGCCAGGATCCGGTCGGTACGGAAGCAGCGCAGCGCGTCGCGCAGCCGGCACCAGGCGAGCAGGTACCAGTGCGTGGGGTTGCCGAGATAGCCCAGTGGCTCGACCTCGCGCACCGAGTCGGTGCCGGCACGATCGGCGTACCGCAGGCGCAGCACGCGGCGCGCGGTGACCGCGTCGGCGACGGCGGCCGGGACGGGCGTGGCCGGCCCGCCGCCGACCAGATGGACCCGGCCGGCGAGCCGGTGCGCCTCGGCCGCGTCGGCGGCCGGCAACACCGCGAGCAGCTTGCGCAGCGCGCTGGCGCCCGCCGCGGCGAACGGGGTGCCGCCGAGGCGGTGCAGCGCGAGGGCCATCGCCACCGTCTCACCGGCGGTGAGGTTGACCGGCGGCAGGGTACGGGCACGGTCGACGACGTAGCCGCCGGTGCGGCCGGGCTCGGCCCAGATCGGCACACCGCCGGCCTGCAGGGCGGCGATGTCCCGCTCGATGGTGCGGGTGCTCACCTCGAAACGCGCGGCCAGCCAGCGGGCGCTGCGCGGCCGGGGCGACACCGCCCGCAGCTCCTCCACCAGGGCGTAGAGACGGTCGGTCCGGTTCACCCCGGGCAGGCTAGACCCGGGGTACGACAGCCGGCGTCAGGCGATGCAGGCGCAGACGATCAGCGCGGCACCGAAGTGCGTGGCGGCACTGACCCAGGCCGCCGGGTGCGGCTCGTCCGAGCAGACGATCTCACCGAGCCGCCCGGGGGTGAGCAGGTCGAGCACGAAGAACGCCAACGCCATGATCAGTAGGCCGACCAGCCCGAAGATCACCGTGGAGGCGAGCCCCTTGGCGAAGTCGCTGTAGCTGGTGAGGATCGCCGTGAAGACGATCCCGGCGATGCCGAGCTGGTTGGCGGCCAGCAGCAGCGCCGCGTTGCCGTTGCGCCGCACCCAGATCAGCTCGCGCAGCTTCCCCGGGGTCAGCACGTCCACCAGCAGGAACCCGGCGGCCATCAGGATCACCCCGACGACCCCGTAGACCACGCTCTGCCACGCTCCGCTGAGCAGATCCTCCAGCACCTGACCGCCTCCGCCCGTCCACCGGCCGGCGGGGTGCCGGCACGGTGAACGAGACGATAGTCCTCCGACGCAAGGATGATCTAGAGCGAGAGGTAGCGCTGCCGCTCGTACGGGGTGACCTCGCGGCGGTACTGCTCCCACTCGGCGCGCTTGTTGCGCAGGAAGAAGTCGAAGACGTGCTCGCCGAGCACCTCGGCGACCAGTTCGGACCCGGCCATCACGTCGATCGCCTCGGCCAGGTTCTCCGGCAGGGCCTCGTACCCCATGGCCCGGCGCTCGGCGCTGGACAGCGACCAGACGTCGTCCTCGGCGCCCGGCGGCAGCTCGTAGCCCTCCTCGATGCCCTTGAGGCCGGCGCCGAGCATGACCGCGAAGGCCAGGTAGGGGTTGGTCGCCGAGTCCAGCGAGCGGACCTCCACCCGGGCCGAGTTCGGCTTGCCGTACGCGGGCACCCGCACCAGCGCCGAGCGGTTGAGGTGCCCCCAGCAGACGTACGCCGGGCTCTCGGTGATCCGGTCCGGCAGCGCCTGCGGGAAGAGCCGCTTGTAGGAGTTGACCCACTGGTTGGTGACGGCGGTGTACTCGCGGGCGTGGGCGAGCAGGCCCGCGATGAACGACTTGGCCACCTTGGAGAGCTTCATCGGGTCGCCGGCGTCGTGGAACGCGTTGCGCTCCCCCTCGAACAGCGACAGGTGGGTGTGCATGCCGCTGCCCGGCTGGTCGGTGAAGGGCTTCGGCATGAAGGTGGCCTGCACCCCGGTGGAGAGCGCCACCTCCTTGACCACGTGCCGGAAGGTCATGATGTTGTCGGCGGTGGTCAGCGCGTCGGCGTAGCGCAGGTCGATCTCCTGCTGGCCGGGGGCGACCTCGTGGTGGCTGAACTCCACCGAGATGCCGATCCGCTCCAGGGCCAGCACGGCCTGGCGGCGGAAGTCCCGCGCCACGGCGTGCGTGGTGTGCTCGAAGTACCCGCCGGTGTCCACCGGCACCGGCACCGAGCCGTCCTGCGGGCCGTTCTCCAGCAGGAAGAACTCGATCTCCGGGTGGGTGTAGAAGGTGAAGCCCTTCTCGGCGGCCTTGGAGAGCATCCGGCGCAGCACGTGGCGCGGGTCGGCCCAGGACGGGCTGCCGTCGGGCAGCAGGATGTCGCAGAACATCCGGGCGCTCTCGCCGCTGACCCCGCCCTCGAAGGGGAAGACCTGGAAGGTGGTCGGGTCGGGCATGGCGACCATGTCGGACTCGAAGACCCGGGCGAAGCCCTCGATCGCCGAGCCGTCGAAACCGATGCCCTCCTCGAAGGCCGCCTCCAGCTCGGCGGGGGCCACCGACACGCTCTTGAGCGTGCCGAGCACGTCGGTGAACCACAGCCGGACGAACCGGATGTCCCGCTCTTCCAGCGTACGGAGGACGAACTCCTGCTGACGGTCCACTTCCCCAACCTCTCACGACGTACGTCCGGTGCCGGCCCGGTCTGATCGCCCAGTCTCCACCGGCCTGGTTAAGCAGACGTTACGCGACCTGCCGGCGCGCGTCCTGCGGTGTCCCGCCCGGCGGATCATGCCCGGCCACCCGCCCCCGCCGGGTGGCCGTCGTCTCGTCCGCCGCCGCTGATTGGCGCGGGCCGGCTGGGGCAAGATGAACACATGCCCACCCTGCGTCTCGCCCTGTCCCAGGTCAACCCGACCGTCGGGGACCTCGCCGGCAACGCCGCGCTGGTCCGCGCCTGGACCCGTAAGGCCGCCGACGCCGGCGCCCAGCTCGTCGCCTTCCCGGAGATGATGCTGACCGGCTACCCCGTCGAGGATCTGGTCTTCCGCCGCTCGTTCGTGGCGGCGTCGAAGGCCGCGCTGGACCGGCTCGCCGCCGACCTGGCCGGCGACGGTCTGGGCGACCTGCCGGTGGTGGTCGGCTACCTCGACGCCGACGGCCCGCCCCAGGTCGCCGGGGACGCCCAGCCGGGCCGGGGGGCCCGCAACGCCGCCGCGCTGCTGCATGGCGGCGCGGTGGTGACCACCTACTTCAAGCACCACCTGCCCAACTACGGCGTCTTCGACGAGGACCGCTACTTCGTCCCGGGAGACGCGTTGACCGTGGTGCGGGTCGGCGGCGTGGACGTCGCGTTGACCATCTGCGAGGACCTCTGGCAGGCCGGTGGCCCGTTCGCGGTGGCCGGGCAGGCCGGCGTCGGCCTGGTGGTCAACATCAACGGCTCGCCGTACGAGCTGAACAAGGACGACATCCGGCTGCCGCTGGTACGCCGCCGGGCCGCGGAGGCCGGCGCCACCATCGCGTACGTCAACATGATCGGCGGGCAGGACGAGCTGGTCTTCGAGGGCGACTCGATGGTCGTGGCCGCCGACGGCACGCTGCTGGCCCGCGCCCCGCAGTTCGTCGAACACCTGCTGGTCCACGACGTCGAGCTGCCCGAGGCGGGCCCGCCCGGCCCGGAGGCCGAGGAACTCGCCGACGGGATGCGGGTGCTGCGGCGTACCGTCGCGGCGATCCCGCCTGCCCCGGTGGGCCCGGCGGCCGACGGTGGGACGATGGCGCCGGTCGCCGACGAGGCCGAGGTGTGGCAGGCGTTGGTGCTCGGCCTGCGTGACTACGTCAACAAGAACCACTTCCCCTCCGTGGTGCTCGGCCTCTCCGGCGGCATCGACTCGGCGGTGGTGGCGGCGCTCGCCGTCGACGCGCTCGGGCCCGACCGGGTGGTGGGCGTCTCCCTGCCCAGCCAGCACTCCTCGGAGCACTCCCGGGTCGACGCGGAGGAACTGGCCAAGCGGACCGGGCTGGACTACCGGATCGAGCCGATCCAGCCGATGGTGGACACGTTCCTGGCCAACCTGTCGTTGGCCGGGGTGGCGGTGGAGAACCTCCAGGCCCGGGTGCGGGGCGTGGTCCTGATGGCGCTGTCGAACCAGGAGGGGCACCTGGTCCTCACCACCGGCAACAAGAGCGAGCTGGCGGTGGGCTACTCCACCCTCTACGGCGACTCGGTCGGCGGCTTCAACCCGGTCAAGGACGTCTGGAAGACGCTGATCTGGCGGCTGGCGAAGTGGCGCAACGCCGACGCCGCCGCCCGGGGCGAGACCCCGCCGATCCCGGAGAACTCCATCGGCAAGCCGCCGTCGGCCGAGCTGAGCCCCGGCCAGCTCGACAGCGACAGCCTTCCCGAGTACGACGTGCTCGACCCGATCCTGATCGGCTACGTCGACGGCGACCTGGGCCGGGACGGGCTGGTCTCCTCCGGGCACGACCCGGCGGTGGTGGACAAGGTGCTCCGGCTGGTGGACATCGCCGAGTACAAGCGCCGCCAGTCCGCCCCGGGCACGAAGATCTCCATGAAGGCGTTCGGGCGGGACCGCCGGCTGCCGATCACCAACCGCTGGCGGGAGAACGGCTGACTTCTCCCGGCTGCGCGACCCACCGGTGGCCGCCGACGGGTTCGTGGTCGTGGCGGGGTCCGGCACCCGGGCCCCGCCCCGGCACGTCCGGGAGTGACATCCTGCACTGCACCCTGCCCGGAGGGGGTCGCCCGGTGCGACGATCGCGGCAGGTACCCGGGGACCGCGACAGCGGCCTCGAGGAGAGGAGACAGTCATGGTGGAGTCCACCCCGACCGAGGTGACCGCCCTCTACGGCGGCCCGGCGACCCGACGGGTCCGCACCCGCGACCTGATCGCCGCCAAGGAACGCGGCGAGCGCTGGGCCATGCTCACCTCGTACGACCAGTACACCGCCGGTGTCTTCGACGCCGCCGGCATCCCGGTGCTGCTGGTCGGCGACTCGGCGGCGAACAACGTGTTCGGCTACGAGACGACCCTGCCGGTGACCGCCGAGGAGCTGCTGCCGCTGGTGCGGGCCGTGGTGCGGGCGACCCGGCAGTCGCTGGTCGTCGGCGACCTGCCGTTCGGCTCGTACGAGGAGGGGCCGGCGCAGGCGCTGCGCACCGCGGTGCGGTTCATGAAGGAGGGCGGCTGCCACGCGGTGAAGCTGGAGGGCGGACGGCGGTGCGCCGCGCAGATCGCCGCGATCGTGGGCGCCGGCATCCCGGTGATGGCGCACATCGGCTTCACCCCACAGAGTGAGCACACCCTGGGCGGCTACCGGGTGCAGGGGCGCGGTGACGCGGCCGACGACGTGCTGGCCGACGCCCGGGCGGTGGCCGAGGCGGGCGCGTTCGCGGTGGTGCTGGAGATGGTGCCGGGCGAGGTGGCCAAGCGGATCACCGCCGAGCTGGACATCCCGACCGTCGGCATCGGCGCCGGGCCCGACACCGACGCGCAGGTGCTGGTCTGGCAGGACATGGCGGGCCTGCGCACCGGGCGGGCGCCCCGGTTCGTCAAGCGGTACGCCGACCTGGCCGGGGCGCTGGCCGACGCGACCCGCCGCTTCGCCGACGAGGTACGCGGCGGCGAGTTCCCGGCCGCCGAGCACACCTTCTGACCGCCACGGGCCGGGACGACGGGGACGGGTACGCACGGACCGGGGCAAACCGCTAGGGTGCCCGTCCGTGACTCGTGCTCGTTTCTCAACTGTTGTCCTGACCTCTGTTTCCCTGCTGACGCTCGCGGCGTGCGGCGGGGAGGAGCCGTCGACGACGGCCGCTCCCACGCCGTCCACCACCACCTCCGCCACCGCGGACACCCCCTCCGCCACCGGGTCCTCGGCTGCCGCCGCGGACCCGGCGAGCGACAAGAAGCTCTGCGAGGCGGCGAAGAAGATCGGCGACGAGTCGAAGGCGGCCGTCGTGAAGGCCGTGTCGTCGGGTCAGGACCCGACGCCGTTGATGAAGAAGGCCTACACCGACATGGCCGAGGGGATGGTGGCGACGGCCGCGACCGGCGGTTCCGGCAGCGAGGTGGCGACTGCCCTGGCCGCGTTCGGCACGGAGGCCGGCAAGGTGGCGGGCGCCGCGGACATGACCGCCGCCGCGGACGGCGCCGGCCTGAGAAAGGCCAGTGCGGACGCCAACGCCGCCTGCAAGCAGGTCGGCGTCAACGTCAACTTCTGATCCCGGGCCCCGCCGGTCGCGGCGTGCCGACAGGTCGGCCCGCCGCGCGACCGGCGGGGCCCGCCCACTGCGGCGCTCTCCCCGCGTCCCGGCCCGCCGATCAGGGATCAGCTGACGCAGAACTCGTTGCCCTCCGGATCGGCGAGCTGCACCGAGTAGTAGTCGTTCGTCGGATCGTCCATCGCCCCGAGCACCCGCGCCCCGAGCACCACCAACCGGTCCACCTCGGCGTCGACCCGGGCCCGCCGCTCGGGCAGCGGCACCGTCCGGCCGCCGCCGGGCCGAAGGTCGATGTGGAGCCGGTTCTTCACCGACTTGGCCTCGGGCACCGGCTGGAACCAGATGGGCGGCCCCCCGCCGGCGGGATCCTCGATCCGATCCTGGCAGTCACCCTCGGGCAGCTCCGCCGCGGGCACCCCCACCGACAGGTACCACGCCCGCCAGGTCGGGAAGCCGCTCGGCGGAGGCTGCGGACGGTACCTCAGCGCCGCCGCCCAGAACCCGACCAGCCGGGACGCGTCCCGGCAGTCAACCGTCAGTTGCCACGTCATGCGAACACCCTGACATCCACCTACGACAGCGGTTCTCGCACGGATCCGGGCAGGATCCGCGCGGCGTCGGTCATCAGAGATCGGTGACGCGGATGCCGGCGTGTGCCTTGTAGCGCTTGTTGATGGCGATCAGGTTGGCGGTGAACGCCTCGATCTGGTGGGCGTTGCGCAACCGGCCGGCGTAGATGCCGCGCATGCCGGGGATCCGGGCGGCCAACGCCCCGACGATGTCGACCAGTTCCCGGTCCTCGGTGCAGATCAGCACGTCGAGCTCGATGCGGTCGATCTCCGGGTCGGCCAGCAACGGGGCGCTGACGTGGTTGAACGCGGCGCAGACCCGCGAGTCGGGCAGCAGGGCGGCGGCCTGCTGCACGGCGCTGCCCTCCGCCACCGGCAACGCGTACGGGCCCTGCTTGTCGAAGCCGAGCGGGTTGACACAGTCGACCACGATCGTGCCGGCGAGCGGTTCGGCCAGAGCGGCGACGGTGGCGGCGTGCCCGTCCCACGGCACCGCGATGACGGCCACGTCGCTGCGGCGGGCGACCTCCTCGTTGCCCGCCCCGGTCACCTCGGTCCCGGCCGGCACCCCCGGCAGGGCCGCGATCTCGGCGGCGGCCTCGGCGGCGCGCTCGGCGGAACGGGAACCGATCAGCACCGTCTGCCCGGCCCGGGCGAACCGGTAGGCGAGACCCCGCCCCTGGTCGCCGGTGCCACCGATGATGCCGACGGTCAGCCCGGAGACGTCGGGCAGCGTGGTCGCGTCGTAAGCCATACGATCATCCTCGCAAACGGTCCCGCCGGGCAGCAGCGCCCGTCACTGTGACAAACCCCGCCCCGAGGGTCAGTCGTGGGCGAAGATCACCGTGCGTCGGGCCGGGTCGGCGGTGACCAGTCGGACCTGGATCCGCTCGCCCAGCGGCAGGTGGCCGACGCACCGGGCGCGCACCGGCGGGTCGTCCAACGCCACCGTGCCGCCGGGCTGCCGGCCCGGCCTCGACTGCCCGTTGGGCGGGGCGTCCACGTCGAGCACGGCGGCGGCGAAGGTCTCCCCCACCCGGTGCGCGAGCAGCACCGCCTCGGCCAGCTCGATCGCGCCCCGGGTGGCGGCGCCGGCCGTGCGGTCGGTCGCGGCCATCACCTCGGGCAGCCGGGGCAGCGCCGCCCTGGCCCAGTCGGGCACCGGCCGGCCCTCGTGCAGGGCCAGGCAGACCTCCGTCGCGTACCGGTCGGCCAGCCGCCGCAGCGGGGCCGTGACGTGGGCGTACGCGGCGGCGACGCCGCCGTGCTCCGGCTGCTCGGGCGGCTCTCCGTCGAAGGCCGTGTACGCGGCCCCGCGCATCAGCTCGGCCGCCTGGTCGACGAAGGCGGCGGCCCGGGACCGGGTGGTGTCCAGCCCCGCCAGCAGCTCGCCGATGCTGGTCCCGTTCAACCAGGGCACGCCCAGCGCCGTCGCCGCGGCACGAAGCCGGGCCACCGCCTCGGGCTTCGGCGGCGGCATGGTCCGTAGCAGGCCGATCCCGCCGGCGAGCATGATGTCGGCGGCGGCCATCCCGGTGAGCAGGGAGATCTGGGCGTTGTGGTCCTCCATCGGCACCGGGGGGCGCAGCACCAGCCGCCAGCCGTCACCGTCGGGTTCGACGTCCTGCTCGGGCAACGGCAGGTTGACCGCGCCCCGGCGCAGTCCCCGGGCGGTGAGCAGAGCGCCGATCTCGGGCAGCAGGGCGATCGGCTCGGGCAGCGTCCCGGTCTCGGCGGCGGCCTGCACCCCGACGTAGTCGAGCTTGGCGCGGCTGCGTACCCGGGCGCGTTCCAGCGCGACGGCGACGGTGTCACCGTCGGCGTCGAGGTCGAGGGTCCACACCACCGCCGCCCGGTCGACGTCGGGCAGCAGGCTGGCCGCGCCCTCGCTGAGTGTGTGCGGGTGCAGCGGCACGTTGCCGTCGGGAAGGTAGACGGTCTGCCCACGCCGCCAGGTCTCCGCCTCCAGCGGACCGCCGGGGCGGACGTGGGCGGCGACGTCGGCGATGGCGTACCGCACCCGGAAGCCGCCGCCGGGGCGGCGGCTCAGGTGCATCGCCTGGTCGAGGTCACGGGAGGTCGCCGGGTCGACCGTGACGAAGGGCACGTCGGTGCGGTCGACCCGGTCGGGCGGCGGGGCGGCGGCCGCCTCGTCCGCCTCGCGCTGCGCCGCGGCCGGGAAACCGTCCGGCAGTCCCAGCTCGCGGCGCAGCGCACCGAAGTCGATGCGGGGCGCCAACACACGTCGGATGACCACGGGTCAATCCTGGCAGCCCCGCCGATGATCCGCTCTCCGGCACAGGGGCGGTCGTCTCCGTACGGTCAGCCGGTGGCCTTCCGGGCGCGCGAGCGGGTACCGGTCGGCGCGGCGGCGCGGGCGGCTGCGGTACGCGACGGGGCCTTGCGGGCGGTGGTCTTCTTCGCGGGCGTGGTCTTCGCCGCCGCCTTACGGGCGGTGGTCGACGACGTGGCGGTCGCCCTCTTCGCCGGCGCCTTCCCGGCGGTGGTCTTCGTCGCCGGCGCCTTCCTGGTGGTGGTCTTCGTCACCGGCGCCTTCTTCGCCGCCGTGGTGGTCTTCTTCGCGGCGGCCGTGGTCGTCTTCTTCGCCGTGCCGGCGCTCCTGCGGACCGCGGCGGTGGCCTTCCTGCCGGTGGAGGTCACCTTCCGGGCGGCCGCGGTGGACTTCGCGGTGGTGGTCTTCTTCGCCGCGCCGGTGGTCTTCCGGGCGGCGGTGCCGGCCTTCTTCGCCGTCGCCGTGGTCTTCTTCGCCCCGGCGGTGGTCCTGGTGACGGCCTTCTTGGCCGGAGCCTTCTTCGCCGTCGTCCTGGTCGCCGGGGCCTTCTTCACGGCGGTCTTCGTCGCCGCCGTGGTCCTCTTCGTCGCCGGCGCCTTCGTCGCCGCCGTGGTTCTCTTCGCCGCCGTGGTTCTCTTCGCCGCCGTGGTCCTCTTCGCCGCCGTGGTCTTCTTCGCCGCCGTGGTCTTCTTCGCGGCGGTCGCCGTGCTCGCCGGGGCACGCCCGGTCCCAGCACCCGCGGCGCTCGGTGACGTCTTGCCGGCCGGCGCCCTCCGGGCCGTCACGGTGGCCGGTACGGACCGGCGTGCCACGGTGGTGCCGGCGCGCCGCTCCGCCGCGGCGGACTTCCTGGCGGCCGGGCGGGTGGTGGCCTGTTGTGCTTCGGCCATCTCGGTTCCCTCCTTGGGGACATGCGCTCGCGTGCCTCGCCTGGAGGCACGGAGTTCCTCGACGCGGGCTGTCCCGCGCCGCCTATCTGCCCTCCCCGGCCCAGCGGGCGTCCTCGGCCTCCCACGCTTCGTTACGCTCCCGCACCTTCTGCAGGGCGTTCTCCGCGTCGGCGGCTGAGGCGTACGGCCCGAGAACGTGCCGGGCGGGACACACGTCGGCATCGGTCTCGACCCGGTGGTGTCGCGTGCACCAGTAGTAGTGCCCGCCACGTCCGCTGTCGTTCATGAGATCACTGTGCACCGAGAGCAGCCCGGCCGCCACCGGATCGGACAAATACGCGCCGGCTTCCACATTAGACCTGCTCACGGGCCTGCGGGCGGGAACAACGGAACCGGCCCGCGGAGGACGGGGCAGCCGGGAAGCCGGTCGGTGACGCAGAATCCCGGGGTGCGTTTCGGGGGAGGAAGATCGGCGTGGACGCGACACGGCCTGATCGCCGGGGCTGTCGCGGTGGTGCTGACCGCGGTCGGGACGGTGGCGACGCCCCTGCTGCGGGACCGCTCGCAGCAACGCTTGGAGCAGCGGGCCGCCCGCGAGGTGATCGCGACCGCCCAGTGGACGCGCACGCAGTTGCTGGCCGACCCGGCGGCCGGGCAGGCGACGCTGCGCGGGATCGCCGACCGCGCCGACGGCGTCGAGGTGCTCACCCTGGAGACCGGCGCCGCCGGCGTCCGGCTGGTTTTCCGGGTTCGCGTGGCGAAGACCGCGTCGAGCGTCTTCGGGTGGCAGCGGGCCACCGCGTACGGCTGCTTCGCGCAGGTGGTGGGCTCGGGCCCCGGTCCGGCGGCGCTGGAACGGGTGCCGTGCCCGTCGTGACCGGCTCCGCTGAACGGCCGGTACCACGGCGCAGCCGGCACCGGCAGGATCGGCGGTCGTGACCAGGACGACGGCCGGGACGGGATCCTGTCCGCGCTGCGGTGCGACGACCGTTTCGGTGCGCGAGGCGTTGCCCTGGTGCGCCCGCTGCGAGTGGAACCTGGACGGCTACGACCAGGACCGGCAGGCGCCGGAGTTCGGCTGGTCGTGGGCCGACCGGCTGACCCGGCAGCAGTACGCCGCGCTCGTGGATCGCCCGCTGGACGCGACCGGGCTGGGGGTGGCCGGGGTCATCACCGCGTTCGTCTCGCTGCTGCTGGCCGCCGGAGTGGTGGCGATGGCGGCGGCGCTGCTCTTCGCGTACCCCTTCCCGAACCTCGCCGTCGTCGCCGGGCTGGCGTTGCTCGGTCTGGCGGTGGTGCTACGGCCCCGCCTCGGGCGGTTGGACCGGGAGAGGGAGGTGCTCTCGCGGGATCAGGCACCGCAACTGCACGCCCTGGTCGAGGAGGTGGCGGCGGCGATCGGCGCACCGGTGCCGCACGTGGTCGGCGTCGACGGGAGCATCAACGCGTACGCGACGTCGATGGGGCTGCGCCGGCGACGGGTGCTCTGCCTGGGACTGCCGCCAGATGCTGTCGTGGCTGTTGTCCCGGCTGCTCTTCGCCGGTCACCTGCTCCTGGTGGTGACGGCGCTGCGGGACAGCCAGCGGGCCGAGTACCTGGCCGACGAGATGTCGGCCAGGGCCGCCGGCACCGCCGGAGCGACCGGCCTGCTCGACGTCCTGCTCAGCGGCGAGTCGGTGGCGTTGGTCGTCCGTCAGGCATCGCGCGCCGGGCACGGACCGGCGACGTGGCGGGCGGGCGTGGCGAGGTCGCTGGCCGGAGCCGGCGAGCGACTGCCCCTGCTGCGCCAGCTCTCCCTGCGCGAGCAGGTGTCGCTCTTCGCGTCCCACCCGCCCGCCGGTCTGCGGCACCGGATGCTCACCGCCCGCGCCGGGCAGCACCCTCGGGTGGTGGTCACCGAGACCCGCGCGGAGCGGATCGACGCGGAGTTGGCCCGGCACTACCAACGGGTGAGCCGCGACCTGGCCTGGTCCGGCTGACACCCCGCCGCCTGCCGACACAGGGCGCGACCGCGGGGGCTAGGGTCGCCGGATGGGCGTACCGGACTACATCCGTCGGATGCGCAGGCACGTCGGCCACGATCTGCTCTTGCTGCCGAGCGTGAGCGCCGTGGTGTGCGACGACCGCGGCGCGCTGCTGCTCGGCAGGCGGACCGACGACGGCCGCTGGTCGGTGGTGAGCGGGATCGTCGAGCCGGGTGAGCAGCCCGCCACCGCCGTGGTGCGGGAGGTGGCGGAGGAGACCGGGCTGCGCGTCGAGCCGATCCGGCTGAGCAGCGTGGTCTCGCACCCGCACACCTATCCGAACGGGGACCGCTGCGAGTACCTCAACCTCGGCTTCCACTGCCGGCTGATCTCCGGCACCGCGCGTGTCAACGACGACGAGTCGCTGGCGGTGGAGTGGTTCCCGCCGGACCGGCTGCCCGAGTTGGACGCGCACGCCCGCCTGGTCGTCGCCCACGCCCTCGGGGCCGGATCGGCCACCTGGTACCTGCCCGCCGGCTCCACCTGGGACGAGGTGGCGGTCGGTCAGTCGATGAGCCAGTAGCAGCTCGCAGTCCAGGATCAGGCCGCTCCCAGGCCGTCGGGGCCGTCACGTCACCAGGGCGTCGGACGCCGGCCCGAAGATGATTGATGATGACCGGCAATGCCCGAAGAAACACCAGGCCAACCGTCACTTGGTGGCGGCTGGCCTGGTGGGCGACGGACGAGTCGACCTGTACGCCGGATTCTGTGCCCGGCGCGTACCCCTCGCGGGGCCCGCGCCGGCGGCGGTCATCCATCTCGGCCTGCCGTCGCCGACAGGCTCGTGCGGCCTACCCGCAGACATCGGGCGGGCAGCCCTCGAGCGTCTGCGCCGGGCCGTCATCTTGCGGTGACGGCCCTTTCTTGGCCTTGCTCCGGGTGGGGTTTACCGAGCCACCCCGGTCACCCGGGGTGCTGGTGGGCTCTTACCCCACCGTTTCACCCTTACCGTCCCGTTACGGACCGGCGGTCTGTTTTCTGTGGCACTGTCCCGCGGGTCACCCCGGGTTGCCGTTAGCAACCACCCTGCCCTGTGGAGTCCGGACGTTCCTCGGCGGCGGGCCGTGGCCCGCCGACGCGACCGCCCGGTCGACTCGTCCGTCGCGTCCTCATCCTAACGACGGGACAGGCAGCCCGGATTCCACCCCGGGCCGAGAGGAGCGAAGCACAACGGGGGTGGCGGTGCGGCGGATCGGTCAGGTCGGGCGGGTACTAGCCTCGGGGCATCATGGATCTCTCCGACGCCACCCTCCTGCTCACCGCCGGCCTCGCCGCCGGTGCGGTGAACGCGGTGGCCGGCGGCGGCTCCCTGATCACCTTTCCGGCGTTGATCGCGATCGGGCTGCCGCCGGTGCCGGCGAACGTCAGCAACTCGGTGGCGGTCTTCCCCGGGTACGTCGCCAGCGTGGCCGGCAGCCGGACGGACCTGCCGCCCGGCCGGTCGCTGTGGGCGCTGCTGCCCACCGCCGTGGTGGGCTCGGTGGCCGGCTGCCTGCTACTGCTGGCCACCCCGGCCCGGGCGTTCGAGCTGGTGGTGCCGTTCCTGGTGCTCGCCGCCACGGCCATGCTCGCCTTCCAGGATCCACTACGCCGCATGGTCGGGCACCCGGCCGACCTCGGCCCGCGCCGCCGTACCGTCACCGTGCACGCCATGGTCGCGGTCGGCACAACGTACGGCGGTTACTTCGGCGCGGCGCTCGGCGTGATGCTGGTGGCCAGCCTGGCCCTGGTGCTGGACGCGACGCTGGCCCGGGTGCTGGCCGTGAAGAACCTGCTCTCCGCCGTGGTCGGGCTGACCACGCTGGTGGTCTTCGCGCTCTTCGGCCCGGTGAACTGGGCGGCGGTCGCGGTGGTGGCCCCCGCGACGCTGCTCGGCGGGTACGCGGGCGCGCGGCTGGTCCGCCGACTGCCGCCGGTGGTGCTCAGGACCCTGATCGTCGTCTTCGGCACGGTCGTCGGCCTGTACCTGCTCTGGAGCGCGCTGCGCTGAGCGGCACCCCGTTCGCGGAGCCAGCACCCGCGACGGGCGACGCGGCCGGCACCGGGGCCGGCCGCGAACGCCCGTCGCGGGTGCGCCGGTGAGACCCGGCGGGCACCGGTCAGGCGACCGGTTCGCGGGCCGGGTCGGCGTCGCCTGCGGCACCGGGGGTGACCCGTGGGTCCCCCTCGTCGGCGAAGTAGTCGTCCGGCTCGGTGCCGTCGGCCCCGTCGGCGACCTTCGCCGCCCGCAACGCCAGCGTCACCAGCGCCGCCACCGCCAGGTTCACCAGTACGGCCACGATGCCCACGTAGATGGTCTTCTTCGTGTCGAACCCGAAGTCGGCCAGCGGGAACGCCGAGCCGCCGAAGTGTTTCCGCCCGGTCGCCGCGTTCGGGATCTGGTACAGCATCCACATGCCCAGGCCCATGCCGGCCACCCAGCCGGTGACCAACGCGCCCCGGTGCAGCCAGCGGGTGTACAGGCCCAGCGCCACCGCCGGCAGGGTCTGCAGGATGATCACGCCGCCGATCAGCTGGAGGTCGATGGAGAACTGCGGGTCGAGGAAGACGATGCAGGCCACCGCGCCGACCTTCACCACCAGCGAGGTGATCTTCGAGACATTGGCCTCCTGCGCCGGGGTGGCGTCCCGCTTCAGGTACTCCTTGTAGATGTTGCGGGTGAACAGGTTCGCGGCCGCGATCGACATGATCGCCGCCGGCACCAGCGCGCCGATACCGATGGCGGCGTACGCGACACCGGCGAACCAGTCGGGGAACTGCTGGTCGAACAGGACCGGCACCACCGTGTTGCTGTCCACCGTGCCCTCCCGGGCCCCGGGCAGCGGCTTCACCCCCGCCGCGACGGCCATGAACCCGAGCAGCGCGATCAGGCCGAGCAGCAGGCTGTACGCCGGCAACGCCGACATGTTCCGCTTGATCACGTCGCGGTTCCGGCTGGCCAGCACGCCGGTGATGCTGTGCGGGTAGAGAAACAGCGCCAGCGCCGAACCGAACGCCAGGGTCACGTACTGGAGTTGGTTGTCGGCGCTCAGCAGCACCCCGTCGTTCGGGTTCGGCGAGGCGGCGAACTTCGCGTCGGCGGCGTCGAAGATCGCCCCCCAGCCGCCCAACCGCTGCGGCAGCCAGAGCACCGCCACCAGGATCACCACGTAGATCAGGCTGTCCTTCACGAACGCGATCAACGCCGGCGCCCGCAGCCCGGACTGGTACGTGTACGCGGCCAGGATCGCGAAGGCGATGATGATCGGCAGGTGCCGGGCGAGAGCGGTGTCCCCGGTTACCCCCATCGTCTTCAGCACCGCCTCGATACCGACCAACTGCAACGCGATGTACGGCATGGTGGCGACGATGCCGGTGACCGCCACCAGCAGCGCCAGCACCGGCGAGTCGAACCGGCGACGCACGAAGTCGGCCGGGGTGACGAAGCCGTGCCGGTGCGAGACCGACCAGAGCCGGCACAGTACCAGGAACACCAGCGGGTAGATGACGATCGTGTACGGCACCGCGAAGAAGCCGGCCGCGCCGGCGCCGAACATCAGCGCCGGAACCGCGACGAAGGTGTACGCGGTGTAGAGGTCGCCGCCGACCAGGAACCAGGTGATCCAGCCGCCGAAGTTGCGCCCGCCCAGTCCCCACTCGTCGAGATGCGCCATGTCCCTGGGCGCGCGCCACCGGGCCGCGACGAACCCCATCGCGCTGACCAGCAGGAACAACCCGGTGAAGATGATGATCTCGGTCAGGTGGTCACGCCACACCAGCGAACCTCCTTCGTTCGCGACCACGGGGCTCGCCGGCCCGGTTCGCTCCTCGCGCTCACCGGTCACCCCGGTTCTTCGTCATCTGGTAGACCAGCGTCGTCGTGGCCACCCCGAGCAGGATGTAGGCCAGTTGCAGCCAGTAGAAACGCGGGAAGCCGAGGAACCGGGGCGAGTCCGCGTTGAACAGGGCCGGGATCAGGGGCACCACGATCGGGACGAAGAGCAACCAGTTCCAGGGACTGTGGTCCTTGGCCCTGGACGACGTCGTCGGGTCCGTCGTCGTGGCGTCGGACCCTGACCGGGCCGGCGGCGTTACGGGATCACTCATCTGCCCTCTCCGAAGGTCGCGGTCTGCTGCGATCGGGCGGAGAGTAGCCGTACGGTCACCCGGCCCACCGGGTCGGCCGATGCAGGGTGCGCCGAACGGCGATCCCGCTGCGCCGAACGACGTACGGATCCGGCAGGACTGCGGAGCAGATCGCCCGGCCGGCACGACCGGCTCTCCCGCTGCGACGGGGAACGGCCGGAGGGCGCAGCCGGGTCAGCGGGCCGCGAGGTGCGCGGTGTCGTTGACCGACCGGACCGCGACGCCACCGTCGGGCCACATGTCGAACACGGAGATCCCGGCCGCGTCCAGGTAGAGCCGGTGCAGGAAGGCGTCACCGGCGGCGAGGGCGTCGCGCAGCGCCAGCTTGATCGGCGAGACGTGCGAGACGACCACCACGGTCTCCCCCGGGTACGCGCGACCCAGCTCCGCCACGGCCTTCGTCACCCGGGCACCCACCGTGGCGAACGACTCGCCGCCGGGCGGGGCGACCCGGGTGGAGGCGAGCCAGGCGTCCAGTTCGCCCGGCCAGCCCTCGCGTACCTCGGCGAAGGTCCGGCCGTCCCAGTCGCCGAAGTCGCACTCGATCCAGTCGTCCTGCCGCCGCACCGGGAGGTCGCCGAGGGCCGCGGCGATCGCCTCGGCGGTGGCCGTACACCGGGACAGCGGCGAGCTGAGCACGGCCGCGACGGACGGGGCGAGCTGGGCCACCCGGGCGGCGGTGGCCCGCGCCTGCGCCCGGCCGGCCTCGGAGAGGGGGACGTCGGCGCGGCCGGCGTAGCGTTGCTGGACGGTCCACTCGGTCTCGCCGTGCCGGACCAGGATCAGCCGGGTGGCCGTGAAGCTGGGCCGCGGCTCCCAGGACGGCTTGGCGGTCGCCGGGTCGCTGCCGGTGGTCCGGGCGGCCGCCGTGCCGGTGGCCGGTTCGGTCACCGCCGTGCCGGCGGCCGCGTCCATCGCCGCGTTGGCCAGTGCGTCGGCGTGCCGGTTACGTTCCCGGGGAATCCAGCTGAACCGGACCCGGTCGAACCGGTCGACCAGCGCGGCGGCCTGCGCCGCCAGCGGGCGCAGGCCCGGATGCTTGATCTGCCAGCGGCCACACATCTGCTCGACCACCAGCTTGGAGTCCATCCGGGCCTCGACGTCGACCGCGCCCAGCTCGGCGGCGGCCTCCAGACCGGCGATCAGCCCCCGGTACTCGGCGACGTTGTTGGTGGTCGTCCCGATCGCCTCGGACCGTTCCGCCAGCACCTCGCCGGAGTCCCGGTCGCGGACCACCGCGCCGTAACCGGCCGGCCCCGGGTTGCCCCGGGATCCGCCGTCGGCCTCGACGACGACCGCGCGCACCGCCACCGGCTACAGCCCCGACTCGTTGGTACGCACCATGATCCGACGGCACTCCTCGCAGCGGACCACCTCGTCCGGAGCCGTCTTACGGATCCGGGCGAGGTCCGCGCCGGAGAGGTCCAGCCGGCAACCGCCACACCGCCCGGCGGTGAGCAGCGCCGCGCCCAGCCCGCTGTCCTCGCGGATCCGGTCGTAGAGGGCGACCAGGTCGGCGGGGAGGTCGGCGACGAGCGGCCGGCGCGCGGACTTCTTGAAGTCCTCCTCCCTGGCGATCTCGGCCAGGCTGTCGTCCCGGCGCCGCTCGGCCACCGCGCGCCGCTCGCGCGCGGCGGCCAGCTTGGCCTCGATCCCGTCGAGTACGCCCTGCGCGGTCTCCCGCTGCTCCATCAGCTCCAGCTCGGCGTCCTCCAGGTCGCCCTGGCGGCGGTTGAGCGAGACCAGCTCGTGCTGGAGCGCCTCCAACTCCCGGGCCGGCCCGGTGCCGGCGGCGAGCCGGTCCTCGTCCTTGGTCTTGCGGGCCCGGACCTGGTCGATGTCCTTCTCCAGCCGGGCGATGTCCCGGTCCAGGTCGTCGACGGCGACCTGGGCGCGGACCCGCTCGTCCTCCAGCGCGGACAGCTCACGCGCGAGGGCCTCCAGCTCGGCCCGCTCCGGCAGCGTCCGGCGGCGGTGGGCCAGCTGGGCGAGGGCGGTGTCGATGGCCTGCAGGTCGAGCAGGCGGCGCTGGACCTGGGGTTCAGCCTTCACGGTGGAGCTCCTTGTCGTCCGGTGCGGGCGCGGCGGCGTGCAGGGTCCAGGGATCGGTGTCCAGATCGGACACGAAGGTCTCGACGCCGAGCTCGGCCCGCAGGTGGGCGGCCAGGTCGTCCAACCAGGGTCGTTCGGTCGCCCAGTGGGCGGCGTCCAGCAGCGCCGGGCCACCGGCGGCGAGGTGTTCGCCGGCCGGGTGGTGCCGCAGGTCGGCGGTGAGGAAGGCGTCCACCCCGGCGGCGGTCGCCGCGGCCAGGAAGGAATCGCCGGAGCCGCCGCTGACGGCCAGCGTACGCACCAGCCGCCTCGGGTCGCCGGCGGCGCGGACGCCCCACGCGGTGGCGGGCAGCACGGCGGCGGCGTGCCGGGTCAGCTCCGCCAGGGTCATCGGGGTGGGCAGCTCACCGACCCGGCCGATGCCCCGGCCCTTCCCCTCGGCCGGGGAGCCCGGGGCCGGCCGGTGCAGCGGACGAAGCCCGGTCAGCCCGAACCGGGCGGCGAGGGCGTCGGAGACACCCGGGTCGGCGACGTCGGCGTTGGTGTGCGCGACGTACAGGGCCACGTCGGCGCGGATCAGGTCGTGCACGATCCGCCCCTTGTACGTGGTCGGGGCGACCGAGGAGACGCCGCGCAGCAACAGCGGATGGTGCGCCACGATCAGATCGGCCCCGGCGGTGAGCGCCTCGGCGACCGTCTCGGCCACCACGTCGACCACGCACGCCACCCGGCGGACGACGGCGGCGGGCTCGCCGAGCACCAGGCCGACCCGGTCCCACTCCTCGGCCCAGGCTGACGGGTAACGGCGCTCCAGCGCCGCCACCACGTCGGCGACGGTCGGCGTTGTTGCGCTTGTGCTCACGGCCGGTCAGCTTACCGGCGAGGGCCGGGAGTACCGTCACGCCCACCGCCCGTGTTCCCCGGCACGGCCGCGTGCCGGAGAGCCGGTCAGGCTGCGGCGCTGCCCCACCGGTCGGGCAGCGCCGCCACCGCGGCCTCCCACGGGAAGGCGTGCAGGTGTCGTTCGGCCGCGCCCGGCGGGTGCAGCGGGAAGACGTGGTCGCCGAAGAGCACCGTCGTGCCCCACTCCCGTAGCCGGGACAGCCCGGCCTGGAACGCCGGATGGGCGGCCATCGCCGTGTTGGTGAACGGGACGACCACCACGGGCAGACCCTTACCCTGCCCCTCGACCAGCAGGCCCAGGGCCAGAGTGTCGGTGATCCCGGCCGCCCACTTGTTGACCGTGTTGACCGTCGCCGGGCAGACGATCATCGCGTCGGCCGGGGGCAGCAGGTCGGGATCGCCGGCGTTCTTGTAGTGGGCGCGTACCGGGTGACCGGTCAGCCGCGCCAACGCCGCCCGGTCGACGAACTTCGCGCCGTCGGGCGTGGTGACCACGCAGACGTCCCAGCCGACCTGCTGGGCCAGCTCCACCAGGCGTCCGACGTGCCGGGCCAGCGGCGAACCGCAGGCGATGACGTAGAGCACCGGCAGGTGCTCGCTTCGAGGGTGCGGACCGTTCATCCGGCCGGCACCGCGCTCATACTCCAACTCCCATGTGCTCAGCCAACTCGGCAATCGGCGGAGGCGGCGCACCACGTGTGCGACGCAGCACGTCCGACATCACCTCGTGGGCGATCGGCCGGCACCGGATCTCCGAGGGGGCGAGCCGGTCGCCACGCAGCAGCATATCGCCGGCGTTGGCCACGTCGCCGATCTGGGCGTACCCGCGGGCGATGTCGAGCAGGTGGTGCGCCCGGCGCTCCGGCAGCAGCGCGTTGAAGGCCGGTTCCGGGATGCCTTGGTGGATCTCCACCGCCCGGCCGCCGTCGCCCAGCTCGACGGCGGCGGCGGCGCGGTGCAGTTCGAGGTTGGTCGGGCCGAACGACGTCCAGTAGTGGTTCTGGTCGCCGCCGAGCAGCGTTGCCGCCTCGTGGGCGCCGTTGAACAGGTCGTCCACGGTCGCCGAGTCGCCGATGCGGGCCGCCGCCATCGCGCCCTGGAGCAGCAGCATCCCGTACACGGAGAGGCGGTCCGGTTCCGCGTCGTGCGGGCCGCCGGGGGCCAGCCGGTTGGCGATCGTGACGTTCAGCTCCAGGGCGGGACGGGCCCGGCCCATCGCCACCAGGGCGTTGCAGACCCGGGTGGTGGCGATCCCGGCCAGCAGCTGGTCGTCGGCGCGCTGGGCGACCGCCATCGACCGGTCCGCGGCCAGCCAGGCCAGCTCGCACTCGCCCAGCTTGCGCAGCACCGAGGAGGCGATCTGGTAGACCTGCCCGAGCAGGTGCGCCGCCTCCTTCGCCTGGTCGCCGCCGTAGCCGGCGTCGGCCGCCTGGGCGTCACGCAGCAGCTTCGGCAGGGCCCGGGTGAGCATCCCGTAGCGGCCGTACTGGTAGGTGAGCCAGGCGTGGTTGACGGCCTTGCGCATGTCGACCAGCGGCGGCGGGTACGGCGCGGCGTCGAAGTAGGCGCTCATCGAGTCGTACCGCTCCAGGGCGGCCCGGATCTCCTGCACCTCGATCTGGTCGATGCAGTTGAGCGCGTCGGTCCGCCGCTCCGGATCCTTGCCGAGCAGTAGCTGCACGTCGACCTGGAGGATGTCGGCTATCTCGTAGAGGACGGAGAACTTGTCGAGCCGGCGCACGCCACGCTCGACCTTGTCGACCCAGCTCTTGGACTTGCCCAGCCGGTCGGCGAAGACCTGTTGGGACATCTTGCGCCGCGCGCGCCAGTAGGCGACCCGCCGACCTATGGGTAGCTCGTCCATCCCCTTCTCCTCCCCCTCGTCCGTCCGGTGGACCCGGACGCTCCCCCCGTCGGCGCGACGATCCGCCCGTCTCAGGTTTTCGCTGGTCGCACAGGTTGTACGTCGGCCATACGGCCAGTCCTCGTACCTTTCGTGCAAGTTGCACGAGCCGTTCGACAGCTCAACGATCGCGGGTCATGGCAGTGACGGTGCTCGACATGTCGCCTGGTGGGACG
This sequence comes from Micromonospora sp. KC723, assembly GCF_004348595.1. Lineage (GTDB taxonomy): Bacteria > Actinomycetota > Actinomycetes > Mycobacteriales > Micromonosporaceae > Micromonospora. The sequence continues at coordinate 34,221 of NZ_SMKD01000011.1, forward strand.
TCCGGGTCGGGGCGAGGGGAGATCACGGAGAATGTGGAGGAACGTCGGACCACGGGTCGCTCAACTGCCGTCGATCGAGCGGGTCCGGTTGCGCCGGATCGCCGTGCGGTACGCCATCCACGGCTGGCCGGTGACCCCCGGCGCCTGTCTGGCCAGGAGCCGCTTCGTCTGCGGCCGGGCCGGCTGCCCGACCGTCGGTTGCCATCCGGCGTTGGAGGACTGGGAACACGCCGCCAGCGCCGACCCCGCCCGGGTGGCCAACTGGTGGCGCAGCCGGCCGCACGGCGTGCTGCTTCCCACCGGCCGGGCCTTCGACGTGCTGGAGGTGGCGGCCCACCTGGGCCGGCACGTCCTCGACGCGATCCCGAGGCATCCGGCCGGCGCCGGTGTCCGCGGCCCGGTGCTGGTCACCCCGACCGGGCGATGGATGTTCCTGGTCCGCCCCGGCGACCCGCTGCGACCCGAACTCGACCACTGCTTCCAGGTGGTCCGCCACGGGCCCGGCTCGTGGATCGCCGCGCCGCCGACCCGGCTGCCGGAGGGGCCGGTGCGCTGGGCGGTCGCCCCGGAGCAGGCACAGTGGCGGCTGCCCGACTCGTACCTGGTACAGAACGCCCTCATCGGCGCGCTGCGGGCCTCCGGGGTGACGCTCACCCCGGAGCTGCTGCCCGGCCAGCTCCCGCTGCCCCGTCGCGGTCACTGATCCGACCGTCCGGGCGGCGTCCCCCGGCGACGGCGAGGTCGTTGAACCGGTGACGGACGATCGGGCGGAGCGGGGGTACGAGATGGCCAGGGACGACGCGGCACGGCACACCGGCGGCACCGAACCGCCGCCGCACCACCGGCGGCCCTACCGCTGGTCGGGCACCCGTCCGGGCGGCTCCCGCCCGGAACGCGCCCGACCGGCCGGCGGGCCGTCCGGCAGCCGCCGCCCCGCCCGCTGACCCCGCGAGGGCGCAAACCGGACAGGCGACGCGACGTACGGCGTACCGCGGTGTCAGGTGACCCGGACGCCCCGGTTCGCACCGTCGTGCGAACATCGCGATCCCCGACCTGGCGGGAAAGTAGCAGCGGCAGGAGGGCGTGAGTCGCCGCCACAGCGGGTAAGCCGCCGGACCGCTGAAGCCGTGAGGGGAAGGCATCGCCATGCTCAGCAAAGAGGATCAGCGCAGATTCGAACAGATCACCCGGCAGCTCCGGGAGAGCGACCCGAAGTTCTTCGCGAGACTCGACCATCGGGCTCGGGCCCGGCGCGGGCGCTGGCTGATGCTGCTGACGATCGTGCTCTGGGCGTCGCTGCCGGCCATGACCGTGCTGGCCGGACGGTTGGCCGGCGTGATCTGCGCCCTGGTGCTGACCGTCAACGCCGCCCTGATGTGGCGCTTCCGCCGCCGCTGGCTGTGACGGCGGCAGGCCGGGAGGCCGGACACCGGCGTCCACGCCGGACCTGATCGTCCACGATCCCGCACGGGCCACAGGTCAGGCGTCGCCGAAGGCCCGGTACGCGCGGCGCAGCCGCTCCAGCAGGCCGGGGCCGCCGATCGCCGGGCCGGGTGCGCCGAGCTGCCGCAGCAGCAGTTCCGGACCGGTGGCCAGGGTGGGCGGACGGTCCGGCAGCGGCACCGGCGGCAGCCAGAACCGGTCCACCGAGTCGGTCAACGGGGTCGCGGGCAGGCCGGCCAGCACGCGGAAGGCACCGGCCGCGGCCTGGTCGTACCCGGTCGCGGCGTCCGGCGCGCTGGCCTGCCGCGCACCTGCGGGTGCCGGCGCGGCACCGGCACCGTCCGGGTGCGACGGTGCGGTGGCGCGGGCGCGCAGCGCACGCAGCCGGTCGAGCAGGGCCGCCCGGCTGCGACCACGCCAGTGCAGCAGCTCGAACGGATCGGCGTCGAACGCCTCGGCGAGCAGGTAGAAGGCCGCCGCCAGGTGCTTGCACGGCACCGCGGCGTCGGGGCAGTCGCACCGCTGGGCCAGCTCCCGCACGCCACCGGGGAAGAGCGGGGCGCCCGCGTCGGCGAAGACCTGCTCCAACTCGGCCGGGAGGTCGCCGGCGAGCAACCGGGCACTGAAGAACGCCTGCGCGGCGAGATCCCGCTCGACCCGTTCCCAGAGCGCTGCCGGGAAGGTCGGCAGCTCGATGGTGACCCGGTACGGCGCGGCCCGGGAGCCCTGCACGGTCGCCTCGACCCGGCCGGGTGCCACGTCGAGGCGGAGCACCTGGCCCCGGCGCGCGTACGCCCGGCCGCGGGTGAGCCGGGTGCCGAGCGCGAACGACTCCAGCACCTCCAGGAAGCGACGTGACCACCAGGAGACGCCGATCGCTCCCCGGGTGCTGCGTGCCCTCAGTCCACCGTCGACGCGGCGTGGTCGGCCGAAGTCGGCGAACCGACCCGCTCCGGGCGGCGCGCCGGAGGGGCGAGGCGTCTCCCCCTGGCGGCTCACTCGGCCACCGCCCCGGCCTCCAGGGCGAACAGTTCGCGTAGCTGGGCGGTGGAGAGTTCGGTGATCCACTGCTCGCCGCTGCCCACCACCGAGGTGGCCAGGGCGCGCTTGTCGGCGATCATCGCGGCCACCTTCTCCTCCACCGTGCCCGCGCTGACGAACTTACGGACCTGTACCCGGCGGCGTTGGCCGATCCGGAACGCCCGGTCGGTGGCCTGGTCCTCCACCGCCGGGTTCCACCAGCGGTCCACGTGCACCACGTGGTTGGCGGCGGTGAGGGTGAGCCCGGTGCCGCCGGCCTTCAGCGACAGCACGAAGACGGCCGGGCCGTCCGGGGACTGGAACCGGGTGACCATGGCGTCCCGGTCGGCCTTGCCGACCCCACCGTGCAGGAAGAGCACCTCCCGGCCGAACCGGGCGGACAGGTGGCCGCGGAGCATCCCGCCGAACTCGGCGTACTGGGTGAAGAGCAGGGCCTTCTCCCCGGCGGCGAGCACCTCGTCGAGGATCTCCTCCAGCCGTTCCAGCTTGCCGGAACGGCCGGGCAGGGCGGAACCGTCGCGCAGCAGTTGGGCGGGGTGGTTGCAGACCTGCTTGAGTCGGGTCATGGTGGCCAGCACCAGCCCGCGGCGCTCCATCCCGTCGCTGGACTCGATCCGCGCCAGCATGTCGTCGACGATCGCCTGGTACAGCGAGGCCTGTTCGGCGGTGAGGTTGCAGAGCACCTCCATCTCCAGCTTCTCCGGCAGGTCCGAGATGATCGAGGAGTCGGTCTTGAGCCGGCGCAGTACGAACGGGCCGGTCATCCGGCGCAGCCGGGCGGCGGTGGCGGCGTCGCCGTGCCGCTCGATCGGCACCGCGTACGACTGCCTGAAGCTGGACGCCGGGCCCAGCAGCCCCGGGTTGGCGAACTGCATGATCGACCAGAGGTCGGCGAGGCGGTTCTCCACCGGGGTGCCGGTGACGGCGATCCGGTGCCGCGCGGGCAGCGACCGGACCGCCTCGGCCTGCCGGGTCGAGGCGTTCTTGATCGCCTGTGCCTCGTCGACCACCACCCGGTGCCAGGCGACGGAGGCGAGCGCGACGGCGTCGCGGGCGGCCACCGAGTACGTGGTGAGGACCAGATCGGCGGCGTGCACCGCGTCCTCGAACTCCGCGCCCCGGGCCCGGTCCGCGCCGTGGTGCACGTGCACCCGCAGGCCGGGGGTGAACCTCGCGGCCTCCCGCTGCCAGTTGCCGACCAGCGACATCGGGCAGACCAGCAGCGTCGGACCGGCGTCCGGCGGATCCCCGGCGAAGAGGGCGAGCATCTGCACCGTCTTGCCCAGACCCATGTCGTCGGCGAGGATCCCGCCCAGGCCGAGGGACTGGAGGAAGGCCAGCCAGGCCAGCCCACGCCGCTGGTACGGCCGCAGTGTTCCCTTGAAGGCGGGCGGTGGGTCGAGCGGGGTGAGTCGCCGCTCGGCCTCCCCGGCGAGCAGGTCGCCGAGCGGCCCGTCGGCGGTGACCTCCAGCACCGGCAGCGCGTCCGGCCGGTCGCTCCCGGCGAGGCCGAGCCGGAGCAGGTCGGCGACGGTCAGCTCGCCGGAGGAGCGCAGCAGTCGCAGCCCGGCGGCGAGCCGCTTCGGGTCCAGCTCCACCCAGCGTCCGCGCAGCCGCACCAGCGGTGTCTTCAGCGCGGCGAGGGCGGCCAACTCGTCGGCGTCGACGGTCTCGTCGCCGAGCGCCACCTCCCACCGGTAGTCGACCAGCGCGTCCAGGCCGAGGCCGCCGGAATTGGCGGCCACCGTGCCCGGGGCGGTCCGGCCGCGTGCCCGCAACCGGGCGCCGAGCCGCGCCGACGGGCGTCGCCACCAGGACGGCAGCAGCACCCCGAAGCCGGCGGCGTGCAGCACCGGGGCACCGTCGCGCAGGAACCGGTGGGCGCCCTCGGCGTCCAGTTCCAGCTCCTCCGGTGTCGCGGTGCGCAGCGCGGCGTCCAGCTCCGGCCAGAGCCGGCCGGCCCGGCCCAGCTCGGCCAGCAGGGTCTCCTGCGGGCTGTCCAGCGGCCCGGCCAGCGCGGGGACGGTCTCCGGTGCCCGCCACACCTGCCCGGCGTCGACGTGCAGGCCCGGCTCGTCGGCGGCCTGGAGGCCGAACTGGATCCGCCAGCGGCCGTCGGTGCGGACCACCGTGGCCGGGTCCGCCGGCACCACCACGAGCGGATCGGTGATCTCCTCGGGCTCGGGCTCGACCAGGCGGAAACTGGCCCGCACCGCCCCTCCGGCGGCGTCCCGCTGCCAGGCGTCCAGCTCGGCGCGGAGGGTGCCCAGCGCGTCCGGGGTGGCGGTGAACCCCCGCTGCGGGCCGCTCAGCGCGGTCAGCCAGCAGCCGGCCGCGGTGTCGCGCCGCCCACCCCGGGCCAGGTCGGCGTCGGCGAGGACGATCCGGGCGGCGGCGTCGGTCAGGGCGTCCAACGCGTCGGCGACCAGTGTGCCGGGATCGGGCGGTTCGCCGCCGGGTGCGGCGGCGCGGGCGGCCGGGGGCAGCGCCAGGGCCAGCGAGCGGGTCCAGGCGGCGTCGGCGCCGGTGAGCAGTGGCCGCCACGTCGCCCAGGCCGGCAGCCGGCCGTCGGCGACGCCGGGCCGCCGCCACGGCCCGGTCGCCGGGTCACCGGCCGACCGGTTCCGGCCACGCCCGGTCGGGGGCCCGACCGGCCCGTCCATCCGGTGCGGGGCCGCGCCGCCGGGCGTGGCGGGGTTGGCGCCGAGCAGGGTGGCCGGCGGGGTCGGCGGCCGGTCGGCGAGGCTCGGCAGCAGCCGGCCCCGGGCCACCAGGTCGACCGCGAAGTCGGCCAGTTCGGCGAGGTGGCGCAGGGTCGCGCCGGGCACGGCGGCGAGGTCGCCGAGGGTACGCAGCACCGCCAGCGCGGCGTCCGGGTCGTACGCCAGCACGGGAGCGCGCCACCCGGCGAGGGTGACCGGGCCGCGTACCGGCTCGGCGACGGCGGTCCGGACCAGCTCGGGCGAGTCCAGCGGCGAGCCGGCGCGGGTGGGCAGGGTGAGCAGCACGGAGCCGGCCACGGCCGGCCCGTCACCGAGCGCGGCGGCCAGCGTGGCGTGGCCGGCGGCGAACGGATGCCGGCGCTCGCGCGGCGCCCGGCCGGGCCGGCGGGGCACGCTGGCCGGCAGGGAGGTGTCCTCGGCCCAGACGGCGAGGCCGACGCCGACCAGCCACACCCCGTGGATGACCAGCACACGCTCCCCCTCGTCGACGCCCCGGGCCAGGATAGGCGGCGCGGACCGGCCATCGTCGGCGGCGCTGCCGACCGCACCCGCGACGACCCGTCGGGGTCGGCTGCCGCCACCGCCTCAGAGAGCCCCGGTCTCGCCGTCGGTCAGCTCGCGGAGGATGTCGGCGTGACCGGCGTGCCGGGCGGTTTCCTCGATTATGTGGATCAGGCCAGCCAGCGTCTCCCCCCGGTCAGGGCGAAGTTCGCCCGCCGTGTCCTGCTCGGCGGTCGGGAACCGGTCGCCGGGGGCGGGGGCGAGCAGCACCTGGAACCAGCTCCGCTCGACAACGGCGAGGTGTCTCACCAGGCCCGCGAGGGTGGTCGCGGACGGCACCAGCCGATCGGCCGCGTCCGCGTCGGTCAGGTTACGCACCTTGCGCAGCACGACGGCCCGGTCGAAGTCGAGGAACGCCCCGAGCACGGCCGCTCGTCGCCGATGCGGGCCAGCACCGGCCCGAGGGTACGGTCGATCGGAATCTGGGCCATCTTCCGGACCCTGGTCGGGTGTACGCGGGACCGCTGCCCCGGCAAACCCTGCGGAGCGGCGGCACGGCGGGCAGGATGGGCGGCATGGCATCAACGGTGAGGATTCCCCTGGTGGACGGCCCGGCCGACGGCGAGACGGTCGACGCCGAGCTGGACAGCAACCACCGTCCGCCGTTGACCCACCACCACCTGGGCGAGGAGGGGCTGGTCGACGCCCAGATCTACGAGCTGGAGTCGGCCGGTGACGGGTGGTGCTACCGATGGCGCGGCCCGGCCGTGTGACCGCTTGCGCCCCCGGTGGGCGGGAGTGCCGGGTCAGGCGGCCATCCGGGCCAGCGTCCGGTTCCGCAGACTCTCCAGCACCGCCCGGGTGACCTGCGAGGTGCCCCGGGCCTGGTCGCAGACCTCGGCGACCCGTCGTGCGGTCTCCTCGGCACGGGACTCCCGCTCGTCCCACAGCCGGTCGACCTCCGCCAGCAGCGGGCCCTCCACCTCCCGTTCCACGCCCCGCAGCGCCGGCACCCCGAGCCGCTGGGCCAGGTCGAAGACCTTCCCGGCGTACGGCAGCGGCAGGAACGGCGTGCCCACCATCGCGGCGAAGATCAGGAAGTGCAGCCGCATGCCCACCACCAGGTCGAAGTGCTTCATCAGGCCGAGTACCTGCCGGGGCGAGTAGTCGCCGTGCAGGATGCGTCCCCGCTCGGCGGCGACCATGTGCGACAGCACGCCGTGCGAGTGTCGGATGTCGTCGCGTTCCATCGGGACGAAGAGCACGTACGCGTCGATCCGCTGCACCAGGAAGTCGCCGATCTGGGCGATCAGCCGGTGGTACGCGTCGACGTCGAGGCGTTCCGCCGCCCGCCCGGGCTCGCGGACGCTGAGGCCGACCAGGCGCCGCCCGGAGGGGACGCCCTCCTCGCGCAGCAGCCGGGCGGGGAACTCCTCCGGTTCCAGCAGGAACGCCGGGTCGGCGGTGACGGTGATCGGGTTGACCAGACCCGCTTCCTCCAGCACCATCCGGGACTCCTGGTCCCGCACGGTCACCTCGGTGGCTCCGGCCAGGGTTTCCCGGACCATGCCGGTGTCCACCCCGTCGCTGAGCGGCCCGACGCCGACCGCGTACGTGAGCAGCGGCAGGCCCCGCTCCTGGGCGACCCGGACGACCCGCAGGTAGCGCCGGGCCTCCTTGTCGTACAGGATGCCGCCGCCGCCGAGGATCAGCAGGTCGAGCCGGGCCAGCACCTCGGCGGAGTCGACCCGGCTGACCCCCTCCCAGGGCACCGCCTCCACGTCCGGGTGGGCGACGGCGGTGTGGGCGGGGTTACGGGAGAAGACGATGATCCGGGCGTTGGGCTCCTGCTGACGCAGGTCGGCCAGGAGGCCGCTGAGGATGGCCTCGTCGCCGAGATTCCGGCCGCCGTACGAGCCGAGCACACCGATGGTCAGTCCGGTGCCGTGTCGCATCCGCCACTCCTCCCCGGGTACGTCGGGGCCGGTTTCCCGTTGCGACCTGGGCCATACCTGGCCATCCGGGCAGCCCTCCTGCCGCCCACCCGCGTCGGCCGCTGCCGGCCGCCCACCGAGGGCCGCTGTCGGCCGCTCATACACGCCAGCTAGCGGTGTCCCGGGTGACAGACACCCCGCCTTGCCGCAAACGACGTCGTCTCGCCGTTGGCGCGACGGTCGGCGGGCCGGGGGATCAGTCGGGACACGAGGTCCGGAACCACCTCGTCGATGTCGAATCCGGCGTCCTACCCGCACCGGTTCCGTCTGGTCGAGACCCGCTGCTTCGACAGTGGAGTGGTCTTCCTGCGCCACCTGGCCCGACGAACGCCGGCGGACCGATCCCCGGCAGGAAGAACGCCGGTGATGCCCTTGCCACGGCGCTCCGACCCGGGCAACCGTGTACGTATGGACAGCCCGAGAAAGAACCGGATCGGCTGGGACGACCTGCCCGGGCACGTCCGGTCGGCCGTGGAGGACATCCTCGGCGACCGGGTGGTGGAGGCGGTCTCCCAGCCGGGTGGGTACTCTCCTGGCACCGCCGACCGGATCCGCACGGCGACCGGCCGGCGAGCCTTCGTCAAGGCGGCCAGCCCGGCGGTGAACCGGGACACCCCGGCGATGCACCGCAACGAGGCGCGGGTGAGCGCCGCCCTTCCCGCGTACGCGCCCACGCCCCGCCTGCTGGGCTGCCACGACGACGGCGAGTGGGTGGCGTTGGTGCTCACCGACGTCGACGGCAGGCATCCGGCGACGCCGTGGCGTCCCGACGACCTCGACGCGGCGCTGGGAGCCCTGGCGGCCATGTCCGCCACGCTCACTCCGAGCCCGATCGAGCAGGTGCCGACCGCCGCCGAGCGGTTGAGGTACGACTTCACCGGCTGGCGGCGGATCGCGGCCGACCCGCCCGACGGTCTCGACCCGTGGGCCCGGGCCCACCTGGACGAGCTCTGCGACCTGGCGGAGCGGGGCATCGCGGCGCTCGTCGGCGACACGCTGTGCCACCTCGATGTACGGGCGGACAACCTGTTGGTCGACGCCGCGGGCACGATGACCGTGGTCGACTGGCCGTGGGCCTGCCGGGGTCCGGCCTGGCTGGACACCGCCCTGCTGCTGATCAACGTACGGCTGCACGGTGGCCACGACACTGAGGCGCTGCTGCGCCGGCTACCGCTCACCGCCGACGTCGACCCCGTTGCCCTCACCGGCGTGTACGCCGGCATGGCCGCGTTCTTCACCGACGCGGCGCGGCGGCCCCCGCCGCCGGGCATCCCGACCCTCCGCACGTTTCAGCAGGCCCAGGCCGACGCCGTGCTGCCCTGGATCGTCCAGCGGCTGCGTTGAACGCCCCGTCCGATGACCGCCAGACCCTCCCGCCGCTGTCGACGAGGCTGGTTGCCATGACGACGACACTTCTCGGCAAGGTGGCCCTGGTGACCGGCGGCAGCCGGGGCATCGGGGCCGCGACCGCGCTGCGGCTGGCCGCCGACGGCGCCGACGTGGCGCTGACCTGGCAGCAGGACGCCGAACAGGCGGCGACGGTGGTGAAACAGATCGAGGCGATCGGCCGGCGGGCGCTCGCCCTGCGCGCGGACAGCGCCGACCAGACGGCCGTGCGCGAGGCGGTCGACCGGACCGCGGACGAGTTGGGCCGGCTCGACATCCTGGTGAACAACGCGGCGGTGTTCCTGCTCGGCACAGTCGACGGGTTCGACGCCGCGGACCTGGACCGCACCATCGCGGTCAACGTCCGGGCGCCCTTCGTCGCCGCGCAGGCCGCGACCCGGCACCTGGGCGCCGGCGGCCGGATCATCTCGATCGGCAGCAACGTCGCCGAGCGGACGGTCTTTCCCGGGCTGGCCGCGTACGCGATGAGCAAGACCGCCCTGGTCGGCATGACCAAGGGGTTCGCCCGGGACCTCGGGCCGCGCGGCGTCACGGTCAACCTGGTCGTACCCGGGCCGACCGACACGGACGCCAACCCGGCGGACGGGCCGAACGCCGAGGCGATCCGCGGTTTCACCGCCCTCGGCCGGTACGCCACCCCGGACGAGATCGCGGCCACGGTCGCCCACCTCGCCGGCCCGGAGGCCGGGTACATCACCGGCGCGACGATCACCGTCGACGGTGGTTTCACCGTCTGATCCGCATCGGCGGGTGCGGAGGGAAGGCGCCTTCCGCACCCGCGCCCGACCATCCGCGCCGGATCCGCCTCGGCGACGTGCGGGGGCCGGCGTCGGTCACCGCGGGGCGTGCACCTGGTGGGTGAGGAATGGCAGGACGGCGGCGGGCAGAGCCGGCGAGGTGACGATGTCGTGGTGGGTCAGGCCGGGCAGCACCGCCAGCCGGGAGGCGGGCCGGTTCGCGCCGTCCCCGCCGGCGTCACGGTGACCGCCGCCGAGCAGGCCGAAGAACTCCGCCATGTGGGTCACCGGAATCGAGTCGGCGTCGGCGTAGACCAGCAGGGTGGGCACGGTGAGGGCGGCCACCTCCGCCGACCAGTCGTACTCGCGGCGCAGCAGGTCACCGGTCTTGGCCCAGAGCCGGGGCCAGTCCTCGGGGCGGGGGGCGACCCGGGCGTACCGCTCGTGGGCGGGCGTGCCACGCATCCGCTCGCCGAACCGCTCGTCCTGGGCTGCCATCGCCGCCAGCACCTCCGGGTACCAGCCCCGCCGCCGGCAGGGGGTGGAGACCAGCACCAGCCGTCGGAGCAGGCCGGGGTGCTGGATGGCGGCCCGTACCGCCACCCCGCCGCCGAGGGAGTAGCCCAGCACGTCGGCCTCGGCCAGGTCGAGGTGACGCAGCAGCCCGGCGACGTCGTCGGCCATCGACTCGTACCGCAGTGGACGGTCGATGTCGGCGGTGCGGCCGTGCCCCTGGAGGTCGACGGCGATCACCCGGCGTCGGGTGGTGAGCGCGGGCAGAATCGGGGCGAACATCCCCGTCGTGCCGTACCCGCCGTGCAGCAGCACCAGCGGACGGCCGGCGCCGTGCACCTCGTACCAGAGGCGCAGGCCGTTGACCTTCGCGTAGCCCACCCCGCTGCCTCCCGTTCCGCCACGGCCCGCCGGAGACACCTACCGGCTGTGGTTGTCATCGCGCGAACGTCACGTCGGGTGACCGGCGCGCCGAGTGAGTGGGTACCACCCCTCCTCGGCGACCTACCCCCTTGACGGATGGTATGCCGGAGCGGGTGTCCGCTGATCCCGTCGGCAAGGGTCTGAACCGGTGGTGAAGGGTGGGCGCGGCAGGTTTCGAACCTGCGACCCCTCGCTTGTAAGGCGAGTGCTCTCCCACTGAGCTACGCGCCCGGAACGCCCGTACGGCGGGCCGGAGGGTGGCAAGCTTACCTGCCGGCCTCCGGCCCGGCGCAACAGTGTGCCCGGTAGGAACGTCAGCCGGCGACGGCCTCGGCGAGGGCCTTGCGCCAGCCCTGCTGGTCGCGGGCCTCGCCCGGCATGTTCATCTCGGCGAACCGGACGACGCCGGCCTTGTCGATGACGAAGGTGCCCCGGTTGGCGATGCCGGCCACCTCGTTGAAGACACCGTACGCCTGGGCGACCGCGCCGTGCGGCCAGAAGTCGGCCAGCAGGGGGAACTGGTAGCCCTCCTGGTCGGCCCAGATCTTGTGGGCGTAGACCGAGTCGACGCTGACGGTGAGCACCTGGACATCGTCGTTGACGTAGTCGTTGAGGTTGTCCCGTACCTCGCAGAGTTCGCCCTGGCAGATGCCGGTGAAGGCGAGCGGGTAGAAGACCAGCAGCACCGTTCGCCTGCCGCGGAAGTCCGAGAGCCGGACCTCCTGGTTGTTCTGGTCCTTGAGGAGGAAGTCGGGCGCCTCGGCGCCAACCTCGATCGGCATGCGAGCTCCTTGGGTCGATTCTGGAGGTGGCACCAGCCTGCCACACCCGGCGGCGACCGCCGCCGGCCCGGCTGCCGGGTTACTTCTTGCCCTTGGACCCGCGTCGCAGCACGAGGCGGGCACCGCTCCAGTCCCGACCGGCGTTGACGGTGGAGGTCTGCTGGAGACCCGCGGTCTGCGCGGACTCGGCGACCTCGCTCGGCTCGACGTGCCCGTCGCGCCCGGCCTTGGGGGTCAGCAGCCACACGACACCGGCGTCGGCCAGCGGGCCGAGGGCGTCGACGAGGAGCTCGAAGAGGTCACCGTCGCCGTCGCGGTACCAGACCAGCACCGCGTCGACCACCTCGTCGGTGTCCTCGTCGACCAGCTCTCCACAGCGGTCGGTAAGGGCGTCGCGGAGATCCTGGTCGACGTCGTCGTCGTACCCCATCTCCATGACGACCATCCCCGGTTCGATCCCGAACCGGTCCGCCAGGCTGCGTACCCCGTCGGCGGCCTGACCAGCGGTCGCGCTCACTGTCGCGTGCCTCCTCATCTCATCCCTGCTCGCGGCGTCGTGCGACACCGTCGGGCCAAGTCCACACAGTTGCGGCTCGCCGCGCAAGTGGCGCACCGGGTGGAACGGAATTTACCGTGCCAGCAGCGTACGGGCACCCTCGGTAATGGCTTCCTCCGAGACCAGAACCTGGCGTGCCGCCGGACCCAATGGTACAAACGCGTCAACTCCGGCAACCCTCCGCACGGCGCCGACAAAACCGCCGTCGACCAGCGCCGCGATGACCCCCTCCGCCACCCCGCCGGAGCGGCGCGTCTCGTCCACGACCAGCACCCGACCGGTCGCCGAGGCCTCCCGGAGGATGTCCGCCACGGGCAACGGGGCCAGCCACCGCAGGTCCACCACCCGGGTACCGATCCCCTCGTCGGCGAGGGTGGCCGCCGCCCGCAGCGACATCCGCACGCCGTTACCGAACGTGAGGATGGTGACGTCCTCGGCCGACCCGACGCCGTAGACCCGGGCCCGACCGATGGGCACGTGCCCGGCCGCCCACGCGCCGGGCTCGGCGTACCGGCCCAGCCACTCGCCGTCGCCGGGCTCGTAGAGATCCCGCACGTGGTAGAGCGCGACCGGCTCCAGGAACACGCTGACCGTGCCGTCCACCGCGGCGGCGGCCAGGCAGGTCCGCAACAGGGGCGCGGCGTCGTCCGGCCGCGCCGGCACCGCGATCACCAGGCCGGGCACATCCCGCAGTACGGCCACCGAGTTGTCGTGGGGGACGTGCCCGCCGGACCCCTCCTGGTGGGCCAGCCCCGGCACCCGCACCACCATCGGGTTGCGGAACGCCCCCTGCGAGAGGAACTGCATGGTGGCCGCCTCACCGCGCAACTGGTCCTCGGCGTGGTGCAGGTACGCCAGGTGCTGGATCTCCGGCACCGGCAGCATCCCGGCCAGCCCCGCGCCCAGGCCGAGCCCCAGCACCGAGGTCTCGTCGAGCAGCGTGTCGAAGACCCGGGCCGCGCCGAACCGTTCCCGCAGCCCCGTCGTCACCCCGTGGACGCCACCCCTGGCAGCCACGTCCTGGCCGAAGACGGCCATGCCGGGGTGGGCCAGCATCCCGTCGGTGAGGGCGGCGTTGACGCTCTGCGCGAGCGTGAGCGGGCCGGCCAGCTCCGGCAGCCGGCCGCCGAACGCCTCGACCCGCTCCCCGGCGCCGGGCCCGGCGGCTCGGGCGGCCACCTCGGTCACCACGGCGGCGACCCGGGACGGGCGGCGGGGCGCCAGCGGGGCGACCACCTCGGCGACGCTGCCCAGCTTCGGTTCCTCCAGCGCCTCCTCGGCGATCCGGCGGACCTGCCAGCCCCGCTCGTCGTACCGGGTGAGCAGTTCCTCCCCACCGGCCACGCCGGCCTCCACGAGCAGCCGGGCGGTGGCCAGCACCGGATCCCGCGTCTCGTCGGCGGCGATCTCGGCAGCGCTGCGGTACGCGGTCTCCGCGTCGTCCCCGGCGTGCCCCATCAGCCGTACCGTGCGCAGGTGCAGCACCGCGGGCCGCCGGTGCCGGCGTACCCACGCCGCCGCCTCGGCGGCGACCGTGTACGTGCCGACCGGATCCTCGCCGTCGGCGGCGAAGTAGCGCACCCCCGGTCGGGCCCGCAGGGCCCGCTCCACCCAGCCCTCGGGCGAGCGGACGCTGATGCCCAGGCCGTTGTCCTCGCAGACGAAGAGCACCGGGATGCGCAGGCCGGTGTGGTCGTACCAGCCCGCCGTGTTGAGCGCGGCGGTGGCGCTGGCGTGGTTGACCGAGGCGTCGCCGAAGGAGCAGACCACGATGGCGTCCCGGGGCCACGGCGAGCGCAGCGGGGCCTCGTCGCCGCGCCGCCCGGCGGCCTCCACCCGGCGCAGTCGTTCCAGGGCGAGACCGAGGCCGACCGCCCGGGGCAGGTGCGAGGCGATGGTGGCGGTGGTGGGCACGACGGCCAGGTCGGCCCGGCCGAAGACCTTGTGCCGGCCGCCGGCGATCGGCTCCCGGGCCGAGGCGACCATGCCGCGCAGGACGTCCCGCGCCGCCGCCGCGTAGGCGTCCCCGGCGGAGCCGGTGGCGTCGCTCCCGGCGGGCGGGCCGGCGGCGGCCTCGGTGGCGGGCGGCAAGCCGGTCGGGCCGGTGACGACCGCCTCGGTGACGCCGTCCGCGCCGACCCGGTAGGCGGCGGTCACGCTCACCGCGGTGGCGGGCCGCTCGGCGGGGTGCGGGCCACCGGGCGCGGGCGGCTCGGTGGCGTCGGGACCGGTGGCGCCGTCCCTGGCCACCCGGTCCGGGCCGATGGGTTCAGATTCGCCACCGGCGGCGGAACCGCCCTCGTGTGCCGGGTCACCGGAGGTCGGGGAAGCGCTGGCGGGGAGGCGGTGATCCGGATCTCCGCCGGGGGTCGGCGTGCCGTCGGCGGCGGCCGGAGCGGGGAACTCCCCGGCGGCCTGCGCGGCCCGGGCGCAGTAGAAGGCCCCGGACCGGTAGTGCAGGAGCGCGGGGTCGGTCGGGCGCAGCGCGGCGGCCACGGCGGCGTTGGCCTCGTGACCGGCGGAGCCGACGGTGTGGTAGCCCTCGTCGAAGCTGTGCAGCCAGCGCCCGGCCAGGTCGAGCTGGCGGCTGGTGACCTGGGCGTCGAAGAGGGCGAGCAGCTGCCGCCCGGTCAGCGTGGCGCCGTCGCGCACGGGTTCGGCCGGGTCACGCCGCCGCTCGGGCTCGGGCAGCGCGCCCAGGCTCTCCCGGAACCGGTCGTCGAGATCTTGCGGGGTGGTCACGTCGCTCAGCATTACCGACGGAGGCCAGGGTCGCCCAGTCAGACACGATCCGCCCGGACCGGCTGCACTCCAGTCTGTCGACCAGCGCGCGACGTTGGCCGCCCCCACCAGGTACGCCGGACGCCACGCCTGCTGTTCCCGCGCCGGTGACGGCACGGGGCACCGACCGTCACCTGACGGTCATCCACGCTCGCGACGCTGCCCAGGTCGGCCCGGAACCGGACCCTGGGGAGGAAACGTGGCACTGTCCCGACGTGCTGTCCTGATCAGCGGCGCGGCGCTCGGCGTGACCGGCGCGGCGGCCGGCCCGCTCACGGCCAGCGCCGGCACGGTCCGGCCCGGGCCGGCCGGCACGGCCGCCTACCGGCGGCTGGCCTGGCCGTTCACCCTCGGGGTGGCCTCCGGCGACCCCGACCACCAGGGTTTCGTGCTCTGGACCCGGCTGGCCCCGCAGCCGCTGGCCGAGGACGGTCTCGGCGGAATGCCCCGCCGCGTCGTCGAGGTGCGCTGGGAGGTGGCCGCCGACGAACTGTTCCGGCGGGTGGTCCGGCGTGGGACGCAGGACGCCCGGCCCGGGTCGGCGCACAGCGTCCATGTGGAGCTGGACGGGCTGCTGCCCGGACGCGAGTACTTCTACCGCTTCCACGCCGAGGGGCACACCTCGCCGGTCGGGCGCACCCGGACCGCACCCGCGCCGTGGACCATGCCGGCCACGCTGGCCATGGCCTTCGCCTCCTGCTCGCACTTCGAGCAGGGCTGGTTCACCGCGTACCGGCGGCTGGCCGAGACGGAGCCGGAGCTGATCCTGCACCTGGGCGACTACCAGTACGAGTACGCCCGGGAGGTCGGGCCGACCCGGCCGCGCGGCCACGAGGGGCCGGAGACCCGCACGCTGGCCAACTACCGGCAGCGGCACGCCCAGTACAAGACCGACGCCGACCTCCAGGCGGCACACGCCGTCGCGCCGTGGCTGGTGGTCTTCGACGACCACGAGGTCGAGAACAACTGGGCCGACGAGGTGCCCGAGGAACCGGACCCGGACTTCCTCGCCCGGCGGGCCGCGGCGTTCCAGGCGTACTACGAGAACATGCCGCTGCGGCGCACGTCGGTGCCGCGCGGCATCGACATGCAGCTCTACCGGCGGGTGCGGTGGGGGCGGCTGGCCAACTTCCACCTGCTCGACACCCGGCAGTACCGCGACGACCAGGCCTGCGGCGACGGGTACCGGAGTTGCGCCGCCGCCGCCGAGCCGACCCGGTCGATCACCGGCGCGCAGCAGGAGGCGTGGCTGCTGGACGGCTTCCGCCGCTCGGAGGCCCGCTGGGATCTCCTCGGTCAGCAGGTCTTCTTCGCCCAGCGGGACCGCGACGCCGGGCCGCTCACCGTCACCAGCATGGACGCCTGGGACGGGTACCTCGCCTCCCGGGAGCGGATCACCCGGGGCTGGGTGGCCGCCGGGGTACGCAACCCGGTGGTGCTCACCGGTGACGTGCACGCGCACTGGGCCAGCGACCTCAAGCTCGACTACAGCGACCCGACCTCCCGCACGGTCGGCAGCGAACTGGTCTGCTCGTCGGTCACCTCGGGCGGCGACGGCTTCGACTCCGCCAGCGGCTCGCACCCGTGGCTGAGGACGAACCCGCACCTGCGCTTCCAGAACAACCTGCGCGGCTTCGTCCGGACCACGATCACCCCGGCGCGGCTCACCGCCGACTTCGCGGTGCTGCCGTACGTGACCCGACCGGACGCCCCCGCGCACGTGCGCGCGTCGTTCGCGATCGAGGACCGGGTTCCTGGCCTGCACCAGACGTACGACCGGCCGCCGGTGGCCGCCCGCGGCCTGGCAGGCGAGGTCGACCAGGACCGCCACACCGTCGAGACGGAGACCTCGGGCCGCTGACCCGGGCGGCGGGGTGTCGGGCCCGGCCGGGGAGGGCCTCCGGCCGGGTCAGCCCGGGAGGAAGGAGAAGCGGACCTGGCGGCTCACGTTGTCGCCGTTGGTGTCGACCAGGCAGACCGACTGCCAGGTGCCGAGCTGCAACCGCCCGCCCAGCACGGGCAGCGTCGCGTACGGCGGGACGACGGCGGGCAGCACGTGGTCGCGGCCGTGGCCGGGCGAGCCGTGCCGGTGCCGCCACCGGTCGTCGGTGGGGAGCAGGTCGTCGAGGGCGCGCAGCAGGTCGTCGTCCGACCCGGCCCCGGTCTCGATGATCGCCAGGCCGGCGGTGGCGTGCGGGACGAAGACGTGCAGCAGCCCGTCGCCCTGCCCGGCGACGAACCGCTCGGCCTCGGCGGTGATGTCCAGGACGGTCGGCCGGGATCCGGTCCTAACGGTGATCACCTCACTGCGCACAGAGGCATTCTGCCGCACCGGCCAACCCGCCGCCCCCGCCGCCGCTGTCCCCGCCGCGGTGGGCGGCCCCGCCGACCGCGCAAAGTTACTGGTCGGTACCTGTGTCGAGCGTCGCGTCTCCTGCCGGTGGACGTGACGGCGGGTACCACCAGAGGGCAGGATGGCGGCAGAGACCTATCCCACACACAACCGAGGGAACGCCTGTGGCTACGGAACGCAAGCGCCCGGTGATCACCGCTGGTCTGCCGAGCCAGCTTCCGGACATCGACCCAGAAGAGACCGGCGAATGGGTCGAGTCGCTCGACGGTGTCATCGACGAGCGCGGGACAAAGCGCGCCCGCTACGTCATGCTGCGCCTGCTGGAGCGGGCCCGCGAGCGCCAGGTCGGGGTGCCGTCGCTGACCACCACCGACTACATCAACACCATTCCGCCGGAACGCGAGCCGTGGTTCCCGGGTGACGAGCACGTCGAGCGGCGGATCCGGGCGTACGTCCGGTGGAACGCGGCGATGCTGGTGCACCGGGCGCAGCGCCCGGAGATCGGCGTCGGCGGGCACATCTCCACCTTCGCCAGCTCCGCCTCGCTCTACGAGGTGGGCTTCAACCACTTCTTCCGGGGCAAGAACCACCCCGGCGGCGGCGACCACATCTTCTACCAGGGCCACGCCTCCCCCGGCATGTACGCGCGGGCGTTCCTGGAGGGCCGGCTGACCGAGGACCAGCTCGACGGCTTCCGGCAGGAGCTGTCCCACCCGGGCGGCGGGCTGCCGTCGTACCCGCACCCCCGGCTGATGCCGGACTTCTGGGAGTTCCCCACCGTCTCCATGGGGCTGGGCGGCCTCAACGCCATCTACCAGGCGCGGTTCAACCGTTACCTGCACCACCGGGGCATCAAGGACACCTCCCAGCAGCATGTCTGGGCGTTCCTCGGCGACGGCGAGATGGACGAGCCGGAGACCCTCGGCGCGATCGGGGTGGCCGCCCGCGAGGAGCTGGACAACCTCACCTTCGTGATCAACTGCAACCTGCAGCGGCTGGACGGCCCGGTCCGGGGCAACGGCAAGGTCATGCAGGAGCTGGAGGCGTTCTTCCGGGGCGCCGGCTGGAACGTCATCAAGGTGGTCTGGGGTCGGGAGTGGGATCCGCTGCTGGCCGCCGACACCGACGGCGCGCTGGTCAACCTGATGAACACCACGCCCGACGGTGACTACCAGACCTACAAGGCGGAGTCCGGGGCGTACGTGCGGGAGCACTTCTTCGGCCGTGACCCGCGCACCCGCAAGATGGTCGAGGACCTGTCCGACGACGAGATCTGGAACCTCAAGCGGGGCGGCCACGACTACCGCAAGCTGTACGCGGCGTACAAGGCGGCGACCGAGCACACCGGTCAGCCGACGGTCATCCTCGCCAAGACCATCAAGGGCTGGACGCTGGGCTCGCACTTCGAGGGCCGCAACGCCACCCACCAGATGAAGAAGCTGACGCTGGAGGACCTCAAGCTCTTCCGCGACCGGCTCTACCTGGACATCCCGGACAAGGTGCTGGAGGAGAACCCGTACCTCCCGCCGTACCTGAACCCGGGTGAGAAGTCCGACGAGATCGCGTACCTCAAGGAGCGGCGCCAGCAGCTCGGCGGATACCTGCCGACCCGGCGCACGACCCACAGGTCGCTGGCCATTCCCGGCTCGGAGAAGTTCTCCGACATCAAGCGCGGCTCGGGCAAGCAGAAGGTGGCCACCACGATGGCCTTCGTCCGCCTGCTCAAGGACCTCATGAAGGACAAGGAGTTCGGCAAGCGCTGGGTGCCGATCATCCCGGACGAGGCCCGCACCTTCGGCCTGGACTCCATCTTCCCGACCGCCAAGATCTACTCGCCGCACGGTCAGCGGTACACCTCGGTCGACCGGGAGCTGTTCCTGTCGTACAAGGAGTCGACCGTCGGGCAGATCCTGCACGAGGGGATCAACGAGGCCGGCTCGGTCGCCTCGTTCACCGCCGCCGGCACCTCGTACGCCACGCACGACGAGCCGATGATCCCGATGTACATCTTCTACTCGATGTTCGGGTTCCAGCGCACCGGCGACGGTTTCTGGGCCGCGGCGGACCAGATGACCCGTGGCTTCGTGCTCGGCGCCACCGCCGGCCGGACCACGCTCAACGGTGAGGGTCTCCAGCACGAGGACGGCCACTCGCTGCTGCTGGCGGCCACCAACCCGGCGGTGGTCGCGTACGACCCGGCGTTCGCGTTCGAGATCGCGCACATCGTGGAGAACGGCCTGCACCGGATGTACGGCCAGGAGCAGGAGAACATCTTCTACTACCTCACCGTCTACAACGAGCCGATCCACCAGCCGGCCGAGCCGGCGCAGGTGGACGTCGAGGGCCTGCTCAAGGGCATCTACCGCTACTCGCCGGCCCCCCAGGTCGACGGCCCGAAGGCCAACATCCTGGCCTCCGGCACGGGCATGCAGTGGGCGCTCAAGGCGCAGCAGTTGCTCGCCCAGGACTGGGGAGTCGCCGCCGACGTCTGGTCGGTGACCTCCTGGACGGAGCTGCGCCGCGACGCGGTGGAGTGCGAGGAGCACAACCTGCTGAACCCGGGCGGCGAGCCGCGGGTGCCGTACGTGCAGCGGAAGCTGGCCGACGCCGACGGGCCGAAGGTCGCGGTCAGCGACTGGATGCGCGCGGTGCCGGATCTGATCGCCCGCTGGGTGCCCGGTGACTACACCTCGCTCGGCACCGACGGCTTCGGCCTGTCGGACACCCGGCACGCGTTGCGCCGGCACTTCCACGTCGACGCCGAGTCGGTGGCGGTCGCCACGCTGCGGCAGCTCGCGCTGCGCGGCGCGGTGCCGGCGAACGTGCCGGCCGAGGCGGCCAAGAAGTACGCCATCGACGACGTGAACGCCGCCCCGGTCGGCGAGACCGGCGGCGACAGCTGATCCACCCCAGTACGACGCAGGGGCCCGGCGCGGTGCGCCGGGCCCCTGTTCGTCCGGCGGTTACGCGAGCGATGTTCACTGTCCATCTTGTCAAGAACCGGTGGGCCGTTCACAATCCTCGATAAATGTCGGCGCGTTCAGGGCGTCGCGCCATAAGCGCGATGCCTGGGCCGGTGGGCCACTCCGTCGCGCCGGTCCACCAACGATCGCGGCACCGACCCCGGTCGGCGCGACGGTGGGGAGGCGACATGCGAGTCGTCCGGATCGGAATCGCCCTGGCGATCGGCACACTGACGGTGTCGATGCTGGGGCCAGGGGCAGCATCGGTGGCGCACTCGCCGGACACGCCCGCCGGGCGCGCCTCGGCGCAGGAGTTCATGGCGCAACGCGAGCCGACCCAGCGGATGGCCGCCGCCGCCGAGGTGACCTGCGCCAACGGCCAGGCGGCGGGCTACCCGTGCCGCAACGTGGACCTGCTGTCGTTCATGCCGCTGGCGAACATGGGCGGCAGCCAGGCCAACGACATCTGGGGCTGGACCGACAGCGCCACCGGCAAGGAGTACGCGCTGGTCGGCCGCCGCAACGGCACCTCGTTCGTGGACGTGTCCAACCCGACCGCCCCGGTCTACCTGGGCAACCTGCCCGCCCACCAGAACCGCACCGCGATCTGGCGGGACATCAAGGTCTACAAGAACCACGCCTACGTGGTGGCCGACGTCTCCGGCCACGGGATGCAGGTCTTCGACCTGACCCGGCTGCGGGGCGTCACCACGCCGCGGACCTGGACGGCGGACGTGCACTACGCCCGCTTCGGCAACTCCCACAACATCGCGATCAACGAGGAGACCGGGTACGCCTACGCGGTGGGCTCGAACACCTGCTCCGGCGGGTTGCACATGGTGGACATCCGCACCCCGAAGTCGCCCACCCAGGCCGGCTGCGTCAGCAACGACGGGTACACCCACGACACCCAGTGCGTCGTCTACCGGGGCCCGGACACCACGTACACCGGGCGGGAGATCTGTGTGAACTCCAACGAGGACACGGTGACCGTGGTGGACGTGACGACCAAGTCGGCGCCGCGCCAGCTCTCCCGGATCGGGTACGCCGGCCACGCCTACACCCACCAGGGGTGGTTCACCGAGAACCAGCGGTACTTCCTGCTCGACGACGAGCTGGACGAGTCCCGGCGCGGGGTCAACACCCAGACGTACATCTGGGACCTGGCCGATCTGGACGCGCCCCGGCACATCGGCACCTACAGCGCGCCCTCCGGCGTCAAGGCCACCGACCACAACCAGTACGTCAAGGGCAACTACAGCTACCAGGCCAACTACCGGGCCGGGCTGCGCATCCTGGACCTTCGTGAGGTGACGGCCGGCCGGGCGACGGAGGCCGGGTACTTCGACATCTACCCGTCCAGCGACAGCAGCTCGATGAACGGGGCGTGGAGCGTCTACCCGTACTTCCCGAGCGGCGTCGTCGTGGTCAGCGGCATCGAGCAGGGACTCTTCGTCCTGCGGCCCCGGTTGTCGTGACCGCGACCAGCGACCCCCCGGTAGCGCCGGCCGACGTCGAGGGGGCGCCCCGGCCGGGGCGCCCCCTCCCGGCCGACGCGGGCGACGGCCGGACGAACGCGGCGTCCGGCCGGTGGTCCCGGTACCTGGCCACCGGGCTGGTGCTGGGGTTGACGCTGGCGCTCGGCTTCGTGGCTGGGCGGCTCGACGCCGGGCCCGCCCCGGCCCGGTCGGCGGCGCCCCAGCCGGCCGCCCACGCCGCCCACGCCCCCGGTGGCCTCCAGGTGTCGCAGGACGGCTACACCCTCGCCCTGGACCCTCCCGCGCTGAGCGCGGGCCGCGCCGGCGAGTTGGCCTTCCGGATCGTCGACGCCACGGGCGCGCCGGTGACCCGGTTCCGGACCACCCACGAGCGGTTGATGCACCTGGTCCTGGTCGGCCGGGACCTGACCGGCTACCGGCACGTGCACCCGGAGCTGTCCCCCGACGGGGTCTGGCGGGTGCGGGTCACCCCGGAGGCGCCCGGCCCGTTGCGGGCGATCGCCGACTTCTGGCCCGCCGACGCCGACCGGGCGGTCACCCTCGGCGTCGACGTGCCGGTCCCCGGCCGGTACGCGCCCCGGCCGCCGGCCGAGCCGCAGGAGACGATCGTCGTGGACGGCTACACGGTCACCCTCGACGGCGGCCTGCGCCCGGGCGAGTCGAACCAGGTGCTGGTCTGGTTGGGCCGGGACGGCAAACCGGTCGACGACCTGCAACCGCACCTGGGAGCGTACGGGCACCTGGTGGCGTTGCGCCACGGCGACCTGGCCTACCTGCACGTCCATCCGGCGGCGGCGAGCCGGCCCGAGTCGGTGGTGGCGTTCGGCGTGACGGTGCCGTCGGCGGGCACCTACCGGCTGTTCTTCGAGTTCCGGCACCGCGACGTGGTGCATGTCGCGGAGTTCACCGTGACCGCCTGAGCCAGCCGGCCGGCGACGTGGCCGGCCCGCGTCCCCCGCAGCAGCCGGCGGTGGTCCGGCCGCCCCTGGTGGTGACGCCGGGCCACCGCCGTCGCGGGGACGCCGCAGGACGTGACCTGCTCAGCCGACGGCGGCCAGATCGGTGAGCCGGGCCAGCGACTCCTCCAGGTCGGCGCCGACCCGACGCAGCCCGAGCCGGAGCAGGGCCGCCTTGACCGGACCGGCCGGCCACCGTACGACGATGAGCCGCACGACCGTCCCGCCCTCCTCCTCGTCGGGAGTGAGCTGGACGTAGATCTCGGTGCGTGCCTCCGCCCGGGCGCCGGCGCCCTTGGCCCGCTCCCGCCAGCCGATCAGGGTCGGCTCCTGATAGGCGATCACCTCCGCCTCGTGCGCCGTTCCGCGCCCGGCCTGGACCAACTGCCGCCGGCCGAAGCCCTCCCCCGAGAGGACCTCCGCCGCACGGACTCCCGCCAGCCAGGCCGGCAGTTGCTCGGCCCGCTGTACGACGTCCCAGACCGCTTCCACCGGCGCCATCACGTGCGCACTGCGTTCCACGAGGATCATTTCTATCTTCCCCCATTGAGGACATCCGCGATATTCCGCACTCTATGCGCAAAATCGGACGTAACGGGACAGGTTCCGTAAAGACACGCCGAAAACCCTTGCCACATCATCGTCGACGGCCTATGGCGCGACGACGCTTCGCGCCATAGAGTCCCGAACACGATTCACGTTTCTCGGGAGGGTTCATGACGACGCCGCAACCCCGGTTTCCCGCCGGTTTCCGCTGGGGAGTCTCCACCTCGGCGTACCAGATCGAGGGTGGTGCCGACGCCGGCGGGCGCGGACTGTCCATCTGGGACACCTTCGCCCACACCCCGGGCCGGATCGCCGACGGCAGCACCGGTGACGTGGCCTGCGACCACTACCACCGGCACGCCGAGGACGTGGCGCTGATGGCGGGCCTCGGCATCTCGGCGTACCGGTTCTCCGTCGCCTGGCCCCGGGTGCAGCCCGGCGGCACCGGGGCGGCCAACCAGGCCGGCCTGGACTTCTACGAACGCCTCGTCGACGACCTGCTCGCCGCCGGCATCGACCCGGTCGCCACCCTGTTCCACTGGGACCTCCCGCAGCCGCTGGAGGACGCCGGCGGCTGGCTCAACCGGGACACCGCCGGCCGCTTCGCCGAGTACGCCGACCTGGTCGCCGCCCGCCTCGGTGACCGGGTGAAGCTCTGGATCACCCTCAACGAGCCGTTCATCCACATGAGCCTCGGCCACGGCACGGGAGAGCACGCCCCGGGCGAAGCCCTGCTCTTCGACGCCTTCCCGGTGGCCCACCACCAACTGCTCGGCCACGGGCTCGCCGTCGCCGCGCTGCGCGCCCACAGCACCAGCCCGGTGGCGATCGCCAACAACTACTCGCCGGTGATGCTGCGCGGCGACACCGACGCCGACCGGGTAGCCGGCGCGACGTACGACGCGCTGCACAACCGGCTCTTCACCGACCCGTTGCTGGGCCTGGGCTACCCGCCCGGCGTCGAGCCGACGGTGGTCCGCGACGGCGACCTCGACGTCATCGCCGCCCCGATCGACGTGCTCGGGGTGAACTACTACAACCCCACCGGGATCCGGGCCCCCGAGGAGGGCTCCCCGCTTCCCTTCGAGATGGTGCCGCTGGACGGGTACCCGCGCACCGCCTTCGACTGGCCGGTCGTCCCCGACGGGCTGCGTGACCTGCTCACCGGGCTGAAGGAGCGGTACGGCGACGCCCTCCCGCCGATCCAGGTCACCGAGGGCGGCTGCGCGTACGACGACGTGCCGGACGCCGACGGGCGGGTGCACGACCCGGAACGGATCACGTACCTCGACGGGCACCTGCGGGCCGTCCGCGCGGCGATCGACGCCGGCGTCGACATCACCGGCTACTTCGTCTGGTCCCTGCTCGACAACTGGGAGTGGGCGGAAGGTTTCTCCAAGCGCTTCGGGCTGGTGCACGTCGACTTCGACACCCTGGTCCGCACGCCCAAGTCCTCGTACGCGTGGTACCGCGACCTCATCGCGGACAACCGGGACCGGCCGTGACCACCGTCGACCCGACACCGACCTCGCTGCCGGCGGCGCTCGCCGAACCGCACGTCCCGGTCCGCCGCAACTGGGTCGCGCTCATCTTCGCCGCCAACCTCGGCGTCTGGATGGCCTTCTTCACCCCGATCCAGGTGCTGCTGCCGCAGCAGGTGGAACGCATCGCCCCGGCCGACAAGGAGGCCATGCTGGCCGTGGTGACCGGCCTCGGCGCGCTGGCCGCGGTGCTCGCCAACCCCCTCGCGGGGGCACTGTCCGACCGTACCTGCCTGCGGCTGGGCGGCCGGGAGTTCGGCCGGCGGCACGTCTGGACCGCCGGTGGCGGGGTGCTCGGCGCGCTCGCCCTGCTGCTGTTGGCCCGGCAACAGACCATCGCCGGGGTGGCGCTGGGCTGGGTGGCCGCCCAGGTGTGCTTCAACGCGATGCTGGCCAGCCTGACCGCCGCCATCCCCGACCGGGTGCCGGTCACCCAACGCGGCGGCGTGTCCGGCTGGGTCGGCATCCCCCAGGCGCTCGGCCTGGTGGTCGGCGCGGTACTGGTCACCGCGGTGGTCACCGGCAACGCCGCCGGGTACGCCGCGATCGCCGCCGCGATGCTGGTGCTGTCGCTGCCGTTCACGCTGCTCACCGCCGACGACCCGCTGCCCCGGGAGCACCGGCCGGCGCTACGGCTGCGGACCCTGGCCGCCTCGATGTGGATCAGCCCGCGCCGGCACCCCGACTTCGCCTGGGCCTGGATCACCCGGTTCCTGGTCCAGATCGGCAACGCCCTCGGCACGCTGTACCTGCTGTACTTCCTCACCGACGGGGTGCGCCATCCCGACCCCGAGGGCGCGCTGCTGACGCTTATCCTGCTCTACACGCTCGGCATGATCCTCACCGCCGTGGTGGCGGGGATGCTCTCGGACCGCTCCGGACGGCGCAAGATCTACGTGATCGTCTCCGGGCTGGTGATGGCGGTGGCCGCGCTGATGCTCGCGATCGCCCCGGTCTGGCCGGTGGCGATCGCCGCCGCGCTGCTGCTCGGCGCCGGCTACGGGGTCTACCTGTCGGTGGACGCGGCGCTGATCACGGAGGTGCTGCCCCGGGCCACCGACCGGGCCAAGGACCTCGGCGTGATCAACATCGCGAACTCGGCCCCGCAGGTGCTCGGCCCGGCGATCTCCGCCCCGATCGTGGTGCACCTGGGCGGCTACCCGGCGCTCTACGCGGTCACCGCGGTGATCACCGTGTTCGGCAGCGCCCTGGTCCTCAAGATCCGCGGCGTACGTTGACCCTCGGGCGGCGGGGCGGGGCGGAGCGCGGCCGAGGCGGCCCGCCCCCTGGCGGAATCCCGTCACGGTCGGCCGTAGGCTGGTGGACGTGACGGTACGTGTGCGCTTCGCCCCTTCCCCGACCGGTATGTTCCACGTCGGCGGCGCCCGCTCGGCGCTGCAGAACTGGATCTACGCCAAGCAGCAGGGCGGGGTGTTCGTGCTGCGCATCGAGGACACCGACGCCGCACGCAACAAGCCCGAATGGACCGAGGGCATCCTGTCGGCGCTGGACTGGATCGGCATCAGCCGCGGCAGCTACGAGGGCCCGTACTTCCAGTCGTCGTACGCCGCCGAGCACCGCGCCGCCGCGCAGCGGCTGCACGACGCCGGCCGCGCCTACTACTGCGACTGCACCCGGGAGGCCGTGCAGGCGCGCACCGGATCGCAGTACGCCGGCTACGACGGCTACTGCCGGGACCGTGGCCTGGGCCCGGGCGAGGGGCGCGCGCTGCGCTTCCGTACCCCGGACGAGGGCGAGACCGTGGTGGTCGACCTGATCCGCGGCGAGCCCACCTTCGAGAACCGGCTCATCGAGGACTTCGTCATCGCCCGCGGCGACGGCTCCCCGGTGTTCCTGCTGGCCAACGTCGTCGACGACCTGACCATGGGGATCACCCACGTGATCCGGGCCGAGGAGCACCTGCCCAACACCCCGAAGCAGCAGTTGCTCTGGGACGCGCTCGGGGTCAAGCCGCCGGTCTGGGCGCACGTGCCGGTGGTGGTCAACGAGAAGCGGCAGAAGCTGTCCAAGCGCCGCGACAAGGTGGCCCTGGAGGCCTACCGGGACGAGGGCTACCTCGCCGACGCGATGCGCAACTACCTGATGCTGCTCGGTTGGGCGCCGTCGGGCGATCGGGAGATCGTGCCCTGGTCGGTGATCGAGGAGGAGTTCCGGCTGACGGAGGTCAACCCCTCCCCCGCGTTCTTCGACGAGAAGAAGTTGCGCGCGTTCAACGGCGAGTACATCCGCGCGCTGCCCGTCGACGAGTTCGTCGCCGCCTGCCAGCCGTGGCTGACCGGCACCGACACCATCGCCCCGCCGCCGTGGCAGCCGGAGGAGTTCGACGCCGAGGCGTTCGCCAGGGTGGCACCGCTGGCGCAGACCCGGATCGCGGTGCTCAGCGAGATCGTGCCGAACGTCGACTTCCTCTTCGTGGCCGACCCGCTGACCGACGAGGCGGCCTGGGCCAAGGCCATGAAGGAGGGCGCGGCCGAGCTGCTGGACGCGGCGATCGCCGGGTACGAGGGGCTGGAGCCCTGGGACGCCGACGCGCTGAAGTCGACCCTGGAGGCGGTCGGCGCCGAGCGCGGCCTGAAGCTGGGCAAGGCGCAGGCGCCGGTCCGGGTCGCGGTCACCGGCCGTACCGTCGGGCTGCCGCTGTTCGAGTCGCTGGAGGTGCTCGGCCGGGAGCGCACCCTGGCCCGGTTGCGCGCCGCCCGGGTCCGCCTGGTCTGACCGTACGGACGCGTCCGGCCCGGACGGCTCAGGACCGTCGGCGGCGCAGCAGCAGCGCGCCGCCGAGCGCCACGGCCAGCCCGGCGCCGAGCAGCCAGGGCCAGACCGGAGCGCTCCCGTCCTCGGCGGTGGCCGAGGCAGGCTCGGCGGTGGCGGAGGCACCCCCGGTCGGGGTACCGGCACCCGACGGGGCCGTCGGCACGGCGGCGGACCCGGTCGGCGACGGGGTGGCGCCCGCAGCGGGCGCCGAGGCCCCGGTGGTGAGGGTGAAGGTCACCTCCCCCTTCACCGGGTGGCCGTCGCCGGACGCCACCTGGTAACCAACGACGTACTCGCCCGCCGGCCCGGGAGCGAACGGCACCCGGACCCGGTCGCCGGTGAAGCGCGGCGCGCCGCCGGCGGCCGCCACGCGACCCGGGCCGACCACGGTGATCGTCGTGGTGGCCGGGTCCAGTTTCGACAGGAACCGCAGCTCCACCTGGGCCGGCGCGGTCGCCACCCGAGCCCCGTCGGCCGGGTTGCTGCCGGTCAGCGAGTTGTGCGCCGCCGCCGGCGTCGCCGGCAGCAGTAGCGACACACCGAGCGCCGCGCCCATAACGACTGGCGTGGCACGCGCCACACGTGCGACCCTGCCCCCCATGAGTCCCTCCGCAAAGGTAAGATCCGGCCGCTGATCAACGGCTGGCCATTAGTCGGATCCGGATCGCAAATAGTTCCACACACTGGTCGAGCAGCTGCAACCGATCGCCGTTCCACGGAGTCTCTGCGGTGGGCACCCGCCCACGGGCATGGTCACCGCCGTCGGCACACCAACGCGTGACCTGCAGCACAGCCATCCATCGAACGGGGCGAGGAGGCGGCGATGGTCGGACGGACGAGGCGGATGCTCGGGGTGCTCGCGGCAGCGGCGGCGACCGTGGTGTTGAGCCTCGGCACGGCTGTGCCGGCCCGGGCCGGTGCCGCCGGGGCCGCACCGAAGCCGGCACCCGGGGTGGACATCACCGGCGTCGGGCTCCGCGAGCCGCTGCGGTTGCGCTCCGACACCCAGTCCACCCTCGTGCTCGCGGTCATCGACCAGGTCAACTGGTTCGGCCGCACCGGTGCGCCCACCGGCCCCAAGGCCGCCGACCTCGGTCCGAAGTACACGGTCGTGGTGTTCGCCGGAGAGACACCGAAGCAGACCTTCGACCTCTACCCGCTGGCCAAGGGCGGGCCCCGGGCCTACCGGCCGGCGAAGCAGCCCGACGGGCGCAAGACCAGCGCGGGCTGGTTCCTCGGCCGGCTCAACATGTCCGAGACCCTGCGTCACGCCGGGGTTCCGCTGGAGCGGCAGTTCGACACGCTCAGCGGCGGGATCGGCGGTGGCGAGCGGGTCATCCCGGAGGACGCGATCAACCCGGCCCGGGACATCGACACCGCGATCGGTGAACTCCAGCGCCTGCTGCTGCTCAACCTGGGCGTGGTGCTCGTGATCACCACCGGGCTGGCCGGGATCGCCCTGCTGGTCCGCCACCGCACCCGCTGAACGGGCCCGGCCGGCGGCCTAGACCTCCAGCACCACCTTGCCGCGGACGTGCCCGGCCCGCACCAGGCGCTGGGCCGCCGCGGCCTGCGCGAGCGGGAACGTCCGTTCGACGTGCACGGTCAGCCGCCCGGCGTCGACCAGGCCGGCCAGCACGGTCAGGTCCGGGGTGGACGGCTTGACGAAGAGGTAGCTGCCGCCCAGCCGGGCGACGTGCTCCGGGTCGGCGGTGGAGACCAGCCGGCCCGGGCGGGACAGCAGCTCGGCGGAGACGTCCAACGCCTCCCCGCCGAACAGGTCGAGCGCCACGTCCACCCCGTCGGGCGCGACCGCGCGGACCCGGTCGGCCAGCCCGGCGCCGTGGTGGACCGGCTCGGCGCCGAACGAGCGGACGAAGTCGTGGTTGGCCTCGCCCGCCGTGCCGATCACCCGGTCGGCGCCGAGCGCCCGGGCGAGTTGCACCGCCAGGTGTCCCACCCCGCCCGCGGCGCCGTGCACCAGCACGGTGTCCCCCGCGCCGGTACGGGTCGCCCGCAACGCCTGGTACGCGGTGAGCCCGGCCAGCGGCAGCCCGCCCGCGGCGGCCCAGGTCGCCCGTACCGGCTTGTCCGCCAGGCAGCGCTCCGGAGCCGGCACCAGCTCGGCGTACGTGCCGTGTTGGATGTGGTCGCGCCGGACGTACCCGACCACCTCGTCACCGACGGAGAACCCGCTCACCGCCGGGCCGACCGCCGCCACCACGCCGGCGGCGTCCCAGCCGGGCACCAGCGGGAAGTGGCCGGGGATGGCAGCGGCGAGGAGCCCCTCGCGGACCTTCCAGTCGACCGGGTTGACCCCGGCGGCCCGCACCCTCACCAGGACCGTGTCCGGGCCCACGGGTGGGTCCGGAAGGTCCCGCAGGGCGAGCCGGTCGGCCGAGCCGTACGCGTCGATCGCGATCGCTTTCACGCGTTCACGCTACTGGCCGGGCAACCGGCGGGCGGTCAGCACCAGCGGTGTGGCGGCCGTTCCCGGCGGACGGGACGGCGCTCGGGGCGAACCGGCCCGTGCCGGTGCGCGCCGGCCCACCCGGCCAACTCGCTGCGGCAGCCACGCGACGCGTCCCGGCCGGCCTCCCCGGGCCCGGCCGGCTCGACGCCGCGCGGCGGCTGCGGTGCGGCCGGTTCGGTTCCCACGCCGCCGCCCGCCTCGGGCCGGTCCTGGCCGGCTCGCTGCCGCGGCACCGCCGGCTGGTCGTCGACCCGTTCGGCTCCCCGGGGGGCCTGCTCGGTCGGGCAGGGTGCCGCGGCCAGCCGGCGGTGGGGCCGGACCTGCCCCGGCTGGTCGTGGTGGCCCGGCCGGCAGGACTCGTCCTGGGCGCAGCCGTGGTCGGCCTCCCCGTGCGCCATCCCGGTCTCCTCACGCTCGCGTCGCGCCGGGAGATCGCCCCGGCGGCAGTGCCACCGTACTGGCCGGCACCGACGGCGCGTGCGGCACGTACCCGGGTGCCGGCGTCACGGCGGCGCGAAGATCGTCTTTCCGGCGCGGGGAGGCGACCAGGCGGTTCAGGACGGCGACGCCGCCCGGCCGTACCGCTTCCGGCAACGGCGGAAGAGATCCGCGCTACCGCCCGCCCCGCGTCCAGGAGCTGGTCAGAACGTGACAGGCTGAGACGGTGAGCGAGCCGGGCGGGACGGAACTGGCGGCCACGCTGCGCCGGATCGAGCGGGCGGCGGGGGCGCTGGCCACCGCGAGCGTGTCCCGGATGGACGAGACCCTGCCCTGGTTCCGCGAGCTGCCGGCCGACCAGCGGTCCTGGGTGATGCTGGTGGCGCAGGCCGGCGTCCGGTCCCTGGTGCAGTGGCTGCGTGGCGGCGGCGGCACGCCGGACGCCACCCAGGAGGTCTCCGACGAGGTTTTCGCCACCGCCCCGCAGGCCCTGGCCCGTTCGATCACCCTCCAGCAGACCGTGGCGCTGATCAAGGTGACCATCGACGTGGTCGAGGAGCAGGTGGGGCACCTGGCCGTGCAGGGTGAGGAGCAGCGGTTGCGGGAGGCGGTGCTGCGCTTCTCCCGGGAGATCGCCTTCGCCGCCGCCCGGGTGTACGCCCGCGCCGCCGAGTCCCGCGGCTCGTGGGACGCGCGCTTGCAGGCACTGCTGGTGGACGCGCTGCTGCGCGGCGACTCCCCGGACGTGCTGGCCAGCCGGGCGGCGGCGCTCGGCTGGGCGGACGCCCCTCCGGTGGCGGTGGCGGTGGGCCGTTCCCCGGGCGGTGAGGTGGCCGCCGTGTTGCACACGGTCTACCGGCAGGCCCGACGGATCGGGGTGGAGGTGATCGGCGGCGTGCACGGCGACCGGCTGGTCATCGTGCTCGGCGGGGCCGCCGATCCGCTCGCCGCCACCGAGAAGCTGCTGCCCGCCTTCGGCGAGGGGCCGGTGGTCGTGGGGCCGGCCGTACCCAGTCTGGACGAGGCGACGGAGTCGGCGCGGGCCGCGCTCGCCGGTTTCCGGGCGGCGCCGGCCTGGCCGACCGCGCCGTGCCCGGTGTCGGCGGCGGACCTGCTGCCCGAGCGGGCCCTGGCCGGCGACGCCGAGGCCCGTCGGCGGCTGCGGCACGACGTGTACGCGGCGCTGGTACGCGCCGGCGGCGAGCTGCTGGAGACGCTGGACGCCTTCTTCGCCGCCGGCGGGACGCTGGAGAGCGCCGCGCGGTCGCTCTTCGTACACCCGAACACGGTCCGCTACCGGCTGCGCCGCATCTCGGAGGTGACCGGCTTCTCACCCCTGGCCGCCCGGGACGCGTTCGCGCTCCAGGTGGCGCTCACGGTGGGTCGGCTCGACCCGGTGGTCCCGAGCGTCTCAATCGTGCCGAGCCCGACATTGCCCCCAATCATCCGGAAAACGTCACAGCCGGGCGATGGTCGCCGTTGATGTTTGTAGGATCCCTCCAAAGGTTCTAGTGCGGCTTGGTTGGTGCCGGCACAGCGCTACCCACGCGTATCCAGGAGAGTCATAGACGTGCTCGCCGTACTCTCACCCGGCCAGGGTTCCCAGAAACCCGGCTTCCTGACCCCCTGGCTCGACCTCACCGGCACCGAGGCACGGCTGCGCTGGTGGTCCGCGCTCGCCGGAGTCGACCTGGTGCACCTCGGCACGAAGGCCGACGCCGACGAGATCAAGGACACCGCCCGCACCCAGCCGCTGCTGGTGGCCGCCGCCCTGCTCGCCGCGGAGCACCTGCCGATGTACGACGTCGCGGTCACCGCCGGGCACAGCGTCGGCGAGCTGGGCGCCGCCGCGCTCGCCGGAGTGCTCCCGGCCGAGGGCGCGATCACCCTCGCCGGCGTACGTGGCCGGGAGATGGCCGCCGCCTGCGCGCTGGAGCCGACGGGGATGGCCGCCGTGCTCGGTGGCGACCCGGACGAGGTACTCGCCGCCATCGAGGCGCACGGGCTGCACCCGGCCAACCGCAACGGCGCCGGCCAGGTCGTCGCCGCGGGCGCCGTCGCCGGGCTGGACAAACTCGCCGCCGAGCCGCCGGCGAAGAGCAGGGTGGTCCGGCTGTCGGTGGCCGGCGCGTTCCACACCCCGTACATGGCCCCGGCCGAGGCCACGCTGGCCGGGGTGGCCGCCGGGATCACCCCGGCCGACCCGGCCCGGATCCTGCTGTCCAACCTTGACGGCTCGGCGGTCAACCACGGCCGG
Source organism: Micromonospora sp. KC723 (assembly GCF_004348595.1). Lineage (GTDB taxonomy): Bacteria > Actinomycetota > Actinomycetes > Mycobacteriales > Micromonosporaceae > Micromonospora. Next base: position 66,923 of record NZ_SMKD01000011.1, read on the forward strand.
GAGATGGTCCAGCGGCTGGTCCGCCAGGTCACCGCGCCGGTCCGCTGGGACCTGTGCATGCGTACCCTGGCCGACCTGGGCGTCACCGCCGTGGTCGAGCTGCCTCCGGCCGGCACCCTGGCCGGGCTGGTGAAGCGGGAGCTCAAGGCGACCGGCGTGCCGGAGATCGTCACCCTGAACACCCCCGACGACCTGCCCGCCGCCCGCGACCTGATCGCCCGGCACAGCGGCCCGGGCGGGCACGAGCCGGTGATCCAGTTCCGGGTCGTCGTCGCCCCCGCCGCGGGCACCTTCGAGCCGGTCACGGCCCTGGCCGAGGGCGCGGACCTGCGCACCGGCCAGGTGATCGGCCACATCGCCACCCGGCAGGGGCCGGTCGAGGTGACCGCGCACGACAGCGGGCTGCTCACCGAGTGGCTCGCCCACCACGACGACCCGGTCGCGCCGGGTCAGCCCCTCGCCCGTATCGGAGGCCAGGCATGAGCGTCACCGGAAGCCGGATCCTCGCGCTGGGGCACTACCAGCCCTCCCGGGTGGTGACCAACGACGACCTCGCCCAGCTCGTGGACACCAACGACGAGTGGATCCGGGACCGGGTGGGGATCGCCAGCCGGCGCATCGCCGACGGTGAGTCGGTGGCCGACATGGCGACCGCCGCGGCCGGCAAGGCGCTGGCCAACTCCGGCCTCAGCGCCGCCGACATCGATCTGGTCGTCGTCGCCACCTGCACGTCCATCGACCGCAGCCCGAACGTGGCCTGCCGGGTCGCCGGCAAGCTGGGCATCACCGCCCCCGGCGCGTACGACCTGAACACCGCCTGCTCGGGCTTCGCGTACGCGCTGGGCACCGTCGACCACGCGATCCGGGCCGGCGCGGCCCGCAACGCGATCGTCATCGGCGCGGAGAAGCTCTCCGACTTCACCGACTGGACCGACCGTTCGACCTGCATCATCTTCGCCGACGGCGCGGGCGCGGCGGTGGTCACCGCCACCACCGGCGACGAGCCGGCCGGGGTCGGGCCGGTGGTCTGGGGCTCGGTGCCGGAGAAGAGCGACGCGGTACGCATCGAGGGCTGGCGCCCGTACGTCGCGCAGGAGGGGCAGGCGGTGTTCCGCTGGGCCACCACCGAGCTGGCCCCGCTGGCCCTCCAGGCGTGCGAGCGGGCCGGGGTCGCCCCGTCCGAGCTGGCCGCCTTCGTGCCGCACCAGGCCAACTCCCGGATCATCGACGGCATCGCCAAGCGGCTGAACATCCCGCAGGCGATCATCGCCAAGGACATCGTCGAGTCCGGCAACACCTCGGCGGCGAGCGTGCCGCTGGCCCTGTCCAAGCTGGTCGAGCGGCGGGAGGTGCCCTCGGGCGCCCCGGTGCTGCTCTTCGGCTTCGGCGGCGGCCTGACCTACGCCGGTCAGGTCGTCCGCTGCCCGTGAAGACCCGGCCGGTCCCACCGTGCCGCCCCGCCATCCGGCGGAGAAGAACAAACCCTATGGAGAGGAAACCCACCGTAATGACCCGTGACGAGATCACCGCCGGCCTCGCCGAGATCCTCGAAGAGGTTGCCGGGGTGAACCCGGACGACGTGGCCGAGGGGAAGTCCTTCACCGACGACCTCGACGTCGACTCGCTCTCCATGGTGGAGGTCGTGGTGGCGGCGGAGGAGAAGTTCGGCGTCAAGATCCCGGACAACGAGGTGCAGAACCTCAAGACCGTCGGGGACGCCGTCAGCTACATCGAGGCGCAGTCCTGATCATGAGTCGCACCGACGTCGTCGTCACCGGGCTCGGCGCGACCACCCCGCTGGGCGGGGACGTCACGTCGACCTGGGACGCCATGCTCGCCGGCCGCTCCGGGGTGGGTCCGCTCACCCAGGAGTGGGCCGGGCAGCTGCCCGTCCGCATCGCCGCCCAACTCGCGGTCGACCCCTCCGAGGTGCTGGAGCGGGTCAAGTTGCGCCGGCTGGACCGCTCCGAGGCGATCGCCCTGATCGCCGCCCAGCAGGCCTGGGCCGACGCCGGCCTCGCCGACTCCGGGCTGGACCCGGAGCGGCTGGCGGTCAGCGTCGGCTCCGGCATCGGCGGCGCCACCACCCTGCTCGCCCAGGACGACATCCTGGAGGCGTCCGGCCCGCGCCGGGTTTCCCCGCACACCATCCCGATGCTGATGCCGAACGGACCGGCGGCCTGGGTCGGGCTGGAACTGGGCGCCAAGGCCGGGGTGCACACGGTGGCCAGCGCCTGTGCCACCGGCGCCGAGGCCATCGCGCTCGGGCTGGACATCATCCGCGCCGGCCGGGCCGACGTGGTGGTGGCCGGCGGCACGGAGGCGGTCATCCACCCGCTGCCGATCGCCGGGTTCAGTTCCATGCGGGCCATGTCCACCCGCAACGACGAGCCGGAACGGGCCTCCCGCCCGTGGGACAAGGGCCGCGACGGCTTCGTCCTCGGCGAGGGCGCCGGCATCGTGGTGCTGGAGCGGGCAGACCACGCCGCCGCCCGTGGCGCCCGGGTTTACGCCCGCCTCGCCGGCGCCGGCATCACCTCCGACGCGTACGACATGGTGCAGCCGCACGCCGAGGGCGAGGGCGCCATCAGGGCAATCCGGAAGGCGATCGCGGACGCCGACGTGGCCAGAATGGACATCATGCACGTCAACGCGCACGCGACGTCGACACCGGTGGGCGACATGCTGGAGATCGGCGCGCTGCACCAGGCCGTCGGGGACCACCCGGTGCTGGCGGCGACCAAGTCGATGACCGGTCACCTGCTCGGCGCGGCCGGGGCGCTGGAGTCGATCGCCACCATCCTGGCCATCCGCCACGGTGTCGTCCCTCCGACGATCAACCTGGACGACCCGGACGACGGTCTGACGCTGGAGGTGGCCGCACACGAGGCGCGCCACATGGAGATCCCCGCCGCGCTGAACAACGCGTTCGGATTCGGCGGCCACAACGTGGCTCTCGTCTTCACGCGGGCCTGAGACCACAGCCTTGGAGGCTCAAGTGACCACGACCGCCGTCAGCGCGGACACCTCGACAACGGACTACCGCGATCCCGAGGTCCGGCTCCGGGCCCTGTTCGATGTCGGTTCGCTGCGCCTGCTGGCCCCCCGGGACACCTCCGGTGTGCTCTGGGCGCGGGGCGAGATCGACGGGACGCCGGCGATCGCGTACGCCACCGACGCCACCCGGATGGGCGGCGCGATGGGCACCGAGGGGTGCCGGCACGTCGTCGACGCGATCGACACCGCCGTGCGGGAGCGGGTGCCGGTGCTCGGTCTCTGGCACTCCGGCGGCGCCCGGCTGGCCGAGGGCGTGGTCGCGCTCGACGCCGTCGGGCAGGTCTTCGCGGCGATGGTGCGGGCCTCCGGCCGGGTGCCGCAGATCTCCGTGGTGCTCGGCCCGGCGGCCGGCGGCGCGGCGTACGGTCCGGCGCTGACCGACATCGTGGTGATGAGCGGGACTGGCCGGATCTTCGTGACCGGCCCCGAGGTGGTCCGCAGCGTCACCGGCGAGCAGGTCGACATGGAGCGGCTCGGCGGCCCCGAGCCGCACGGCCGCCGCTCCGGAGTGGTGCACGTGACGTGCCCCGACGACGCCGCGGCGATGGTGGAGGCCCGCAAGCTCGCCGCGCTGCTCGGGCACCAGGGCCGGCTCTCCCCGGACGACGTGCCGGTGGGCGACGAGAGCCACGACCTGGCCGCGCGGATGCCGGCCGAGACCAACCGGGCGTACGACGTGAAGCCGGTGGTCAAGGCGCTGCTCGACGCCCCCGGCGTGGAGCTGCACGCCAAGTGGGCACCGAACGTCGTCACCACGCTCGGCCGGTTCGCCGGCCGTACGGTCGGCGTGATCGCCAACAACCCGCTGCGGCTCGGTGGCTGCCTCGACGCGTCCAGCGCCGAGAAGGCCGCCCGGTTCGTGCGGATGTGTGACTCGCTGGGTGTGCCGCTGATCGTGCTGGTCGACGTCCCCGGCTACCTGCCCGGGCTGGGCCAGGAGTGGGACGGCGTGGTGCGGCGCGGAGCGAAGCTGCTGCACGCCTTCGCCGAGGCGGTGGTGCCGCGGGTGACGCTGGTGACCCGCAAGGCGTACGGCGGGGCGTACATCGCGATGAACTCCCGCTCGCTCGGCGCGACCGCGGTCTTCGCCTGGCCGAACGCGGAGGTCGCGGTGATGGGTGCCAGCGCGGCCGTGAACATCCTGCACCGCAAGAAGCTCGCCGCCGCTCCGGTGGAGCAGCGGGAGACGCTGCGCGCGCAGTTGATCGAGGAGCAGATCCAGGTCGCCGGCGGGGTGAACCGGGCGCTGGAGATCGGCGTGGTGGACGACGTCATCAAGCCGGCGGAGACCCGGCGTCGGATCGCCGAGGCGCTGGCCGCGGCTCCGGCCGCCCGGGGCGCCCACGGCAACATCCCGCTGTAGCACCGGACACACCGGGGGGTCCTCGCTCGTCGAGCGAGGACCCCCGGTCGTCTCAGCCCTGGTTGCGAGGGTGCTGGCGGGCGGTCCGCTCGTTGCCCCGGCGGTAGTTGCCCGTCCAGCGGGCCATCACCAGTTGCGGTTCCTCGCCGACCTCGGCGAGGAACCGCGCCGCACGGCCACCCCGCAGCGTGCCGGCCGCCCGGCCGTGGTGGCTGATCACCACGGAGCCGTCCGCCCGTTCGATGTACGCGAAACCCCGCGCGTCCTGCCCCATGCCGGCAGCCTGCCAGCGCCCGTCCCGGGCCGCATCCGGATTCCGCCTCGGGTCCGGGACACAGGGCTTGGATCGGCCGCCCCTCCCACCGGCGGTGCCGGCCGTGAAGTGGCTGATCGCCGCCCGGCGCGGGCAGCCCGCGGGCCAGGTCACCGGAGGGTGCGGGCCGGCAACGCGGACGGTCGCCGTCGCCGGCTGACCCGTCACGCCCGCCGGGCCGGTGGGCGTCAGGCGCAGCTCGTGGCGGGCAGGCCGGGCACCGGGACGGGCGACCGACCGACCGGCCGGGCCTTGCCGGCGAGCACCCGGGCCAGCGCGGTCATCGGGGCACCGCTGGACGAGTAGGTGGCCAGCAGCATCGGTGACGTCGCCTTCTCCAGCACGTACGGGGTGTCCATGGCGACGGTCACCGCCGCGCCGGCGCTCAGGTCGCCGGCCCCGTCGCCGTACCCGACCAGGTGCACCTCGGTGCCGCCACGGGGCACCACCCGCACTCCGGCAGCGGTGAGCGCCTCGGCCAGCACGGCCCGGGTGCGCTCCCGCCCCTTCGCGGAGGTGACGGTGACCGGGCCGCGCACGGGCGCGGCGCAGTTGCCGCGCAGCATGGTGACGGCCGCGGACGCGAGGGCGTCGGCGGCCTTGCGGTGCGCGGGGCTGTTCAGCGTGGACATCGCCGGTGCGGGCCGGTCCGCGAGCCGGAACTTCATGGTCAGTACCCGGGTGGCGGCCTCGACCAGCCGCTCCCGGGGCAGCGTCCCGTCGCGCAGCGCGGCGAGCAGCCCGTCGTACGCCTGGCCGACGTTCGGCGGCATCAGGATCAGGTCGTTGCCGGCCAGCAGCGCCTTGACGGCCGCCTCGCCCGGGGGGAACCGCTTGGCCGGCGCCATGTTCATCCCGTCGGTGATCACCACGCCGGTGAAGCCGAGCTGGCCGCGGAGCACGTCGGTGAGCATCTTCCGGGAGAAGGTGGCCGGGGTGCCGGGGTCGACCGCCTTGACGTCCAGGTGCGCCGACATCACCGCCATGGCGCCGGCGTCGATGCCGCCGGCGAACGGCGGGAACGCGACGCGGTCCAGCTCGCCGCGGGGCTGGGTGATCTCGGGCAGTTCCTGGTGCGAGTCGTCGGCGCTCAGGCCGTGCCCGGGGAAGTGCTTGACGCTCGCCGCGACCCCGGCGCTCTGCAGCCCCCGCACGGCGGCGGCGACCTGGGCGGAGGCGGCCTTCGGGTCGGCGCCGAAGGAGCGGGAGCCGATCACCGTGCTGCGGGTGGCGAGCACGTCGGCGACCGGCGCGAAGTCCAGGTTGATACCCATCGCCGCCAGTTCGCTGCCGGCGGCCCGCCAGGCGGCCTCGGTCAGCGCCGGTTTGCCGGCCGCCCCGGCGGCGAGGGCGCTGGGCAGGATGGTCACCCCGTCGGTGACCCGGGTGACCACGCCGTACTCCTGGTCGGTGCCGATGAGGAGGGGGGCGGCGCCGGCGGGGAGCTTCGCGGCGGCCGCGCGCAGCCCGTTGGTCAGCTCGCGGACCTGCTTGGGGCTGTCGACGTTCGTGGTGGCCTGGTTGCCGGAGGTGGGGTCGTCGGCGCTGAAGCCGACCAGGATCACCCCGCCGAGGCGGTACCTCGCCACCATCTCGGCCGGGGTGTCGACGCCGCCGAGGGCCCGGTTGCCGGCGGCGGAGGCGGGGGTGACCGTGGTGGCCGAACTGCCGTACGCGTAGGGCATCAGCACCTGGCCGACCAGGTCCTCGTCGGAGAGCGTGCCGGCCAGGGCGGCAGCGCGGGCGGCGGGGTCCGTGGCGGCGCCGGCGGCGGCGGGATCGGCTACCTGCTGAAGGACCGGGTGGCCGCGATCGACGAGTTCCTGGACGGGCTGCGGAGGGTCGCGGCCGGCGGCACGGTGCTCGACCCGGA
>NZ_SMKD01000120.1 GCF_004348595.1 Micromonospora sp. KC723
CGCACCCGCCCCGCCCCGGTCTGCCACGAGCGGCCGGGGCGGGCGCGTTGGCAGGTCCGCAGGTCTGTGGAGACCGCCGGCCCCGCCGCCCGTCAGCGCCAACCCGGTCCACCGGCCGCCGGGCCGGCACCACGTACGGCGTGCCGGAGCCGGCGCAGAACGTACACCGCCGCGCTGGCGGCGAAGAGCACGCCGGTGAGCGCCAGCCAGCGGTCCAGCATCGGTCGAGGTCGCAGACCCGTCGCCGCCGAGTAGGTACCGTCGCCCCACCCGAGGACACCGGGCAGGTACACGAGGAACAGCAGCCCGGCCGCGAGCGCCGGGACGCGCACGTGGTTCAGCGCCGACGGTCGTCGGCGCCCGCGACCCGCCGGGTGACCCGTGGCCGGCCTCCCCCCGGCCAGGACCGCCCGCAGCGCCCGGTCGACCAGCGCGTACGCCGGAAAGAGCACCAGGTCGTGGACGACCACCGCGCCGAGGAACCACAGCAGCATCCGGCCGGCGGTCGGTTCCCCGGCCAGCCGCAACACGACCCAGCCGGCCACGGCGAAACAGCCGAGCAGGAGCAGCAGGTGCCCGGGTGCCGCCCCGTAGCGGCGTCGGAACTCAGTCACCGTCGGCCTCCTCGAAGGTGATCTCGCGGACCCACTTGGTGCAGTGCACGCCGGGCAGGGCCGGCACGATCACCCGGGCCGGGAAGCCGTGGTCGGGGGAGAGGTCGACCCCGTTGACCCGCAGGGCGAGCAGCGCGTCCGGGTCGCGGACCTGACCGGCGTTCAGCGCGGCCCGGCGGAACAGGCCGGTACGTTCCAGCGAGGCCACCCGGGCGACGGCCGGCTCCGCCGCGCCCACCAGCGTGGCCAGGTCGCGCAGCCGTACCCCGGTCCAGGCCTGCGACGTCGACCAGCCCTCCACGCAGGCGATCGGCAACCGGGCGGTGTGCTGGGCCATCGCCAGCAGCGCCGAGCGGTCCAGGTCGACCGTGCGCCCGCCGGCGCGCAGCGTCAGCCGCCATGCCTCGCCGGCCTCCTCGGGTTGGATGCCGGCCGCGGCGGCGGTGCGGTTGACCGGGAAGCCGTTCGGCCCGTCGTCGGGCTGCCGGCCCCGGGGCAGCAGCAGGGCGGTGCGGCGCAGCGGGCCGTCCAGGCTCTGCCCGACGGTGAGCGCCGCCAGCAACGCCGCCGCGCCGCCGGTCAGTGCCAGCACCCCGCGCCGGCTCGTCGTGGCCGGCCCGGGCCGCCGGGCCGCCAGGGCGTCGGGATCCGCCGGCTCCGGCCCGCTCCGCTCGACCGGGGTACGACCGGAACCCGGCCGGCGCAGCGCGGCCACCATCCGGGGCAGCATGATCGTCCCGTGGGTGACCAGGGCTGCGGTGAAGACCCAGGCGCCGTACCAGTGCGCGGTGTAGAAGTCGAAGCCGAACAGGTACGCGTACTGGACGTTGAGCAGGCCGGTGACCGTCTCGAAGAGGATCCCCCCGACCAGCAGCAGCAACGACAGCCGCTCCAGCGCCTGGGCCACCGAGCGGGCCGGCGGCCAGGCGAACAGCTTCGGCAGCACCGACCAGAGCTTGGCCAGGACCACCGGGACCAACACGACACCGAGCGTCACGTGCAGCCCCTGGGTGAGGCGGAACAGCCAGGCCGGACGGGTCGGCCAGTCGAACACCGGCGGTCGCAGCCAACCCACTGCGCGGGGAAACGCCTGGTCGAGGCCGGGGCCGTAGGCGATCCAGTCGAGCAGACCCGTGACCAGCACCAGCGGCAGCGTCACGAGCAGCACCGCGCCGAGCACCGAGGTCAGCCACGGGCCGCGTACCGGGCTGCGCCAGGCGTCGGCGACGGCGTCCGCACCCGGCGGGCGGTGCCGATCCAGCGCGCGCCACAGCCCCGCCGGGCCGGCGTACCCGGCTGGCCCGGCGGTCCGGGCGGCCGTCCCGTTCCGGGCGGCGGGCGACCCGGGTGGGGTGGCACCGGTCGGACCGGATCCGGTGCGCCCGGACTCCTGGCGCGGGCCGTCCGGGCCGGACGACGACGGCGTGGCGGGCACGGCTCCTCCTGAAGTGCGGCACCTGTCCTCCGGGACGCTAGACGGCCTCGCCGGGCCTCGGCCCGGTTCGCCGGATTACCGAACGCTTACCGTCGGTCCCTTACGGAGTGCTGACGTGCGGCGCCGTACCGGTCCGCCGGGCTGCCCGACTGGCCTAGCCTGGCCGACATGCGGGTACTGGTCACCGGCGCGGCCGGATTCATCGGATCGCAGGTCGCGGACCTGCTCGTCGCCGAGGGGCACCAGGTGGTGTGCCTGGACGCGCTGCTGCCGCAGGCGCACGGGGGCGGGCTGCCCGAGTGGTCCCGCCGGCACGCCCCGGTCGTCGGCGACGTCCGGGACCCGGCGCTGCTCGACCGGCTGCTGACCGGGGTGGACGCGGTCAGCCACCAGGCGGCGATGGTCGGGCACGGGCTGGACCCGTCGGACGCCCCCGACTACGCCAGCCACAACGACTACGGCACGGCGGTGCTGCTCGCCGCGATGCACCGGGCCGGCGTGTCCCGCCTGGTGCTGGCCAGCTCCATGGTGGTCTACGGTGAGGGACGCTACGAGTGCGCCCGGCACGGTGTCGTCCGCCCAGCCCCTCGCCGCCCCGCCGACCTGGCCGAGGGGCGCTACGACCCCACCTGCGGGCACTGCGCCGGTCCGCTCGCCCCGGCCCTGGTTCCCGAGGACGCCCCGCTGGAGCCGCGCAGCACGTACGCGGCCAGCAAACTGGCCCAGGAACACCTCGCCGCCGCCTGGGCCCGCCAGACCGGTGGGGGCGTCTGGGCGTTGCGGTACCACAACGTCTACGGTCCCCGGATGCCCCGGGACACCCCGTACGCCGGGGTCGCCTCGATCTTCCGCTCCGCCCTCGCCGACGGCCGCCCGCCCCGGGTGTACGAGGACGGCCGGCAACGGCGGGACTTCGTGCACGTCACCGACGTGGCGCGGGTGAACCTGTTGGCGCTCGCCGCGCCCGCCCCGGACGGCGCGCTGATCCCGGTCAACGTCTGTTCCGGCGAGCCGCGCACCGTCGGCGAGTTGGCCGCGGTGCTGGCGTCCGCGATGGGCGGGCCAGCGCCCGAGGTGGTGGGCGGGGCGCGCGCCGCCGACGTGCGGCACGTGGTGGCCGACCCTCGTCGCGCCCGGGAGTTGCTCGGCTACACCGCCCGGGTCGGTTTCGATGACGGGGTGACCGCCTTCGCCACCGACCCGCTGCGCGAGCCCGCCGCCGTACCGGCCTGAACCGTCCACCTCCCCACCACCCGTCGCGCCGCCGGACCGGAACACGGGCCGGCTCGGAATGCGGCGCGTGGGCGTTTCCGGCCGCCGGTCACCCCGATCCACCGCAATGCGTGCACGGTAGGCGGCGGCGGTCAGGAGACGGTGAACAGCAGGTGGTTGACGGCCAGCGCGGTGGCGGCCTGCCCGGCGAGCCACCAGCGGCGGTGGCGCGCCGGCAGGTGCGCGGTGGCGGCCAGCAGCCAGACCACGAACGGCAGCCAGATCCGCTCCACCTCGGCCTTGCTCAGCCCGGACAGGTCCGCGCCCAGCACCGCCAGCGCGGCGGACCCGGACAGGACCACCGCCGGGCCGAACGCCCGGAGCCTGTCCGGCAACCCTGCCGGCCACCACCGTCCGGTCGGCGGCGTCGTGCCGGTCGTGAATCCGGCGGCGTTCCGTTCGCCCGTCCGGGCGGCGAGTAGGGCGCGGCGCAGCGCCGGCCCGAGCACCGGACCGGCCGACAGCAGCAGCGCGGCCAGGTTCGCCCAGACCCAGTAGCCGTACGGGCGGTCGACGGCCCAGCCCTGGTAGTACCGCTCCACCACCCGGTCGTACCCCTCCCACCAGGCGAAGCCGGCCAGGGTGAAGGCCACCACGACCACGCCGACCCCGGCCGCCCCGGCGAGCAGCGCCCTGACCCGACCCGCCGTACGCAGCGCCAGCACCGCCAGGGCGAGCGGTCCGACCAGCACGAAGCCGTACGACAGGTACAGCGCGAAGCCGAGCAGCAGCCCGCCGGCCAGCGCGGTGACCGGCCGGCGGGCCGCCAGCAGGGCCAACCCGGCGGCGACCACCCCGGTGAAGAGACCGTCGCCGGAGGCGCCCACCCAGACCGCGCCCGGCAGCAGCACCAGGAACGGCAGCACGGCCCGGGCCGCGTCGGCGGCGCCCAGCGCCCGCAGCGCGGCCGGAACCGACACGGTCACCGTCGCCCCGACCAGGACACAGACCAGCGCCGCGACGGCACCGCCGCCGAGGCCCAGGCGGTCCAACCCGACGAAGACCAGCAGCGCGCCCGGTGGGTGCCCGGCGGTGTGCGTCGACCAGGAGTCCGGCTGGAAGTCCAGGATCCGGTCGGCGAAACCGGCCAGCATCCGGGGCACGTCGGTCACCCCCGGCACCTCGTGCAGGTACTCGGCCTGCACGGTGAGCCGGCGGGTGAGCCCGGCAGACCATCCGTCCACCAGGGCCAACGCGATGGTCCAGGCCACCGCCGCCAGCCAGGCGGCCACCAGCAGCGGCGCCCACCGGGCGGTCCGGGCCCACCGCCATCCGGGACCGAGGACGGCCAGCGCTACCAGCACCGCCGCCGGGGTGCCCCACCCCACGTGGGGTCGCCAGGTGGCGTAGATCGGCGCGGCGTCGGCGTGCAGGCCCACCCCCCGGTGGTTGAGCACGGCGCCGACCACCACGGCGGCCACCAGGAGCACCGCCTCCAGGGCCAGTACGACGAGGTCGCCCCGGGAGTGGCGGTCGGCGGGCGAGCGGTCGACGGTGGTCGCGGGTCTCATGTCGACCGGACGGTACGGCGTGCCCGCCCGGCCGTCAGCGCAACCGCCGTTCCGTCACGGGACGGTAAGAAATCCCTGCTCGGTAAGGGTTCTGTAAGGCCGGTGCGCGCCCCGGCGGGCGGGTGGGACACCTAACGTCGGCGGCATGCCGACACAGATCGACGTGGTGCTGCCCTGCCTCGACGAGGCCGCCGCCCTGCCGGGCGTGCTGGCCGCGCTGCCCCCCGGTTACCGGGCGATCGTGGTGGACAACGGCTCCCGGGACGGCTCGCCTGAGGTGGCCGCCCGGCACGGCGCCCGGGTGGTGCGCGAACCCCGCCGGGGATACGGGGCGGCCGTGCACGCCGGCATCGAGGCCGCCCGGACGGAACTGGTGTGCGTGCTCGACGCCGACGGCTCCTTCGACCCCGGGGAGCTGCCGGCCCTGGTCGCCCCGGTCGCCGCCGGCACCGCCGACCTGGCGGTGGGCCGCCGCCGGCCGGTCCGCGCCGGGGTGTGGCCGTGGCACGCCCGGGCCGGGACGGCGCTGGTCGCCGCGCTGCTACGGCACCGGGGAGTGCCGCTGCGGGACCTCAGCCCGATCCGGGTGGCCCGCCGCGAGGCGCTGCTCGCCCTCGGGGTCACCGACCGGGCCTTCGGCTACCCGCTGGAACTGCTGATCCGGGCCGCCGCCGCCGGCTGGCGCATCCACGAGCGGGACGTCCGGTACGCCCCCCGCGCGGCCGGCACCCGCTCCAAGGTCTCCGGCTCGATACGCGGCACGCTGCGCGCCACCCGCGACTTCGCCGCCGTGCTGCGCGGTGTGGACGGTCACCGGTGACCGTGCTGCTGGTGATGGCGAAGGCGCCGGTGCCCGGGGCGGTCAAGACCCGGCTGTGTCCACCCGCCACTCCCGCACGGGCGGCCCGGATCGCCGCCGCCGCGCTGCGCGACACCCTCGCGGCCGTCACCGCCACTCCGGGGGTGACCCCGGTGCTGGCGTTGGCCGGTCGCCTCGCAGACGGGGTGGACGCCGCCGCGCTGACCGCCGCCACAGCCGGGTGGACCGTCCTGCCGCAGCGCGGGGCCGGCCTGGCCGAGCGGCTCGCCCACGCCCACGCCGACGTCGCCGACGGGTTCCCGGGACGGGCGGTGCTTCAGGTCGGTATGGACACCCCGCAGCTCACCCCGGCCGTGCTGGACGACGCCGTACGCCGGTTGAACGACGTCGACGCGGTCCTGGGCCGGGCCGTCGACGGCGGCTGGTGGGCGCTGGGCTTGCGCGACCCCAGGCGGGCTGCCGCGCTGCGCGCGGTGCCGATGTCCACCGCCGACACCGGCGAGCTGACCTGGGCGGCGCTGACCCGAGGCAGCATGCGGGTCGCGCCGCTGCCGGTGCTGCGGGACGTGGACGGTTGGGCTGACGCGCTCGTGGTGGCGGCGTTGTCGCCGGATGGCCGGTTCGGCCGGGAGGTCGGCGCGTTCCGGCGCGAGCTGGTGGCGGCGGGCCGGTGAGCGCCGAGGGCTTCGCCACCGCCCTGCGCGACCGCGACGCCGGGGCGCACTGGCTGGTGGGTCCCGACGGGGTTCGCCGCCGCCTGGCGGTCGACCGGTGGCACGGCCCGGCGGAGCCGGCCACCGGCCCGGTCGTCGCCCGCTGCGCCGGCCCGACCCTGGACCTGGGCTGCGGACCTGGTCGGCTCACCGTGGCGCTGACCCGGGCGGGGCTGACCGCGCTCGGGGTGGACGTCTCGGCCCGCGCGGTCGCGCTGACCCGTGCCCGCGGCGCGGTGGCCGTGCGCGCCGACCTGTTCGACCGGCTGCCGGCGGAGGGCCGGTGGGCGCACGTCGTGCTGCTCGACGGCAACATCGGCATCGGTGGTGACCCGGTGGCGTTGCTGAGCCGGTGCCGGTCGCTGCTCGGACCCGCCGGCACGGTGCTGGTGGAACTGGACCCGCCGGGCGCGGGCAGCTGGCAGGGGCTGGCCCACGTGGTGTCGGGACGGGACCGGGGGCCGGTCTTCCGCTGGGCGCGGCTGGACGCGGGGGCGGTGCACGACACGGCGACCCGGGCCGGCCTGGCCGTCCGCGAGGTGTTCCGGGCCGGCCGGCGCTGGTTCGCCGGACTGGCCGTGCCCTGACCGGCGGCCGTGTCCTGCGCCACGACCGCTCAGGCGTGGGTGACCGGCGTCGGTGGCAGCGGTAGCCCGGGCAGCCCGTCGAGGCTGGTCGCGACGGCTCCTTCTTCCCGAAGTACGCGCCGAGCGACTCGTCGTCCTTGCGCGTGAAGCGCTGGGCGTGCAGCTCGCGGTCACCGTCGTAGGTCATGAACGGCACGGCGTAGCCGCCCGTGTCGCGGATCAGCTCGGCGCGCACCACGATGATCGCGCAAAGCCCGTGCAGGGTCGATGGTCGGGAAGTGGGCTATCAGGGCCGGCCAGCGCGGGTCGTCGCGCAAGACCGGCCCGCAGCGCCGGCCGGGACAGCAGTCAGTGGCCCCGCGCGCCGGTCGCCCGACCGGTCGGCGTGCTCACCGCGCCAGCGGCAGGCGTACCGCGAAGCGGCATCCGCCGGTGACGTTCTGCACGGACACCCGGCCGCCGTGCGCCTCGACCAGCCCGCGCACGATGGCCAGGCCCAGCCCGCCGGAGCCCTCGACGCCGCCGTTGCCCGGCCGGGGGGTGCGCGCCGGTTCACCCCGGAACGCCACGTCGAACACCCGGGGCAGATCGTCGTCGGGGATGCCGCCGCAGGTGTCGGCGACGGCCAGCCAGGCGTCGTCGCCGTCGCGGCCGGCGTCGACCCGGACCGTCCCGTGCGGCGGCGTGTAGCGGACCGCGTTGAGCAGCAGGTTGCCCACCACCCGGGTCAGCTCCGGCTCGCTGCCGAGCACGGTGGGCCAGCCGGAGTTGGCGGCGACCAGCCGGATCCGCCGGGCCGCGGCCAGCGGCGCGGTGCCGGCGAGAGCGTCGGAGACCACGTCGCCCAGCGGTACGGCCGACAGCGACAGCCGCAGCGCCCCCGCGTTGATCCGGGACAGCTCGAACAGGTCGTCCACCAGTCGGGTCATCCGGTCGGTCTCCACCCGGATACGGCGGTGGTACTCGTCGACCGTGGCCGGGTCGGCGACCACCCGGTCCTCCAGGGCCTCGGCCATCGCCCGCAGCCCGGCCAGCGGTGTACGCAGGTCGTGCGACACCCAGGCGACCAGGTCACGGCGGCCCTTCTCGATCCGCCGTTCCCGTTCCCGCGCCTGGTCGGCCCAGACCGCCGCCGCGGCGAGCCGCCGCCCGAACAGCCACCCCACGGCGAGGCTCACCACCGCCCCCGCCGACACGGTGATCAGCACGACCTCCAGGTCGTGTGGGGAGAGGAACATCGCCTCGGCGACCACCGCCACCCCGGCCACCACGGCGCCCACCGTCATCACCAGCAACACGGTGATGTGCACGGTGATCGACCGGCCCCGCAGCAGCCGCAACGCGCCGGCTCCGAGCAGCCCGACGGCGCAGGCGGCCGTGAGCGCCGCGCCGAAGATCAGGGCGAGGTCAGCCATCGACCGGCTCGTACCGGTAGCCGACGCCCCAGACCGTGACGATCCGCCGGGGGTCGGCCGGGTCCACCTCGATCTTCTCCCGCAGCCGGCGCACGTGCACGGTCACCGTGGACTGGTCGCCAAACCGCCACCCCCACACCTGTTCCAGCAGCTCGGCGCGGCGGAACGCCCGGGCCGGATGCCGCATCAGGTGGGCCAGCAGGTCGAACTCCCGCAACGTCAGGGACAGCTCGCGGCCGTGCAGCCCGGCCACCCGGGGACCGGTCTCCACGACGAGACCGCCGTCGGAAAGCACCTCCGACACCGCCGAGGCCGGTTCGCCGCCGGCCCGGCGCAGCACCGAACGGACCCGCAGCACCAGCTCCCGGGGGGAGAACGGCTTGCCGAGGTAATCGTCCGCGCCCAGTTGCAGGCCCAGGATGCGGTCGGCCTCGTCGCCACGGGCGGTCAACATCACGATGGGTATGCCGTCCGGACGCTGCCGCAGCCGCCGGCAGACCTCCAGCCCGTCCAGCCCGGGCAGCATCACGTCGAGGACGACCAGCTGCGGCGGCGCCGCGGCGACGGCCGCCAGCGCGGCCGGGCCGTCGGAGACGTGGTCCACCCGGTAGCCGGCGTGCCGCAGGTATCGGCAGACCACATCGGCGACGGTCCGGTCGTCGTCGACGACCAGCACCCGTTGGCTCAACCCGCACCTCCCCGATCGTGCGGCTCAGCGTAACGGCGTACCGGACGGGCGACGTGGCTCAGGCCGCCCAGTGGTCGGCGGCGTGCGCCCCGTACGGCTGGGTCGGCACCGGTCCCACCGGCGGCTGGTCGGTGTCGTCCAGCCGCAGCCGCCACCGCGAGCGGCCCGGGCGCCCGGTGCCCGGTGGCGGCCAACCCGAGCGCAGCGCCGGCCGGGACAGCAGCACCGTGACCGCGTACCCGGCGATCAGGAACGCGTGGCTGACCAGCCGCGACAGGTCCACCCGCGCGGTCACGACGTCGTTGACCGACAGCAGCACCAGGGTGGCGACGAACGCGCTCAGCGTCGGCAGGAGACCCGCCGGTGGGCTGCGGCGCAACGCCACGAAGAGGAAACCCGCCCCGACGGCCACGTTCCAGGCGGCGGCCTCGTGCCACAGGTGCTGCCCGGCCGGGTGCAGTTGGTCGGTGACCGCGCCCCGACCGGCCTGCGCGAGGCCGAGCACGAGCTGGCCCGCGCCGAGCACCCCCAGCACCAGCCGCGCGCCGACCACCAGCCGGGCCCGCCACGTCGTGCGCAGCCGGGGCGGCGGCGCGGCGGCGAGAATGGCGTCGGTCAGGTCCGGCAGGCCGGTCACCACCTGGGTGCGGATCCGCCGGTTGACCATGGCGGCGGCCTCCAGCCAGCCGTGGCAGTCGAGGCAGGAGTCGAGGTGCCGCTGCGCCGCGCCCGCCTCCTCGGCGGTGGCCTCCCCGTCCAGGTGCGCCGAGAGAATCTCCCGCCATCCCTCGCAGCGCAGGTACCGCAGGTCGTTCATCGGATCCGTCCCGTAGTCACCCGACGCGCCCCGCGCGCCACCCGGACCGCCCCTCGACGGCCGCCACCAGGTCCTCGCGGGCCCGCGCCACCCGGGACCGGATGGTCCCGACCGGGCAGCCGCACACCTCGGCCGCCTCGGCGTACGACAGCCCGAGCACCTGGGTGGCGACGAACGCCTCCCGCCGGTCCACCGGCAGCTCCCACAGCAACTGGTCGAGGACCACCCCGTTCTCGAACCGTCCCTCCGCCGGCGGCTCCCGGCCGTCCAGGCCGATCACCTCCGGCCGGGCGCGCAGCGCGCGCAGATGGTCGGCGGCGACCCGGCGGGCGATGCTGAACAGCCAGGTGCGGGCGGAGGAGCGGCCGGCGAACCGGGGCAGCGACCGCATCGCCCGCAGGTAGGTCTCCTGGACCAGGTCGTCGGTCTCGGCCGAGGCGAGCAGATGGCGCAGGAAGCGCCAGGTCTGCGCCTGGGTGGCCCGGACGAACGCGGCCAGAGCCTGCGGGTCGCCCCGGCCGGCCGCCAGCGCCCAGGCCGTCACCTGCTGGTCGTCGCCCTCCGCGAACACCCTGACCTCCGGTACCCGTCGCAGCGTATCGTCCGACGTGGCCTCCCGACGCTACGACGGACAGTGGTAGGCCGTCGGTCGGCCGCGTCGAATGGTACGGACGGCCACGCCCGGTGGTTCAACGACGACAGCATGTCGCGGATCACGAATCGCCACAACGCTCCGACAGGGCGTACCGTAGCAGCACCACGTCGCCGATCTGGCGGACCTCGGCGACCCGGGCCCGTCGGCCCGAATGCCAGGGGAAACGGCCGTCCGCGACGAACCGCGGCGCCCGGCGGTCGCCCACGAAGAACGGGGCGACCACCAGGTGCAGCTCGTCGGCGAGCCCGGCGGTGAGGAACTGCGCGTGTACCGTCCCGCCGCCCTCGACCATCAGTCGCCCGACGCCCCGCCCGGCCAGGTCGGCCAGGACCCGGCCGTGGTCCACCGGGTCGCCGGCGTCGACCACGGTGGCCAGGCCGTCCAGCAACTCGGTGGTTTTCTCCACCGCCGGCGAGGCACAGTAGACGAACCGTTCGGCGTCGCCGACGGTGAAGAACCGGGCCCGGCGGTCGAGGTCACCCCGAGCGGTCAGGGTGACCTTCGCCGGCGACGGCGGCAGCCCCCGGGCCACCCGTGCCCGCCGCAGCCGTTCGGAGCGGACCACCAGGCGCGGATCGTCGCGGCGGACCGTGCCGGCGCCGACCAGGATGGCGTCGCAGCCGGCCCGGACCGCGTCGATGCGGTCGAGGTCCTCGTCGTTGGAGAGCATCAGCCGCTGCTCGGTGGCGTCGTCGATGTAGCCGTCGATCGAGGTGGCGCAGCTGAGCAGCACGTACGGCCGGCCGGGCGACCCGGAGCTCGTGGCTACCGCCGGTGTGGTCGGTACGCCCACCATGTCAGTTCAACGCGGGCGCGTCGGCGGTGCGGGTGGCCGCCCGGCTTGCCTTCGCCGCCAGGTAGTCGGCGTTGGCGGGGGAGAGGAACACCCCGGTGGAAACCATCTCGGTCACCGTCACCCCGAGCCGGCCGAGCTGTTCCGCCTTCTCCGGGTTGTTGCTGAGCAGGGCCAACTGCTCCACTCCCAGCACCGCGAGCATCTGCGCGGCGGCCCGGTAGTCGCGCTCGTCCTCGCCGTGGCCGAGCGCCCGGTTCGCCTCGTACGTGTCGAGGCCGGCGTCCTGGAGGGCGTACGCGTCCAGCTTCGGGTACAGGCCGATGCCCCGGCCCTCCTGCCGCAGGTAGAGCAGGAACCCGCCGGCGTCGGTGATGCGTTCCACCGCCTCGCGCAGCTGCGGCCCGCAGTCGCAGCGCTGGCTGCCGAAGACGTCCCCGGTCAGGCACTCGCTGTGCGGGCGGACCAGCGGCGCGGGCCCGCCGGAGGGATACCGCCGCAGCGCGCCCGCCCAGTCACCCAGCCCGAACGCCAGGTGTTCCCGCCCGTCCACCAACCCGTCGAACGAGAACACCCGGGCTGTGGTGGCGTATCCGTCGGGGAACCGGAGGGGAACCGTGACCTGCGTGCGGACCGTCGCGACCGGCAGTGCTTCGAACATGTGTCTCCTCCGTCAGAGGCTACCGGCCAGCCCGGTAGCGGGTAGCGCGGCGGAACCAGCCTGGTTCACCGTACGAGCCGTGGACCGTACCCGGAATCGGATCGATCCACGCCGCAACAGCAGCAGGGCGGCGCCGGGAAGGGCGGCGACCAGCACCAGGGCGCCGTACACCAGGGCGGCGGACACCCCCTGGGCGGCGCCCAGTCCGGCGGCGCCGAACGCCCACGCGGCCGTGCCCTCCCGGGGGCCGAAGCCGGCCATGTTGGCCGGCAACGCCATGGCCAGCAACGCCAGCAGGGTCAACGGCAGCAGGTCGGCCAGTGGGGCGGTGGCCCCGGCGACCCGGGCCGCGAGCACGAAGGTGGCCAGGTGGCAGCCGACCGCCACCACCGAGGTCAGTAGCACGCCGGGCGCGGTGCGGCGGCCGAGCAGGCCCGCGCGGACGTCGGCCGCGGCGGCGCGCAGCGCGCGGGCCCGACGCGACGGGCCGGACCGGGGCAGCGCCCGGACCAGCAGCACCACCCCGAGCGTGGCGGCTCCCGCCACCGCCACGACGGCCGGCAGGTACGGCCGCACCGGCGAGGGCAGCGCCAGCAGCAGCAGCGCCGCGACCGTTACCTGGATCACCTGCCCGGCGCCGCGTTCCCAGACCACGGCGCGCACGGCCCGCCCGACGTCGCCGGCGTCCCGGCCGTGCCGGACCGCCCGGTGCACGTCGCCGAGCATCCCGCCGGGCAGGGTGGCGTTGAGGAAGACCGACCGGTAGCAGTGGGCGACGGCGGCGCCCAGCGGCAGCCGCACGCCGAGCCCCTCGGCGACCAGCCGCCACCGCCAGGCGCAGCTGACCGTGGCCAGGGCGCCGAGCAGCAGCGCCGCCAGCAGGGCCGGCGCGTCGATACGGCGCAGCGCGGCCAGCGCCGGGCCGGTGCCCAGCCACCACAGCAGTCCCGCCACGAGCGCCACCCCGCCGAGGTTGCTCACCCAGGGCCAGGCGGACCGGCCGGGCGTGGGGGGCGGGTCGCCGGCAGCCTGTGACACGGGGGCCTCCTCGGAAGATCGTCACCTCCTTGCACGTACCGCGCGGCCCAGCGGTTCATTCCACCCCGGCGAGCAGGTCGTCGTGCCCGACCGTGACGGTCAGTTCGCCCCCGGTCGCGGCGTCGAGCCGGCGGCGGGCGTACCCGGCGGTCCGGCCGGCGAGGTCGGGGCGCTGCTCGACGGCGGCCGCCAGCCAGCCGGTGAACCACTCGGCGGTCAGCGCGGCCTGCGTCGGCCCGAGCCGCCACGGCGTGGACCGTACGGTGGTGGGGACGCCGTGCCGGGTGAACGCGGCGACGGCCGCCGCGGCGGCGTCCGGCCCGAGCAGGGTCCGGCCGTCGACCGTGCGGCGCTGGTGGTCGTCGAACGCGGCGGCGACCTCGCCGTCCAGCGGGTCCGCCGGGTCGAACGTCACGCGCCCGACGACGGAGAGCGCGAACAGCGCCGGACGACCGCTGCCGGCGCAGGCGGCGACGACCCGGTCGATCTCCGCGGCGGTCAGCATGTCCAGCAGCGCCGACGCGGTGACCAGGCCCGCCCCGGCCAGGTCGGTGGCGGTCAGCCGGGTGATGTCCGTCCGCCGGGTCTCCAGGGTGACGTGGCTGCCGTCGGCCGCCACGGGCGGGTGGGCACGTGCCCGGTCGAGCAGGCCGGGGTCCCGGTCGTACAGGATCCAGTGTTGCGGGCCGGGCAGCCGGGGGGCCAGCCAGCGGGCCATCGAGCCGGTGCCGCTGCCCAGGTCGTGCACGACCAGCGGCCGGTCGGTGGCCAGCCGGGGCCGGAGCCGGTCGACGAGGTCGTCGGCGCGGGCGTCGGCGTCGGCCTGCTCCCGCAGGGCGAGCCAGTCGGCGAAGGGTTCGGTGGCAAGCAGGGTCATACCCTCACTCCGTTTAGGACATGGGCGATCACGGTCGAGGTGGCCGGCCAGTTGGCCAGGGCGTCGCGCCGGTCCCGCGCGGCGCGGCGCAGCCGTTGCCGCAGCTCCGGCCCGTCCAGCCAGCGACGTAGCGCGTCGGCCAGGGCCACCGGGTCGTCCGGGCCGACCAGCAGGCCGGGCCGATCGCCGCCGGGAGCCCGGCCGAGCGCCTCCGGCACCCCGCCGACCGCCGTGGCGAGCACCGGCAGGCCGCGGGCCAGGGCCTCGGTGACGACCATCCCGTAGGTCTCGCCGCGCGAGGCGAGGACCAGCAGGTCGGCGTCGGCGTACGCGGTGGCCAGGTCGGTGCCGACCAGCGGACCGGCCCACCGTACCCGTGCGGTGAGCCCCCGGTCGGCGACCTGCCGGCGCAGCCCCGCCACGTACGCCGGGTCGCGGGTCAGCGCGCCGACGCAGTCCAGTTCCCACGGCAACCCGGCGACCTCGGCGAGGGCGTCCACCAGCAGGTCGTGCCCCTTGTGCGGGACCACCGTCGCGACGCACAGCAGTCGGGTGCCGGCCGCCGTGCCGGCGGCGGCCGGGGCCGGCTCGACGCCGGGGGCGGCCACGTGCACCCGGTCCGGGGCGAGCCGGTACCGCTGCCGCAGCCGGTCGCGGGTCCACCCGCTCGTGGTGACGACGGCGGCGGCGCAGCCGAGCGCCGCGGCCTCGGCGTCGCCCTCCAGCGGCATGTGCACCAGCACGACCAGCCGCAGCCGGCCGGCGTGCGGCGCGAGGACGTCCGGCACCACCGAGGCGACCAGGCCGTCCAGCAGCACCGGCGTGCCGTCGGGCAGGCCCGCGAGCAGCCCGGCCAGGCGGGCCCGCGCCGCGGCGTCGGGGTGCGGCCAGTCCCCGGGTACGCCGTGTTCGTGGACCGCCCAGCCCAGCGCCGCCAGCCCGGCGCAGACCCGGCGGTCGTAGTGGTTGCCGCCGCTGGGGGTCGCCGGGTCGTCGATGTCGCCGGGAAGGACGACGTGTACCACCGACACGGGCCTACAGCGACCGCTCGTAGCTCGCCCAGGCGACGTGGGACTCGTGCAGCGTGACGGTGATCCCGGTCAGCGCGTGGGCGCCCTCGCCCAGCCCGCCGGCGTGCGCCCGGTCGGCCAGCCGGTCGGCGACGGTCCGGCACAGCACCTCGGTGGTGGTGTTGACCCCGGCGAAGGCCGGCTCGTCGTCCAGGTTGCGGTAGTTCAGCTCGGCCAGGACCGCCTTCAGTTCGGTGGTGGCCAGGCCGATGTCGACCACGATGCCGTCGCCGTCGAGCTCGGCGCGGCGGAACGTGGCGTCCACCACGAAGGTGGCCCCGTGCAGCTTCTGCGCCGGCCCGAAGACCTCCCCCCGGAAGCTGTGGGCGATCATGATGTGGTCCCGTACGGTCACGCTGAACACGGTCACTTCCCGTCGTAGGTGATGAGGTGGCAGAGCGCGGGGAGGCTCCCCGCGGCGAGTCGGTCGAGCACGTCGGGCAGGTCCGTGAACCGCGACCGGCCGGTCAGCAACGCGTCGAACGCCGGGTCCGCCAGCAGGCCCAGGGCCAGCGCGAGCCGCTGCGCGTAGCTGCGCCGGGCCCGGTTCGGCGACACCGTGCCGACCTGGCTGCTGCGGATCGTCAACCGGCCGGAGTGGAACGCCCCGCCCAGCGACAGCCGTACCGGCCGGTCGCCGTACCAGCTCAGCTCGACCACGGTGCCCTCCGGGGCGAGCAGGTCCAGCGACCGCTGCAACCCGGCGTCGGTGGCGCTGGCGTGCACCACCAGGTCCCGCCCGCCGGTGGCCTCGACGGGTGTGGCGAAGCCGACGCCGAGCGCGTCGGCCACGGCGGCCCGCGCCGGGTCGGCGTCGACCAACTCGACCCGGACGCCGGGGAATCGGGCGAGCAGCGCGGCGACGGCGCAGCCGACCATCCCGCCGCCGACCACGCTGACCCGGTCGCCGACCATCGGCGTGGCGTCCCAGAGCGCGTTGACCGCGGTCTCCACGGTGCCGGCCAGCACCGCCCGGGCCGCCGGCACCCCGTCGGGCACCGGCGTCACCGCCGAGGCCGGCACCACGTACGCGGTCTGGTGCGGGTACAGGCAGAACACGGTCCGTCCGAGCAGGTCGGCCGGGCCGTGCTCGACCACGCCGACGTTGAGGTAGCCGTACTTGACCGGGGCGGGGAAGTCCCCCTCCTGGAACGGGGCGCGCATCGCCGCGTACTGGCTCTCGGGCACCGCGCCGGTGAACACCAGGGTTTCGGTGCCCCGGCTGACCCCGGAGAACACGCTGCGCACCAGCACGTCCTCCGGACCGGGCTCCGGTAGCGTCACCGACCGGATCTCCCCAGCTCCGGGGGCGCGGAGCCAGAACGCACGGGCATCGCGGTTCACGCGGTCGTCTCCAATCTGGCTGCGAAACCGAACCGATCGGCCGCCCGCTCCGTACTGGTCTGTCGAGGTCGTCGATCATAAACACGGAGGCAGCGTGTCCAGGGTTCGAACCGGTCCGGTGATCGGACTGACCGCCCAGATCGTCCTGTTGGCCGTGCTGGCCGCGACCGTCGGGCTCGACGCCGTCGGGTGGCTGGCCGGCGTGGGGTACGGCATCGGGCTCTGCGCCGTGCTGACGCGTGGCCTGCGCCGCCACCGCGCCGACCGGCTCGGCCCGGCGGACCGGGTGACGCTGACCCGGGCGGTGCTGGCGGGCGGGGTGACCGCGCTGCTGGTGGATGCCGTCGACGGCTCGCCCGTGCCGCTGGCGGTGTTGGTGCCGATGACCGCGGTGGCGCTGGCCCTGGACGCGGTCGACGGCTGGGTGGCCCGGCGTACCGGCACCACCAGCGCCCTCGGCGCGCGCTTCGACATGGAGGTCGACTCCTTCCTGGTCCTGATGCTCAGCGTGCACGTGGCGCCGGTGGTCGGACCGTGGGTGTTGGCGATCGGCGGGATGCGGTACGCCTTCGTCGCCGCGAGCTGGGTGCTGCCCTGGATGCGGGGCACGCTGCCGCCGCGGTACTGGCGCAAGGTGGTCGCCGCGGCGGCGGGCATCCTGCTGCTGACCGCCGCCGCGGACGTGCTGCCCCACCTGGTGACCGTGCTGCTGCTGGCCGCTCTGGTGGCCATGCTGTTGGAGTCCTTCGGCCGGGACGTCGGTTGGCTGTGGTGGCACCGCCCGGCCCGCACCGCCACCCCGGCCCTGGCC
>NZ_SMKD01000121.1 GCF_004348595.1 Micromonospora sp. KC723
CGACGGTACCGCCGCCGGTCGGCCCGCCCCCTCGACGCAACCCGGGCCGGCGGTCACCCCGGCGCCCGGTGACTCGTCCCCGGCATCCGGGGACGACACCGCCGTCCCCGAGTGGACCGTCCCCGAGCGGGGGCGGCTGCGTGCCGTGGCCGGGATGGTGACCACCGCGCTGGCGCTCGTGCTGGTGTTCGGGCTGCTGACCGCCCCGAACCAGCTGGACCAGCTCAGCCTGGCGGTGTTCCTGCGGGTCCCGGTGGAGGCGCTGGTCGCCGGGGCGCTGCTGCTGGTGCTGCGCGGCGGGGCGCGCCGCGCGGCGGCGGTGACGCTCGGGGTCGGTCTCGGGCTGCTCACCATCGTCAAGCTGCTGGACATGGGCATGGCCGCCAGCCTGGCCCGCAACTTCAACCTGGTCCACGACTGGGGTTTGCTGGGCGACGGGTACGCGTTCGTCCGGGAGTCGGTCGGTCGTCCCGGCGCGATCGGCGCGGTGGTCGGGTTGATCGCCCTGGTCCTGGGGCTGCTGGCGCTGACCGTCCGGGCGATGCTGCGGCTGACCCGGCTGGTGGTCGCGCACAACCGGGCGGCGATCCGGGTGCTCGCGGTGCTCGCCGCCCTCTGGGTGGCCGGCGCGACGGTCGGGGTGCCGGTGGCGGACCACCGTTCGACGGCGCTGGTGGAGCACCACGCTCGCCAGGTCGGCAAGGCGCTGCGCGACCACAAGGAGTTCACGGCGGCGATGCGGGTCGACGCCTTCCGCGACGTTCCCGGTGAGCAACTGCTGACCGGCCTGCGGGGCAAGGACGTCGTGCTGGCCTTCGTGGAGAGCTACGGCCGGGACGCGGTGCAGAATCCGGAGTACGCGCCCAAGATCAACGTCCTGCTGGACAGCGGCTACCGGAGGCTGAGCGCCGCCGGCTTCGGCGCGCGCAGCGGCTTTCTCACCTCGCCGACGGCCGGCGGCGGCAGCTGGTTGGCGCACGACACCCTGCTGGCCGGCGTCTGGGTCGACAACGAGCAGCGTCACTCCACCCTGCTGGACAGTGACCGGTTCACCCTCAACCGCGCGTTCGGTCGAGCCGGCTGGGACACCGTCGGGGTGATGCCGGCAGCCATCAAACCGTGGCCGGAGGGGAAGTTCTTCGGCTACGAGCGGTACTACGACACGGCCAACCTGAACTACCGTGGTCCGAGGTTCAACTTCGCCCCGATGCCGGACCAGTACACGCTGGCGGAGTTCCAGCGACGGGAACGGACCCGGCCGGACCGAAGGCCGATCATGGCGGAGATTCCGCTGATCTCCAGTCACTCCCCGTGGGGCGCGATCCCACGGATGCTGGACTGGAACCACATCGGCGACGGCTCGATCTACAAGCGGCCCACCTCGGTGGCCGCCAACCCGACGCTGGGCGGTCGCAGCCTCGCCGAGATCCGCACCGGCTACCGGCGGTCCGTGGAGTACACCCTGAACGCGCTGATCTCCTACGTGGAGACCTACGGCGACGACAACCTGGTGCTGGTGTTCCTCGGCGACCACCAGCCCGCCCCCATGATCACCGGCCAGAACGCCAGCCGGGACGTGCCGGTCACCGTCGTCGCCCGCGATGCGGCGGTGCTGGCGCGCATCTCCGGGTGGAACTGGCACGAGGGGCTGCGCCCCGGCCCGGACGCGCCGGTCTGGCGGATGGACACCTTCCGGGACCGCTTCCTCACCACGTTCGGCTCCCCGCCCTCGGCGCCCGTCGCCGCCCCGCCGGTGCGCTGACCACCGGAGGCCGGGTCGCGGCCGGTCGTCACACCCCCGGACCCACCCGGGCGGGCGAGGGGCGGCCGGCGGCGGGCACCACCAGCGGAGTGCCGGTCTCCGGGTCCGCCACGATCCGGCACGCCAACCCGAACACCTCCTGCACCAGGTCGGCGGTGACCACCTCGCGCGGGTCGCCGGTGGCCACCACCCGACCGTCCCGCATGGCGATCAGGTGGGTGGCGTAGCGGGCGGCCTGGTGCAGGTCGTGCAGGACCGCCACCAGGGTGCGGCCCTCCTCGTGCAGGCGGGCGCAGAGTTCCAGCACCTCGACCTGGTGGGCGATGTCCAGCCAGGTGGTCGGCTCGTCGAGCAACAGCAGGGGGGTGCGCTGGGCCAGCGCCATGGCGATCCAGACCCGCTGGCGCTGCCCGCCGGAGAGTTCGTCGACCGGCCGGTCGGCGAGTTCGGCCACCCCGGTGTCGGCCATCGACTCGGCCACCACCCGTTCGTCCTCGGCCGACCACTGCCGCAGCAGGCCCTGGTGCGGGTACCGGCCCCGGGCCACCAGGTCGGCGACCGTGATGCCGTCCGGGGCGACGGAGGACTGCGGCAGCAGGCCGAGGGTGCGGGCCACCGCGCGCGACGGCAGCGAGTGGATGTCCCGCCCGTCCAGCAGCACCGTCCCGGCGCGGGGACGCAGGGTCCGGGCCAGGGCGCGCAGCAGGGTGGACTTGCCGCAGGCGTTCGGCCCGATCACCACCGTGAAGGAGCCGTCCGGTACGTCGACCGACAGCCCCTCGGCGACGACCCGCCGCTCGTACGCCAGGGTCAGCCCGACCCCGCCCAGTCGTGGGTTGCCCGACATGTGTCCTCCTCAGCTCCGTCCGGCCCGCCGCTGCGCGGCGAGCAGCCACACCAGGTACATCCCGCCCAGCACGCCGGTGACCACCCCGACCGGGAGGTGCCGTCCCTCGACGGCGCGTTGCGCCACCAGGTCGGCGGCGACCAGCAGCACGGCGCCGACCAGCGCCGACGCCAGCAGGTTCGGGCCGGGGGCCCGGGTCAACCGGCGGGCCAGGTGCGGGGCGGTGAGCGCCACGAAGGAGACCGGCCCGGCGGCCGCCGCCGCGACGGAGGCGAGCAGCACCGCCGCGCCGAGCAGCGCCCGCCGGACACGCCGTACCGGCACGCCGGCGGCGATGGCGGCCTCGTCACCGAACTCCGTCATGGACAGCGCCCGGCCGTAGCCGAGCAGCACCGGGGTCAGCACCGCCAGCACGCCGAGCAGCGGCAGGGCCTGCGCCCAGCCACGCCCGTCCAGACTGCCGGTGAGCCAGAGCACCGCCCGGGCGGCGTCCATCAGTTGGGCCCGGGTGAGCAGCCAGCCGTTGACCCCGGTGAGGATCGCCGCGACGCCGATGCCGACCAGGACGACGCGTGGTCCGGCCAGTCCACGCCGCCCGGTGACCGCCGCGATGAGCAGGCCGGCGGCGAGGCCACCGGCGGTGGCCGCGCCGGCCAGCACCAGGGTGCCGCCGCCGAGCACCACCACGATCAGCGCCCCGGTCGCCGCGCCCTGGGTGAGGCCGAGCACGTCCGGGCTGCCCAGTGGGTTGCGCAGCAGGGACTGCACGACCGCGCCGGCCAGTGCCAGGGCGGCCCCGACGGCGAGGGCGGTGACCAGCCGGGGCAGCCGCAGTTCGCCGACGATGAACTCCTCCGCCGGGCTGCCGCCGCCGGTGAGGGTGCGCAGCACGTCGGCGGGGCTCATCGGGTAGTCGCCGCCGCCGACGGCGGTCAGCCCGAGCAGCAGCGCGGCCAGCGCGCATCCGGTGACGACCACGGTGGACCGGCGGCGCCAGCGCAGCGAGAGACCGCCCGGGGTCCGCAGCACGCTCATCGCCGGGCCACCAGACGCAGGAAGAGGGGGCCGCCGAGTACCGCCGTGACCAGGCCGACCTGGAGTTCACCGGGGCGGCCCAGCACCCGGCCGGCCACGTCGGCGCCGAGCAGCAGCACCGGCGCGTACAGCGCGCAGGCGGGTAGCAGCCAGCGCAGGTCCGGTCCGGTCAGCCGGCGGACCAGGTGCGGCACGAGCAGCCCGACGAAGACGATCGGGCCGCAGGCGGCGGTGGCCGCGCCACAGAGCAGGGTGACGGCGGTGATCGTGCCCGCGCGGACCAGCGCCGGCCGGGCGCCCAGGGCCCGCGCCGCGTCGTCGCCGAGCGCCAGGGCGTTCAACGCCCGCGCACCGGCCAGGGCCGCCAGCAGCCCGGCCGCGACGAAGGGCGCGATGGTGCGTACCGTGGCGAACTCGGCGGCGGCCAGCGAGCCGACCGTCCAGAACCGCAGCCGGTCCAGCGAGGCGGCGTCGACCAGCATCATCCCGCTGACGTACGAGAAGAGCACCGCGTTGAGTGCCGCCCCGGCCAGCGCCAGCCGTTCCGGGGTGGCCCGCCGAC
Source organism: Micromonospora sp. KC723 (assembly GCF_004348595.1). GTDB lineage: Bacteria > Actinomycetota > Actinomycetes > Mycobacteriales > Micromonosporaceae > Micromonospora. The sequence goes on from NZ_SMKD01000121.1 coordinate 4,207, forward strand.
CGCCGCCGACGGCGTACCCGAGGGCGGTGACGGCGGCGGCGCCGAGCATGGCGAACCAGATCCAGCCGCCGATGGTGCCGAGCCCGAACAGGCCGACGGCGGTGGCGATCGCGGCCGATGCGCCGGCGTTGATGCCGAGCAGCCCCGGGTCGGCGAGCGGGTTGCGGGTCAGCGCCTGCATCAGGGCCCCGGAGACGCCGAGCGCCGTTCCGGCGAGCAGGCCGAGCAGCGTGCGGGGCAGTCGCATCTGGTGCACCACGGAGTGTTCCGGGGAGGTGGTGGAGACCAGTCCCTGCCAGGCCTCGGCGGGGGAGAGCGGGCGGGCGCCGACGGCGATGCTGAGCAGCGCGACGGCGAGCAGGAGCAGCAGGCCGGCGGCGAGCGCGCCGGTACGCCGGCTGCGGCGGGCGGGTGGCGCCGACGGCGGGGCGTCGGCGAGGGCGGTGACGGACAGTGTCGGCTCCGGTGGGGGAGAAACCGCACGGCGGCTGTTGATAGTCAGTTAGGTTAGGTTAACCTAACTCGCGTTCGCGGATCACCGCGGTCCTGTCCTGATCGAAAGACGTCAGCCATGCCTTCTTCCTCGTTCCCCCACGGATTCTCCCGGCGCGGCCTGCTCGCCGCCGGCGGTGCCACTCTCGCCTCCCTCCTGGTCGGGTGCGGCGCCACCGACAAGACCGCGTCCAGCGGCGCCAGCGCCCCCAGCGGTCCGTGGTCCTTCACCGACGACCGGAACCAGAAGGTCGAGCTGAAGAGCGCCCCCACCCGGATCGTCGCCTTCACCGGGGTGGCCGCCGCGCTGATCGACTTCGGCCTCGATTCACAGATCGTCGGCGTCTTCGGGGAGACCACCCGCCCGGACGGGTCGCTGGAGCCGCAGGCCGGCGACCTCGACATCGACAAGGTCACCGTGCTCGGCAACGTGTGGGGCGAGTTCAACCTGGAGAAGTACGCGGCCCTCCGCCCCGAGCTGCTGGTCACCAACATGTACGACCCGGGCGCCCTCTGGTACGTCCCGGACGAGAGCAAGGACAAGATCCTCGCGCTGGCGCCGAGCGTCACCGTCACCACCGCCCGGGTCCCGATGACCCGCCCGATCGAGCGGTACGCCGAGCTGGCCCGCTCCCTCGGCGCGGACCCGACCGCGAAGAAGGTCACCGACGCCAAGGCCCGGTTCGAGGCCGCCGCCGAATCCGTCCGCCAGGCGGTCAAGGCCAACCCCGGCATCCGGGTGATGGCCGCCTCCGGCAGCTCCGACCTGTTCTACGTCTCCAACCCGAAGGTCAGCACCGACCTGATGTACTTCGCGGAGCTGGGCGTCGACATCGTGGTGCCCACCAAGCTGGAGCAGGGCGACTACTTCGAGAGCCTGAGCTGGGAGAACGCCGGCAAGTTCCCGGCCGACCTGATCCTGCTGGACAACCGGTCCACCGCACTGCAACCCAAGGACCTCGCCGCGAAGCCCACCTGGCAGGCGCTGCCCGCGGTCAAGGCCAACCAGATCACGCCGTGGGACGCGGTGCCCCGCTTCTCGTACGCGGGCGCGGCCCCGCTGCTGGAGAGCCTGGCCGCCGCCATCCGCTCGGCGAAGCGGCTCGGCTGACGCCATGACGACCGCGACCGTCACCCGCCAACTGGTCTACCGCTTCTACCGGGCCCGGGTCAGCGGCGTACGCCGGCTGGGCCACTCCCTGATCCGGGTCACGTTCGCCGGCCCGGAGCTGGCTGACTTCGCCGGTGGCGGCCGGGACCAGAGCGTGTCGCTCTTCCTGCCGCACCCCGGCCAGTCCGAGCCGGTCGTGCCGCTGGATGCCGGCGGCGACTGGTACGCCCGCTGGCGGGCCACCGACCCGTCCGTCCGCGCGGTGATGCGCTCGTACACGATCAGTGGGCAGCGTCCCGCCGCCTGCGAGGTGGACATCGACTTCGTCCACCACGGCGACACCGGCCCCGCCTCCCGCTGGGCCGGTCGGGCCCGGCCGGGCGACCGGGTGGTGCTGCTCGGTCCGGCCGAGCCGGACAACCGCAGCGTCTGCTTCCGCCCACCGCCGGCCACCGACCACGTGCTGCTCGCCGCCGACGAGACGGGGCTGCCGGCGCTCGCCGGCATCCTCGCCTGGCTGCCTCCCGGCACGCCGGTACGGGCCTGGGTCGAGGTGCCGGACCCGGCCGACATCCGGGAGTTGCCCACCGAGGCCGCGATCGACCTGCGCTGGCTGGTCCGGGGGACCACCCCGCCCGGCAGTGGCCTGCTCGTCGAGGCGGTGCGGGTCGCGCGGCTGCCGGCCGGCCTGCCGTACGCGTGGATCGCCGGCGAGTCGACCACCGTGCGGGCGCTGCGCCGGCACCTGGTCGCCGAGCGTGGCGTGGACCGGCGGCGGGTCACCTTCTCCGGCTACTGGCGACGCGGAGCCTCGGAGGAGGACCTGCGCGCCGAGAGCATGTCCTGAGTCCCGGGCCGGCCGGCGGCTGCGCGTCGCCGGCCGGGACAGCCCCGACGCCGCCCGAGCGGCCCGGCGGTGTGCGGGTGCTCAGGCGGCCTCGGTGGCGCGCGAGCGGCGCTGCGGCAGGGTGGGCGGCATCGCCTCCCGCGCCGGCCAGTGCTCGTCGTGCCGTGGCGCGGCGGGCTCCTCCGGCGTCGCCCCGGACAGCGCCAGGGCCCGCCGGGCGTTGCGGGCCGCCTCGCACGGCCAGACCTGGCCGCCGCAGAGCAGGTTGTCGCAGTGCCCCGTCTCGTCGGGCTGGTGCGCGTCGGCCACGTCGGCGGCGAGCCGCCACAGCAGCGGGTCGGTCACCGTCTCGGGCGTACGGCCCCGGCCACGCGGCGGCTCATCGGTCTCGGGCACGGTCTCCCCCTTTGTCGTCACGGGGAAAGTCTCCACCCGTCGGTGCCGTAAACGCGGTGCCGGCGTGGTCAACGCCACGATGACGCCGGGTGGCCACCTCCGCTTGCCGGGGCGGAAACCGGACAGGACGGGTGTATCCGCCACCCGGCGGGCATGGTCCGGCCGGTCCCGGGTAGCTCCCGTTCCACGCGACGAGGAGGGCGAGGCGGTGGACCATGGCAGGTGCGTGGTTGATGGGTGAGGGCGTCCAGCCGGCGGCGGGGGAGCGGCCGACGGCGGTGCTGGTGGCGGTGCGCCCGGAGGACAGGGGCGACGGCACCGGTCCGGGCACCGAGACCTCCCTGACCGAGCTGCGCCGGCTCGCCGACACCGACGGTCTCACCGTGGCGGAGGCCGTCGTGCAGAGCCGGCCCCGCCCCGACCCGGCGACGTACCTCGGGTCGGGCAAGGTCGACGAGTTGGCCGCGGTCGCGGAGCGCGCCGGGGCCGACGTGGTGATCGCCGACGGGGAACTCAGCCCCGGGCAGGTCCGCAACCTGGAGGAACGGGTCGGGGTGCGGGTGGTGGACCGGACCGCGCTCATCCTCGACATCTTCGCCGAGCATGCCCGGACCAGCGAGGGGCGGGTGCAGGTGGAGCTGGCGCAGATCGCGTACCAGCTGCCCCGGCTGCGCAGTGACGGGCGGTCGATGTCCCGGGTCGGTGGTGGACGGATGGCCGGCGGCGCGGGCATGGGTGTGCGCGGTCCGGGCGAGATGCGGCTGGAGACGCAGCGGCGCCGGCTGCGGGACCGGGCCACCCGGCTGCGCCGCAGCGCGGCGGAGGTCGCCCGCCGCCGGGAACGCACCCGGGGCCGGCGGGCCCGCAACCGGGTGCCCTCGGTGGCGCTCACCGGCTACACCAACGCCGGCAAGTCGGCGTTGCTCAACCGGCTGACCGGCGCGGACGCCCAGGTGCAGGACGTGCTCTTCGCGACCCTCGACCCGACGGTGCGCCGGATCTCCACCGGCCGGCTCACCTACACGGTCACCGACACCGTCGGCTTCGTCCGGCACCTGCCGCACCAACTGGTGGACGCCTTCCGCTCCACCCTGGAGGAGGTCACCCGTAGCGACCTCGCGCTGCACGTGGTGGACGCCGCCGCCCCGGACGCGTTGGACCAGATCACCACCGTGCACGGCGTGCTGCACGAGATCGGCGCCGGCGACGTGCCCGAGCTGCTCGTCCTGAACAAGATCGACATTGCTCCGCCGGAGCACGTCGACGCGCTCTGCCGGGCGTACCCGGCGGCGGTGCCGGTCTCGGCGCGAACCGGACAGGGCATCGAGGCCCTGCGCGCGGCGCTGGCCGCCCGACTGGCGTCGTGGTGAGGAACGAAACGAGATTGCCCCGGCTCGCCGGGTTTGGGACCGCCCGTCCGGGGCATCCCCGGGCACACGCACGTCAACGGGGGTGACTGAGATGGTGAACCGGCCCGGTACCGGGCGCGGGACGGGGGCATCCCCGGTCCGCCGCGCCGCGCAGGTCGTCGGTGTGGTGTTTCTGCTGGTGGGGCTGCTCGGGTTCATTCCGGGCATCACCACGGACTACGACACGATGAGGTTCGCCGGGCACGAGTCGCAGGCGAAGCTGCTCGGGCTCTTCCAGGTGTCGATCCTGCACAACATCGTGCACCTGCTCTTCGGCGTCGCCGGGCTCGCCCTGGCCCGCAGCGCGTCGGGTGCGCGTTCCTACCTGATCGGCGGGGGCGCGATCTATCTGGTGCTCTGGCTCTACGGTCTGGTCGTCGGGCACGAAAGTCGGGCCAACTTCGTGCCACTGAACACGGCCGACAACTGGCTGCACCTGTTCCTGGGCGTCGGCATGATCGCCCTCGGGGTGGCGCTGACCCGCCGTCAGGGCGGCTCCCGACACTGACCTTCCGTCCCTGTCCGACGACGCCGCGCTCCCCCGGGGGCGCGGCGTCGTCGTGTGACGGAGGCCCCTGCGATCTTGCCTATGCAACTCGTTGCATAGCAGGATGCCGGCATGGCCCTCGAACACGCGATCCTGGTCGCCCTGCTGGAGCAGCCGGCATCCGGATACGAGCTGGCCCGGCGCTTCGACCGCTCCATCGGCCGCTTCTGGACCGCCACCCACCAGCAGATCTACCGGGTGCTCAGGCGGATGGAGACCGACGGCTGGGTCACCGCCGAACAGGTCGGGCAGGAGGGGCGGCCGGACAAGCGCCGTTGGTCCGCCGCCCCAGCCGGCCGGGCCGCCCTCGCCGACTGGCTGGACGCGCCCGTGCAACCCGAGGCGGTCCGGCACGAACTGGCCGTCAAGATCCGTGGCGCCGCCTTCGCCGACCGGGACGGCCGCGCCGCGCTCGTCGCCGAGGTCGAGCGGTACCGCGCCGACCACGAGGCACTCCTGGCCCGCTACCTCGCCGGTGAGCGCCGCGACTTTCCCGACGCCGCCGCCCCGGACGCCCGCGCCGCGCTCCAGCACGTCGTGCTGCGCGGCGGCATCGCGTACGAGCGGATGGTGCTGGCCTGGCTCGACGACGTCCTCGCCACCCTGCGCGCCCTCGATCACTGACCGACCACCACCGGAGGAAGGCCCCATGCCCCCGTCGCCGCTGCTCAACCCGCGCACCTACGACCCCACCCATCTCGACCCCGAAACCCGGCGGCTGTTGCGCGCCACCGTCGACTTCTTCGAGCAGCGGGGCAAGAAGGCCCTGGTCGACAGCTACAACCGGCACGACTGGTACGGCGACTTCCTCGACTTCGCGGCCAAGGAGGGACTCTTCGCCGCCTTCTGCACCCCGGCCGCCGACGGCGGCGGTGACCCGGCCAAACGCTGGGACACCGCCCGCAACGCGGCGCTCAGTGAGGTGCTCGGCTTCTACGGCCTCGGCTACTGGTACACCTGGCAGGTCACCGTCCTCGGTCTCGGCCCGGTCTGGCAGAGCGACAACGCCGTCGCCCGGGCCCGCGCCGCAGCCCTGCTCGACGCCGGGCACGTGATGGCGTTCGGCCTCTCCGAGCGCGGCCACGGCGCCGACATCTACTCCACCGACATGCTGCTCACCCCGGACGGCTCCGGCGGTTTCCGGGCCACCGGCGGCAAGTACTACATCGGCAACGGCAACGTCGCCGGCCTGGTCTCCGTCTTCGGCCGCCGCGCCGACGTCGACGGCCCCGACGGTTACGTCTTCTTCGCCGCCGACAGCCGGCACCCGGCGTACCGGCTGGCGCGCAACGTGGTGAACGCGCAGATGTACGTCAGCGAGTTCCGCCTGGAGGACTACCCGGTGCGCGCCGAGGACGTGCTGCACACCGGCCGGGCCGCCTTCGACGCCGCGCTCAACACGGTCAACGTCGGCAAGTTCAACCTCTGCACCGCCAGTATCGGCATCTGCGAACACGCCATGTACGAGGCGGTCACCCATGCCCACAACCGGGTCCTCTACGGCCGGCGGGTCACCGACTTCCCGCACGTGCGCCGGGAGCTGACCGACGCGTACGCCCGCCTGGTGGCGATGAAGGCGTTCAGCGACCGGGCCGTCGACTACTTCCGGTCGGCCGGCCCGGACGACCGCCGCTACCTGCTGTTCAACCCGATGACCAAGATGAAGGTGACCACCGAGGGCGAGAAGGTGATCGACCTGCTCTGGGACGTCATCGCCGCCAAGGGCTTCGAGGCCGACACCTACTTCGACAAGGCCGCCCGGGACATCCGTGGCCTGCCCAAGCTCGAAGGCACGGTGCACGTCAACCTGGCCCTGATCCTCAAGTTCATGGCGAACTACCTGTTCGCCCCGGTCGAGTTCCCGCCGGTGCCGACCCGCCACGACCCGGCCGACGACGAGTTCCTGTTCCGGCAGGGCCCGGCGCGCGGCCTGGGCGGGATCCGCTTCCACGACTGGCGGGCCGCGTACGCCGCGCACGCCCACGTGCCGAACGTGGCCCGGTTCACCGAGCAGGCCGACGGGCTCCGTACGCTGCTCGCCGCGCACGCCCCGACCGAGGAGCAGCAGCGGGACCTGAACTTCCTGCTCTCCGTCGGGCAGCTCTTCGCGCTGGTCGTCTACGGTCAGCTCATCCTGGAGCAGGCCGCGCTGACCAACCTGGACGCCGACCTGCTGGACGAGATCTTCGACATCCTGGTCCGCGACTTCTCCGCCCACGCCACCGAGCTGCACGGCAAGGCGGCCACCAGCGACGCGCAGGCCGCCTGGGCGCTGGCTCACGTCCGCCGCCCGGTCGTCGACCCGGCGCGCACCGCCCGGGTGTGGGCCCAGGTCACCGCCCTGTCCGGGGCGTACGAGATGAACCCCTGACCGGTGCCGCGCCGGCTCGCGTCGCGGATCGGCCCGCTCCGGTCGGCCCGCCTGGGGCGGCCGGCGTAGTACCGGAGGGCCGGCGGCCGGGTCTCCGCGACCCGGCCGCCGGCCCACGGGGCCTCAGGCCCGGCCGCGCTCGGCCCGGTAGCGGCGGATCAACGCGGCGGTGGAGGAGTCCACGTCGGACAAATCCGGCGCGTCCCCGGTCAGCTTCGGCGCCAACTGGTTGGCCATCACCTTGCCCAACTCCACGCCCCACTGGTCGAACGAGTTGATGTCCCAGATCGCGCCCTCGGTGAACACGGTGTGCTCGTAGAGGGCGATGAGCTGGCCCAGCGTCGACGGGGTGAGCCTCGGCGCGATGATCGAGGTGGTCGGGTGGTTGCCCGGCATCACCCGGTGCGCCACCACCTCGGGCTTCGTGCCCTCGGCCTCGACCTGCTGCCGGGTCCGGCCGAAGGCCAACGCGGCGGTCTGGGCGAAGAAGTTCGACATGAACAGGTCGTGCATGTCGCCCAGATCGTGGTGGGGCTGGCTGAAGGCGATGAAGTCCGCCGGGATCAGCAGCGTGCCCTGATGGATGAGCTGGTAGAAGGCGTGCTGGCCGTTGGTGCCCGGCTCGCCCCAGAAGATCTCGCCGGTGCCGTGGTCGACGGCGGTGCCGTCCAGGGTCACCGACTTGCCGTTGCTCTCCATCGTCAACTGTTGCAGGTACGCCGGGAACCGGTGCAGGTACTGCGAGTACGGCAGCACCGCGTGGGTCTGCGCGCCGAGGAAGTTCGTGTACCAGACGTTCAGCAGGCCCATCAGGACCGGCACGTTGCGCTCCACCGGCGTGGACCGGAAGTGCTCGTCGACGGTGTGGTAGCCGGCCAGCATCTCCCGGAACCGGTCCGGGCCGATCGCCAGCATCACCGACAGGCCCACCGCCGAGGGCAGCGAGTACCGGCCACCCACCCAGTCCCAGAAGCCGAACATGTTCTCCGGGTCGATGCCGAAGTCCCGGACCCGCTGCCCGTTGGTGCTGACCGCGACGAAGTGCCGGGCGATCGCCGCGTCGTCCTCGACGTCCAGGCCGGCCAGCAGCCAGGTCTTCGCCTGCTGGGCGTTGGCCAGGGTCTCCTGGGTGGAGAAGGTCTTCGACACCACGACGAACAGGGTGGTCGCCGGGTCTAGGTCGTGCGTCTTGTCGTGGATGTCGGTGGGGTCGATGTTGGAGACGAACCGGCAGGAGATCCCGGCGTCCCGGTACGCCTTCAACGCCTCGTACGCCATCACCGGGCCCAGGTCCGACCCGCCGATGCCGATGTTCACCACCGTGCTGATCCGCTCGCCGGTGTGCCCGCGCCACTGCCCCGAGCGGACCCGCCCGGCGAACGCCGCCATCCGGTCCAGCACCCGGTGCACGTCGGCGACGACGTCCTGGCCGTCCACGGTGAGCGTGGCGTCCCGGGGCAGCCGCAGCGCGGTGTGCAGCACCGCCCGGTCCTCGGTGGCGTTGATGTGCTCCCCGGCGAACATCGCGGCGATCCGGTCGGTCAGCCGGACCCGCTCCGCCAGCGCGGCGAGCAGGGTCAGCGTCTCGTCGGTGACGAGGTTCTTGCTGTAGTCGACGTGCAGGTCGGCGACCTCACCGGTGAGCCGCTCACCCCGGCGCCGGTCCGCGGCGAACAGCTCACGCAGGTGGGTGCCGCGCATCGTATCGGCATGCTTGCGCAGCGCCTGCCATTCGTCGGTGGTGGTCACACTCGCAGCCATCAGGTCGATCTTCTCCTTCACGACGGTCGCCGGGCGGCGCCCGACACACCGGCCGCCGGCTCGCGCTCCAGCCTGCCACCCCGGGCGCGCCCGTGCGACGCGACGCGTCGGCGGCGTCCCCCGCTGTGGCCGACGACTCGCCGTTGCGACACCTGTGCGACACGCCGACCACAGGCAGACACCGGGTGATCGCCGACAGTAGGCTCGCCCTGCCCCGCACTCCTCGCCCCGGGAGGATCCATGGCGACGGTCACCGGTGCGCGCCAGGCGCCCGACACGGACGACCCGTCCGACGACGGGATCGACCTGCCGGAGCTGGAGGACGGCCACTGGATGCACCACGCCACCCGGTTCGCGCACACCAGCTTCCGCGCGGTCGCCCGGCGCCTGCCGTACCTGGTCGGCGAGGCCGTCCGGCTGGCCTGGGCGACCAACCGGCGGGACACCGCCGTGGCGATCGGGCTCAACCTGGCCGCCGGGGTGATGACCACGCTCGGGCTGCTGGCCACCACCGGCGTGCTGCGGGAGCTGTTCGCCGCCGGGCCCACCCCGGACCGGGTCCGCGCCGCGCTGCCGGCCCTGGCCCTGGCCGCGGCGGCGGTGACGGCCAAGGGCACGTTGACCGTCTGCGCCGGCTGGGCGCAGGCCCGACTGATCCCGCAGATCAACTACGCGGTGGAGCTGCGGCTGTTCGAGGCCACCACCGCGGTGGAGCTGGCCGCCTTCGACGACGCCGGCTTCGCCGAGGAGATGGACCGGGTACGGGACCGGGGCATGGCCGAGGCGGCGTCCATCGTCGACCACACGGTCAACCTGATCACCGGCGTGGTCGGGGTGCTGGCCACCGCCGCCGCGGTGACCGTGATCCAACCGGTGCTGCTGCCCTGCCTGTTGCTCGCGGCGGTGCCGGAGGCGGTCACCGCGGTGAGGATGGCCCGCCGGCAGTACCTCGCCATGCTGGCCCGGATCACCCGCCGCCGTCGCATGTGGATGTTGGCTCACCTGATGGCCAACCGGCACACCGCCGCCGAGGTGCGGGCCTACCAGATGCGCGACTTCCTGCTCGCCGAGTACCGCCGGATGATGACCGTGGAGACCCGGGCGCAGTTGCGTCTGGCCCGGGAGCAGAGCGCCACCCGGGCCGTCGGCATGTCCGTCGGCGGGGTCGCCGTCTTCGCGGTGTACGCCCTGCTCGGTGGGTTGCTGTTGACCGGGGCGGTGGCCCTGGCCGCAGCGGCGACCGCCCTGCTGGCCCTCCAGTCGGCCCGTTCCAGCCTCGCCGTCGCCGTGTTCGCCACCAACAACCTCTACGAGGACGCCCTCTACTACCAGGACTACCGCGACTTCCTGGACCGGGCCGGCGAGCGGGTCGCCACCGGCGCCGGCCGCGCCACCAGCGGTTTCGACACCATCGAGCTGGAGCGGGTCAGCCTGCGCTATCCGGACACCGACGCCGCCGCCGTGGACGAGGTCAGCCTCACCATCCGGCGCGGCGAGGTGGTCGCCCTGGTCGGGGAGAACGGCTCCGGCAAGACCACCCTCGCCAAGCTGGTCGCCGGTCTCTACCGGCCGACCGGTGGGACGATCCGGTGGGACGGCGTCGACACCGCCGAACTGGACCCGGCCCAGACCGCCGCCCAGGTCGCCGTGATGACCCAGGACTGGTGGAAGTTCCCCTTCACCGCCGGGCAGAACATCCGCATCGGCCGCTACGACCGCCCCGCCGCCCAGGGTGGGCCGACCGTCGAGGAGGCCGCCCGGGCCGCCGCCGCGCACGACATGATCGTCGACCTGCCCTTCGGCTACGACACGCTGCTCGACCGGGAGTTCAAGAACGGCCAGGACCTCTCCGGCGGCCAGTGGCAGCGCCTGGTCGCCGCCCGCGGTCTCTACCGGGACGCCCGGCTGCTGATCTGCGACGAGCCCTCCGCGGCGCTGGACGCCCGCGCCGAGCACGCGCTCTTCCAGCACCTGCGTCGTCGCCCGGACCGGGCCGTCGTCCTGATCACCCACCGGCTGGCCAACGTCCGGCACGCCGACCAGATCTTCGTCATGCGACACGGCAGGCTCGTGCAGCGCGGCACCCACGACGAGTTGATGGCCGCCGGCGGGCTCTACCGCGAGTTGTTCGAGCTCCAGGCCAGCGGCTACCTGGCGCGCGCCACGGACGGTCCGGAGGGCCGCTGACCGGGGTGAGCCGGCCCTCTCCCGCGGCAGGCATCGACTTTCGTTGAACTATCGGAAACATTTCAGTACCGTCGGGGCGGGAACGTCTCGACCACGCGGGTGACACCGCAGGTCCGGTGGTCCCGGTGCGGTGTCAGGGCGACCGTGCCGGGAGCGAAGCGCGCGGAGCCGGCCGCCGCGCCGGGCGACGGTCGATCCGGCGATCTCCCGTACCCCACCACTGTCGAAAGGCGATCAGCCATGAGCCACGTCCCAGCCCGCGCCCCGGCGCGCTCGACGAGCCGAGCCCGGCTACGCGCCGTCCTCGTCGGTGCCGTCGCCGGTGCTGCCGCCCTCGGCGTCACCGTGACGATGACGCCCAGTGCCAGCGCCGCCACCACCCTCGGCGCCTCCGCCGCCCAGAGCGGCCGGTACTTCGGTACCGCGGTGGCGGCGCAGAGGTTGAACGACTCGGCGTACACGACGATCTTGAACCGCGAGTTCAACCAGGTGACGCCCGAGAACGAGATGAAGATCGACGCCACCGAGCCGCAGCAGGGGGTGTTCAGGTACGGCGACGCCGAGCGGATCGTGCAGCACGCCCGTAGCCGTGGCATGAAGGTGCGCGGACACACCCTCGCCTGGCACTCGCAGCAGCCGGAGTGGATGCGGAACATGTCCGGCACCGCGCTGCGCAACGCCATGCTGAACCACGTCACGCAGGTGGCCAGGCACTTCCGTGGTCAGGTCGAGTGGTGGGACGTGGTGAACGAGGCGTTCGCCGACGGCCCCAGCGGCGCGCGGCGCGACTCGAACCTGCAACGCACCGGCAACGACTGGATCGAGGCGGCGTTCCGGGCGGCGGACGCGGCGGACCCGGACGCGCAGCTCTGCTACAACGACTACAACATCGACAACTGGAACGACGCGAAGACCCAGGCCGTTTACCGGATGGTGCAGGACTTCAGGAGCCGCGGCGTGCCGATCGACTGCGTCGGGTTGCAGTCGCACTTCACCGGGGGGTCGAACTACCCGAGCAACTACCGCACGACCCTGTCGAGCTTCGCCGCGCTGGGCGTGGACGTGCACATCACCGAGCTGGACATCCGCAACGCCCCGGCGGACGCGTACCGCAACGTGGTCAACGACTGCCTGGCGGTGCCGCGCTGCAAGGGGATCACGGTGTGGGGCATCCGTGACTCCGACTCGTGGCGTTCCGGGGAGAGCCCGTTGCTGTTCGACGGCAGTGGCAACAAGAAGGCCGCCTACCAGGCCGTCCTCGCCGCGCTCAACAACGGCGGTCCCACGACGCCGCCGACGACCCCGCCGACGACCCCGCCGTCCACTCCGCCGTCCACCCCGCCCTCGTCGCCGCCGCCCGGCAACGCCCGCTGCACCGCCAGCGTGTCGGTGGACTCCTGGACCGGTGGCTTCGTCGCGACGGTGCGGGTGACCGCCGGTTCCACGGCCATCACCGGCTGGAACGTGGGTCTGGCCCTGCCGGCCGGCACCGGGGTCACCAACACCTGGAACGCGCAGCACAGCGGCACCAGCGGTGCTGCGACGTTCCGTAACGTCAGCTACAACGGCAACCTCGGTGCCGGGGCGAGCACCTCGTTCGGCTTCCAGGGCACGGGCGCCCCGCCGTCCGCCACCCCCAGCTGCACCGCCAACTAACCC
>NZ_SMKD01000122.1 GCF_004348595.1 Micromonospora sp. KC723
CGCCGGGAGGGCGGGATGGGGGTGGACGAGATCGACGACCTGCTCAACCACCGCAGCGGGCTGCTCGGCCTCACCGGCGTCAACGACATGCGCGAGGTGCTGGCCCGGCGGGAGGCCGGCGATCCGGCCGCCGCGCTCGCCTTCGACGTCTACTGCCGCAGGATCACCGGCTACGTGGGGGCGTACTACGCCCTGCTGGGGGTGGTGGACGCGGTCACCTTCACCGCCGGGGTGGGTGAGAACTCCCGCGAGGTTCGGGCCGCGTCGTTGGCCGGCCTGGAGCGGCTCGGCATCCGCGTGGACCCGGGCCGCAACGGCGGGTCCGGCGACCGGGTCGTCTCGCCGGACGGCGCGGAGGTCGCCGTCTGCGTCGTCGGCACCGACGAGGAGCGGGAGATCGCCCGGGAGACCCGGGCGGTGGTCGCGGCGCGTCGCTGAGCCCACCGGCGGTCGGCACCCCCGCGACCACCGGCGCGGCGGCGACCGGGTCGCCGCCGCGCCGGGACGGTCACTCGGCGCAGGCCAGCCGGGCCGCCGCCCAGTCGCCGTGGTCGTTGCCGTTTCCGTCCCCCGCGTCGGTGAGCCGCAGTTCGAGCCGCCGCCCGCCGGTCACGTCGACGGTCAGCGGCTCCGGTCCGGCCGAACCGGTCAGCACCCCGGTCCGTGCCCGCTGTTGGCCGTCGACCCAGACCTCGAAGACCACCGAACCGCCGTTGCCGGTCTCGTCGTCGACCCCCACGTCGGAGCGGAACGAGGTGCAGCGGCCGACCAGGTCCAGGGAGATCACCGACTGCGCGTGCGCGCCCAACCCCTTGTCGTACCGGACGCCACCGATGGTGAGCGGCCGGCCGTCGCCCCGGGGCTGCTCGGCGTTGCTGCGGTCCTTCTCGACCGGACCCCAACCGTTGGCCTCGTCCACCCACGCAAGGTCGCTGAGCCAGACCGAACCGGCCGGCAGTGGGGTCCGTACGGTGGCCGTCGCGGTCACCGTGTCGCGGAACCCGCCGCCGGAGGTGGCGGCGACCGTGGCCGTCAGCTGGTGCGTCCCGAGGTCGGCGCCGGCCGGCGCGGTGACCTGGAACACCGCCGTCGCGGGGGTGCCGGCCGCCACCGTGCCCAGCTCGGCGGTGGCCGGGGTGACCGTCCAGCCCGCCGGGGCGGCCAGCGTCGCGGTGACGTCGCGCAGGCCGTCGGCGCAGCGGGCGGAGACGGACACCTCGACCGGCTCGGCGGTGCCGGCGACGACCTCACCGTCGGCGCGTACCGCCACGTCGGGCGGGCAGGGGGCGGCGGCCCGCGAGTCGACCACGCCGCCGGCCCGGACCTCGCGGTGGTTGAGCGGGCGCAGCACCAGCTCCTGGTGGTGCCGGGCGGTCGGGGAGACCCGGAACGGGTCGAGCACCGAGTTGGGGGTCTCCCCCATGCCGGTCTCCCCGGCCGCCGCGTGCAGGGTCACCCAGCCGTCGTTGCGGACCAGCGGAAGTTGGTGGTCGTACTCGGCCCGGTCCAGGTCGTCGTACGGGGTGACGCTGACGTCCAGGTCGCCGCCGACCAGCAGCCCCGACCGCCTGCCGTCGCTGAGGGTGGCCCAGGCGGCGTCGGTGTGGTTGCCGTACGCCTGCGGCCGGGAGTAGCGCACGTACTCCTGCTCGACGGTGGACTTCCAGACGCCCATCAGCGCGCCGGAACGCCGGTCGTTGTACGTCTCGTGCGGGCCGCGCCCGTACCAGGCGAACCGGTCGAGTTCGTCGTTGACCTGAATGGCCACGCCGACCCGGGGCAGGTAGGGCAACGAACCGGCCCGGGAGCCCGTGGCCTGCACGTCGTTGGTGAGCGTGACGGTGCCCCGGGCGTCGATCCGGTAGGTCTGCGTCTGGTCGAACGACAGCAGCGCCTCCGTGCCCGGTCCGGCCGAGGTCGACCGCACCCGGACGACCACCGCGCCACCCTCGGTCGACGTCTCGAACCCGGTCACCGTGTTCCGCAGCCGGTCCAGCCCCACCTCGTGCCAGATCCGGCGGTCGTCGGTGCCCCAGCTGTAGGTCTCGTTGCTGGTCGGCGGGCGGTACACGTCGAGCTGCGGGCCGGTGCGCAGCAGTTCCCTACCGTCGGCCCGCATCGAGGTGAGCAGGCCGGAGCGGGCGTCGAACCGGTAGCGCCACCCCTGACCGGCAACGGTCAGCACGTCTGCGTCGCGGATGGCCTCCGGGGCCGGGCCGGTCGGGGCGGGGCCGGGCAGCACGCCGGGGACCGTCCGGCCGCCCAGGCTGAACTGGTCCTGTCCGACGATCCAGCCGCGCTTCGCCCACGCCACGTCCCGGGTGGTGGTCGCGGTGAGGGTGAGGTGACGCTGCCGGTCGTGCGGGTTGGCCGGCGCCGCGCCGAGGTCCAGGTCGACGGCCTGCCCGGGCCCCAGGGTCAGGATGCGGCTGCCGGCGCGCAGGGTACGGTCGATCTCCTGCTGCGCCCAGCTCAACTTCACCCGGAGGGCGCCGGCCTGCTGCTCGTTGTGCACCCGGACCTTGCCGGCCGCCGCGTCGGTGGCGGTGAACCGGATCGGGGCGTGCGCCCAGGCCATCTCCTGGACCTCGGGCTGGAGGTAGCGGTCGGAGCCGACCAGACCGTCGGTGCCGGAGAGGCTGAGCCCGAGGCTGAGGAAGTCGCCCCGGCGGTCGTATTGGTCGAAGTCGAGCGCGAGCACGGCCCGGCCGACCGGGTCGGCGGCCAGGTCGGTGGCGGTGAGCGCGGCCGGGTAGACGCGCACGTCGTCGACGAGCCCACGCCCGGTCCGGGTGCGCAGGTCGTCCTGCTGGGTTTCGGCGTTACGGCCGACGTTCACCTCGTACAGCCCGGGGTCGATCGTGCCGGTACGGGCGGCGGCGGCGACCTCTCGGCCGTCGATCAGCAGGCGCAGGGTGGCACCGTCGTAGACGCCGGTGACCCGGTGCCAGGTGTCGTACCAGTCGGCGGGGACGTCGGCGGCGACCGTGGCCCGGCCGGCTCCGGCGCGTACACCGAACTCGAGGGTGTCGGCGTCGCGCATCTGCAACCCGTACGACTGGCCCTTGGTGAGGATCGGGAAGCTGCCCGCCCACTGGCCGGGCTTCACCCAGGCGTCCAGAGTGAGTTCGGCCCCGGTGACGTCGAGCCGCCGGTCCCGGAACACGTCGACGAAGTCGTCCAGGCTCGACAGGGCGATCGCCTGGCCCCGGCCGGGCCGGCCGGGAGCCGGTTCCGGCTTGCCGACCAGGAAGGTCTGGATCCGGTTCGGTGACCCGTCGGGAGTGAGGACCAGCGGTTGGCGCAGGTTCTGCTCGGCCCAGTCCCAGATGAACCCGCCCTGGATCTGCGGGTACCTGCGGGCCAGCGCCCAGAACTGGTCGAAGTTGCCCAGGCCGTTGCCCATCGCGTGGGCGTACTCGCCCATGATCTGCGGCTTGGTGCCGGCGATCGCCTTGGCCTCCAGTGCGGCCGGGGTCGGGTAGCGCGGGCCGGCCACGTCGGCGAAGGGGGCGTCGCCGTCGGGCCGGTTGGACTGGTGGTAGAGCAGGCGGGTCGGCTCGTTGGCGTCCGCCCACGCGGCCATCGCGTGGTGGGCCGCGCCGAGCCCGGCCTCGTTGCCGGTGTCCCACATGATCACGCTGGGATGGTTCCTGTCCCGGGCCACCATCGCCCGGAACCGGTCCGCGAACGCCGCCGCCCACTCCGGCTTGTCGGCCAGGCAGTTGCTCGGGCACGACTCGCGGGCGTGGGTCTCGATGTCGACCTCGTCGGCGACCCAGAGCCCGTGTTCGTCCGCCAGGTCGTAGAAGTACGGATCGGACGGGTAGTGCGAGGTCCGGACCGCGTTGATGTGCAGCTTCTTCATCAGGAACACGTCGGTGCGTTGCGCGTTGCGGGTGACGTGCCGGCCGGTGTCCGGGTCGGTCTCGGCCCGGTTGGTGCCCTTGACCAGGATCCGCTCGCCGTTGACCAGCACCTGCCGGTCCCTCACCTCGACCTCCCGGAACCCGACCGGCTGGGCGGTGGTGTGCTGCGCCCTGCCGTCGGGGCCGAGCAGTTCCAGGGCGAGGGTGTGCAGGTTGGGTTCCTCGGCGCTCCACTTGGCCGGGTTCGTCACCGGCGTGCTCAGGGTGACCCGACCCCCGGTGGCGTCGGCCGCCAGGTCCAGGTCGCCGGTGAGGGTGGTCACCGTCCGTCCCTTCGGGTCCAGCAGCCTCGCGCGTACGGTGTGCCGGCCGGTCGCGCCGGTCGCGGCGCGGGCCACGTCGACCCGGGCGGTGAGGGTGGCGTCCCGGTAGTCGGCGTCCAGGTCGGTGGTGAGGTACGCGTCCCGCAGCCAGGTCTTACCGGTGCGGCGCAACGTCACGTCCCGGAAGATGCCGCTGTACCGCCACTGGTCGTAGTCCTCCAGGTAGGAGCCGGAGCCCCAGCGGTGCACCTGCACGGCGATCCGGTTGCGCCCCGGCCTGAGCAGGGCGCTGACGTCGAACTCGGCAGGGGTGTACCCGCCCTGGTCGTACCCGACGTATCCGCCGTTGACCCAGACGAAGTAGCCGCTGGTGGCCCCTTCGAAGCGCAGGAACACCTGGTCGCCGGCCCAGTCCAGGGGTAGGTGGACGGTGCGCAGGTACGCGCCGGTGGGGTTGGTGTCGCGGGGCACCTTCGGCGGGTCTGCCGGCCAGATCTCCTCGGGCACGTTGCGGAACATCGGGTGGTCGATGAAGTCCGACTGCCAGGTGTGCGGCACGGCCACCGTCGGGAAGGTCCGCTCGTCGAAGTCGACGGCGGGGAAGCCGGTCGGCACGTCCTCCGGGCGGTCGAAGATCTTCAGTCGCCACTGGCCGTTGAGCGAGGTCACCTCGGGGTTGCGGGCGGCGTGCGCGGTCACGTCGGTGACGGCGGAGCGGACGTCCGGGTAGGGCCGCAGGTCGGCGTGGGGCGGCTGCTGCCCCTCGCCGGTCATGCCGGGGTCTTCCAGGTAGCGGTACACGTCGGTGGCGTTCTTCGGCCCGCCGTTCGGGTCGACGGCCGGGATGGGCAGCGTGTGTGGCGCCGGGTCGGGCGCCACCGCCGCGGCCGTGTGCGCCGCGGCGGCCACGGGTGCCGCGGCGGCCACGGGTGCCGCGGCGGCCACGGGTGCCGCGGCGGTGGCCGGCCCGGGCAGGGCTGCCGGGCCGAGGGCGAGGGCAAGGGCGAGGGCGGCGCGGGTGGCCGCGCGGCGTGGTGGTCCTGCGCGGTGGGCCAGGTCCGGTCGGGCGTGAGACATCGTCTGCTCCCAGGTCGCGGTCACTGACGACATCGCCTAACAGAACCGAAACTGAAACGACATCGCCGCACAGTTTCTAACATTGGCGAACAGCCATATACAAGGGTGTCGACAGGATGACACGGAACCCGACACGAGGTTTCCGCCGGGCGGCCGGCCGGGTACAAGTCGGCCGCCATCAATCTCACCACTCAGGGAGCTCGTCGTGTCGATCCAGGCGTTCCTCTACCTCGTCGCGATCATCCTGATCGCGCTCGCGGCGCTGCCGATCCGCACCCGCGGCATCTCGCTGGCGCTGCTGGGCGCCGCGTTCGCCCTGCTCGCCTACGCCTGGCCGGTGATCACCGGCTGACCCACCGGTCACCGGGCCACCCCAGCAGAGCTGTTGTCCGGCCGGGCAGGACAGCGACAGCCCGGCCCGCACGGGCCCACCGGCCGCACGGCGACAGCACAACACGCCGTGCGGCCGGGGGGAAGGCCGGCTCAGCTCAGGGCGAGCCAGGTCGCCACGGCGACCAGCAGCACCCCGACCACGGCCACGCCGAGCACCAACGGCAGCCGGGACGGCGACTCGGCCACTGCCGTGGAGTCCGGGGAGGTCGCGAAGGCACGGAACTGCTCGGTGTTGCCGCTGGGGTCCACGTATCCGTCAGACATGCCGGTGACCCTAGCGAAGGAGCCCGGACCGCACCGGCCCCCGCGTACCGAACGTGACCTGCCCGCCCCGCGCGGTGCAGCCGGACCGGCCCGGCCGGTCGGCGAGCGTGCCCCCACGGGGCACGGTGGGGTGACGGGTCGCCGGGCACTTCACCGACGGGGGCACAATCGTCTCCATGTTCCGTCGCCGTGCCCCGATGCTGCTCGCCACCGCACTGCTCGCCGCCGCACTCACCGGCTGCTCGACCGCGCCCGCCCCGACCGCCCGGCCGACCGCGCCGTCGGAGCCGCCCAGGGCGACCACCCCGGCCCCGCGGGTACCCGCCGGCACCGCGCCGAGCGAGACCTTCGCCGTCGGCGTACGCCTGCTGAGGTTGAACCGTGGCGGCGACCGGCCGCTGCCGGTGACCATCTGGTACCCGGCCGCGGGTGACGCCGGCAAGGCGCCGAAGCGCGGCGCGACGGCGGCGGACGGCCGGTTCCCGTTGGTGATGTTCAGCCACGGCCTGGGCGGGCGGCCGGACGACTACGCGGCGCTGCTCACAAGGTGGACGGCGGCCGGGTTCGTGGTCGCCGCGCCCGCCTTCCCGCACACCAGCCGGGGCACCGACAGCAACGTGCTCGACGTGCTGAACCAGCCCGCCGACGTCTCGTACGTGCTGGACCAGGTCCTGGCGCTGGACGCGAAGGCGGACGACCCGCTGCGCGGCCGGCTCGCCACCGACCGGGTGGCGGCGGCCGGGCACTCGGCCGGCGGGGTGACCACCATCGGGCTCTTCACGGCCAGCCGGGACAAACGACTGGACGCGGGCGTGGTCTTCGCCGGCACCGCCCTCGGGGTGGGCACGGCGTTCGCCGGCGCCGCCGCGCCGCTGCTCTTCGTGCACGGCGAGGCCGACGAGGTGGTGAAGTACGCCGCCGGCAAGGCGGTCTACGACGCCGTGCCGTGGCCGAAGGCCATGCTCAGCCTGCCCAACGGTGACCACGGCCGGGCGCTGCTTGCCGACGACGCGGCGCTGCGGGTGGTCTCCGACACCACCGTCGGGTTCCTTCGCTGGACCCTGTACGGCGACGAGAAGGCCAAGGCCGGCATCCCCGCCGACGCCGCCCGCGGTGGCATCGCCACCCTCGACGACCGGCTGTGACCCGGCGCGGTTGACCCGGCGGTCCCGGGTCGCGCCTCAGGCGGTGTGGTCGACGACGACCTTGCCGAAGACCTCGCCGGAGTGCAGCCGGGCGAACGCCTCCTCCACCCTGCTGAACGGGACGACGCTGTCCACCACCGGGTGGATCTCCTGCTCGGCGCAGAAGGCCAGCAGCTCGGTCAGCTCGTCCGGGGTGCCCATCGAGGTACCCAGGATCTCCAACTGCATGGCGAAGACCCGGCGCAGGTTGACCTTCGGCTCGTGCCCGGCGGTCGCCCCGGAGACCACGATCCGGGCCATCGGCGCGGCGGACTTGAGCGAGTGGTCGAAGGTGGCCGCGCCGACCGTCTCGATCACCACGTCGACCCGCTCGGGCAGGCGCGCCCCCGGCTCCAGCGCGGTCGCCCCCAGCTCGGCGATCCGCTCCCGCTTGCGGGCGTCCCGGCTGGTCGCGTACACCCGCTTGCCGAGCGCGACACCGAGCGCGACGGCCGCGGTGGCCACGCCCCCGCCCGCGCCCTGCACCAGCACCGACTCGCCCTCGTCCACCCGCCCCTTGGTGGTCAGCATCCGCCACGCGGTCAGCCAGGCCGTCGGCAGGCAGGCCGCGTCGGTGGCCGACAGTCCGGCCGGCAACGGCAGCAGGTTCATCCGGGGTACGGCCACCCGCTCGGCCAGGGTGCCGGGGAAGTGCTCGGAGAGGATGGAGACGCCCCTCGGGTCGCCGGGGGTGGGCACCACCGGGTAGATGACCACCTCACGGCCGTCCGGGTCGGTGCCGACGGCGTCGCAGCCGAGGATCATCGGGAGTTGGTCGGCGCTCAGCCCCACTCCGCGCAGCGACCAGATGTCGTGGTGGTTGAGCGAGCTGGCCCGGACCTGCACGGTGACCCAGCTCCCGTCGGGGCGGGTCGGCTCGGGACGCTCGCCGACGGCGAGCGCGGCGAGCGGGTGGTCGGCGTCGAAGCGGGAGGCATAGGCGGCACGCATGATCCGCACCGTAACAAGGGAAACGAACGCCAAGAAGGGCCCGGGCGGATCCGCTCGGGCCCTTCTTGGCCGGTCAGGCTCGGGCGACGCCGTCGCGCCGGGCCGCCTCGGCGACCGCCCGCGCCACCGCCGGGGCGACCCGGGGGTCGAGCGGGGAGGGCACGATCGCGTCGGCGGTCAGTGACTCGGCCACCACTCCGGCGATCGCGTCGGCCGCCGCCACCTTCATCCCGTCGGTGATCCGGGTGGCCCGGGCGTCCAGCGCGCCCCGGAACACGCCGGGGAAGGCCAACACGTTGTTGATCTGGTTGGGGTAGTCACTGCGCCCGGTGGCGACCACCGCGACGTGCCGGGCCGCCACCTCCGGGTGCACCTCCGGGGTCGGGTTGGCCAGGGCGAAGACGATGCCGCCGGGGGCCATTCCGGCCACCGCCTCCTCCGGGATCTCCCCACCGGAGACGCCGATCAGCACGTCGGCGCCGCGCAGCGCCTCGGTGATGTCACCCTCGCGCCCCCCGGTGTTGGTGATCTCGGCCAGGTACGCCTTGGTCTCGGTCAGGTCGGCGCGGTGCCGGCCGATGATCCCCCGGGAGTCGCAGACCACCACCTGCTCCGGGTTGACCCCACCCGCGACCAGCATGTGGGTGACGGCCACCCCGGCCGCGCCCGCGCCACTGACCGTCACCCGCAGGTCTCCCAGCTTGCGGTGGAGCAGGGTCGCCGCGTTGCGCAGCGCGGCCAGCACGACGATCGCCGTGCCGTGCTGGTCGTCGTGGAAGACCGGGATGGACAGTTCCTCGTCCAACCGGCGTTCGATCTCGAAGCAGCGCGGGGCGCTGATGTCCTCCAGGTTGATGCCACCGAAGGACGGCGCGAGCATCTTCACCGCCGTCACGATCTCGTCGGTGTCCTGGGTGTCCAGGCAGATCGGTACCGCGTCGACCCCCGCGAACTGCTTGAACAGCACCGCCTTGCCCTCCATGACCGGCAGCGCGGCACGGGGGCCGATGTTGCCCAGCCCGAGCACGGCCGACCCGTCGGTGACGACCGCGACGGTGTGCGACACCCACGTGTAGTCGTCGACCAGGGCCGGGTCGGCGGCGATCGCCTCGCAGACCCGGGCCACGCCCGGGGTGTACGCGAGGGAGAGGTCCTCCCGGCTGGTCAGCGGAACGGTCGAGGCGACGGCCAGCTTGCCGCCGACGTGCAGCCGGAAGACGGGATCAGCGGGATCCACGGTGGACGCAGACATGGTGACTCCAGGATCTGTCGAGCAGACGGAGCGGCCGGCGCGAGGCACGAGGTGAGGCGTCGACGGCGGCGCGCGGTGCGGGGGTCACCCAGGCACTTTCCGAGTGTAGTCAGGCCCCTCGTACCAGCATGTGAGCAGGGTCATAACTCGCGCCGGCGGGGCACCCGGCCGGGGCGCGGCCAGTAGCGCAGCACCACCCGGCCCAGCACGTCGGCCACGCCGTACGCCCGGGAGTCGTCGGTGACCAGGTCGTTGTCGCCGCGTACCCACCAACCGCCGTCCTGCGGACGGACCGCGCGCTTGACCACGAGCAGGTCGGGGCGGGTACGGAAGACCGCGACCACGACGTCTCCGGCGCGGACGGCCCGGCCGCCGACGCGGACCAGCAGCGCGTCACCGTGCCGCAGGGTGGGCGACATCGACGGGCCGGTCACCCCGACTGCGGCCAGCGGGCGGCGCAGCCGCGCGGACTCGCGCGTCATCAGGTTTCCCCTCCGCCCCTATCGGGGACGTCCCAGGAGTAATGTCGGCTTGGATCATCGCAAACATCCCGTGGAGGACTCTGATGCGACTTCCCCGCATCCTCTCGCCCCGTGTCACCGCCAGTGCCCACTGTGACCTGCCCTGCGGCGTGTACGACCCGGCGCAGGCCCGAATCGAGGCCGAGTCGGTCAAGGCGATCTGCGAGAAGTACCAGGCCAACACCGACCCGGAGTTCCGCACCCGGGCTATTCTGATCAAGGAGCAGCGCGCCGACCTGGTCAAGCACCACCTGTGGGTGCTCTGGACCGACTACTTCAAGCCGGCCCACTTCGAGAAGTACCCGCACCTGCACCAGCTGTTCAACGAGGCCACCAAGCTGGCCGGCGCGGCCGGTGCCAAGGGTGGGACCGACCCGTCGAAGGCCGACGAGCTGCTCCAGAAGATCGACGAGATCTCCAAGATCTTCTGGGAGACCAAGCAGGCGTGAGCCAGGCTTCCCCGCCGCCGTCGATCCGGCCGGCACGTCCCCGGGACGTGCCGGCCGTCGTCGCGATGGTGCACGAACTCGCCGACTTCGAGCGCGCCGCCGACCGGTGCCGGCTGACCGCGGAGCAGCTGGCCGAGGCCCTGTTCGGCCCGTCCCCCGCCCTGTTCGGGCACGTGGCGGTCGACGCCGACGACGAGCCGGTGGGCTTCGCGCTCTGGTTCCTCAACTTCTCCACCTGGGCCGGGGTGCACGGGATCTACCTGGAGGATCTCTACGTCCGCCCGCCGTACCGGGGCACCGGCACGGGCCGGCTGCTGCTGGCCACGTTGGCCACGATCTGCGTGGAGCGCGGCTACCAGCGCCTCGAATGGTCGATGATCGACTGGAATCCGGCCGCCCGGTTCTACGCCTCTGTGGGGGCCGTCCAGCTTGACGAGTGGGTGCCGTACCGGCTCAGCGGGCCGGCGCTGCACGCGCTCGCCGCGCAGGCGGAGGCGGCCCCCGCCCGACGGAACGGCTGGGCGGGTAGAGTCCCCGACCGGGGGGATGCGGTGTGACTCAACTGACCGGGCAACCGACCACTGACGACGACGTGGTGCACCTCACCGTGCCCGCCGACGGCGGCTACCTCGGTGTGCTGCGCACCGCCACCGCGGGGCTCGCGGCTCGCCTCCAGTTCGCCCTGGACGAGATCGAGGATCTGCGTATCGCGGTGGACGAGGCGTGTGCCATGCTGCTCGCCATCGCCACCCGCGACGCCGAGCTGGAGTGCCGGTTCGCGGTCACCGAGGACGCGCTCGCCGTCGAGGTGACCGTGCCGATCGTGCGCGGTGCGGCGCTGCCGTCGGAGTCCTCGTTCGCCTGGAAGGTGCTCACCGCGCTGACCACCGCCGCCGCCGCTCAATCGGCCGACGGGCGGGCCACCATCTCGCTGCTGACCCGCCGTTCCTCCGGCTACTGACCGTCACCGGAGGGGCGCAGCCGTCGTCACCCGAAGCCGAGTGCCCGCGTCGTGGGCGGGCTGAGCAGCAGCGCGCAGACACCGACGCCGAGCGCCATCAGCGGCACCCCCAGCCAACCCGACCCGGCCTGGACCATGAACCAGCCGACCGGCAGCAGCATCAGCTGGAGCACGATCGCCGGTGCCCGGGCACCGGCCCGCCGGCGGGCCAGCGCTCCACCGAGGACCCAGAGCACGGCGGCGGCACCGATCGCGAACCCGGTCACGATGAGCGCCGACACCAGGTCGGTCCTGGTGGCGGTCAGGTCGGCCCAGATCAGCCAGCCGGCGAGCAGCGCCAGAGCGGCGGCCTCACCCCGCAGCAGCCGTACCGCCCAACGGAGGGTGTCGGGCACCGGGTCGGAGTCGCGCGTCACGCGGCCACGATACCCGGGGACGATCGCGGTACAGTGCCGCCCATGCGGGCCGTCCTGGTGGTCAATCCGAAGGCCACCACCACCAGCGAGCGCAGCCGGGACGTCCTGGTCCGGGCGCTACGCAGCGAAGTAGACCTGTCGGTGCGGTACACCCGCCGTCGCGGGCACGCCACCGACCTGGCCCGGGAGGCGGCCGAAGAGGGAGTCGACCTCGTCGTCACGCTCGGTGGCGACGGCACGGTCAACGAGGTGGTGAACGGCCTGATGACGGCCGAGCCGCCAACGATCCGCACCGGTGGTGCCCGCGCCGACCGGCTGCCCGCGCTGGCGACGGTACCGGGCGGTTCGACCAACGTCTTCGCCCGCGCCCTGGGGCTGCCCCGGGAGTGGCCGGAGGGCACCAGCATGATCCTGGAGGGGCTGCGGCTGGGCCGGTCCCGGACGATCGGGCTGGGCCAGGCGGACGAGCGCTACTTCACCTTCTGTGCCGGCTTCGGCGTGGACGCCGCGGTGATCCACCGCGTGGAGCAGGCTCGCAGGCGGGGCCGCGTGTCCACGCCCGCGCTCTACTTCCGCGCCACGTTGAGCCAGTACTTCTTCGACTCGGACCGCCGGCACCCGGCGATCTCGCTGGAGCGCCCGGGCGAGCCCGCCGAGGGCGAGCTGGCGACGGTCATCATCCAGAACTGCGCCCCGTGGACCTACCTCGGCGAGCGGGAGATCAATCCGAATCCCGAGGCGTCCTTCGACCTCGGCCTGGATGTCTTGGCGCTGCGGCAGCTCCGGGTGGCCAGCACTACACGGACAGTGACGCAATTCCTCTCCCGCGACCCGGATCCGCACGGCAAGCAGGTGCTGCGGCTGCACGATGTCCCCGAGTTCACCCTGGTCAGCAACCGCCCTCAGGCATTCCAGGTCGACGGCGACTACCTCGGCGAACGAGAAAAGGTCAGATTTTCCTCCGTTCCCGAGGCACTGAGAGTAATCTGCTAGGTCTCGGGTAACGCCCTAGGTCGGCGATCGTTACACCGCACGGAGCGGTGGCGCCGCAGACGGAGGGTGGTGCCGGAAATGTCAGCATTGTCACGCGGACTGTACTATATTGACTATCGACTGTGGCACGCCGGGTAACCGCGGGTGCCACAAATGCGGACAAAGGGGTCGTGAGCTTGCTCACCGTGCGGAGTTTTTCCTCGCGTCACCCTTGACATCGACAGCGTTCGTGAAAGTATTCACAAGCGAACTTGAGTGACCGGGACATTGCCAGGGCACGCTCGGCAAGCCGAGCGTTCCAGCAGGTCCCGGGGTTGAACAAGCCTGCTCACGCATTGCTGAATAGTCGGGCGCGAACCGTCACGACCGGCACTGCGGACGCATAAAGGAAAAGCACCAGCGTTATCTGCCACCCATCCAGAATGAGGAGTGTTGCCGCCATGGACTGGCGCCACGATGCCGTCTGCCGCGACGAGGACCCGGAGCTGTTCTTCCCGATCGGGACGTCCGGTCCGGCCCTCCTGCAGGTGGAGCAGGCGAAGGCCGTCTGCCGGCGCTGCCCTGTGACCGACCAGTGCCTCCAGTGGGCGCTGGAGTCCGGCCAGGACGCCGGCGTCTGGGGCGGGATGAGCGAGGAGGAACGTCGCGCGGTGAAGCGCCGCGGCGGCCTCCGGGTGCTGCGCGCTCACTCCGCCTGACCCACCACAGCCGTACGCCCCGGCCGGGTTCCACCGGCCGGGGCGTTGCGCTCTCCGCGCATCCGCTGCCACCCCGCCCGCTGATCACGATGATCGTCCCGTCACACCGGGACGGACGCGTCCACCCGACGCAGCACCAGATCGGCCAGCTCGGGAGCATCGGTGAGCGGCTCGCTGACCGCGACCGCACCGGCACCGCGCGCCGCCGCCACCACCCCGTCGTGGAAGAGCCCCGGCGCAAGGAAGTAGCCCAGCACCGCCACCCGCCGGGCCCCCTCCGCCCGCAGCCGGGCCACCGCCACGTCGGCCGTGGGCGGGGCCGCCGAGGCGTACGAGACGGTGCAGGGCACCGCGAACTCGGCGGCCAGCGCCGCGGCGACCCGACCCACCGAGGCCCGCGCCCGGGCGACGCGGGTGCCCGCCGCCGCCAGCACCAGCGCGTCGACCCCGCCCGGCTCCACCTCCGCCAACCGTCGACGCAGTCCGGCCAACAGCCCGGGGTCCACCGAGCCGTCCGCCGGCCCCAGCACGTCGGTGACCCGTACCGCCAGCTCCGGGGCCGACTCACGGGCCGCCGCCACCGCCGCCGGGACGTCCACCCGCCGGTGGTACGCGGCGGTGAGCAACAGCGGCACCACCACCGCCTCGGCGTGCCCGGCAGCCGCTAGGCCGCGCAGCACCTCGGTCGGCCCGGGGTCGGTGTGGTCCAGCCAGCTCGGCAGCACCACCGTGCCGGGACGGGCCGCCTCGACGGCCCGGGCGAGCGCCCGGGTGGCCTCCGCCGCCCGGTGGTCCCGGCTACCGTGCGCGACCAGCACCACCGGCGTACGGTCGGCCACGCCGGCCGCCGGAGAAGCGCCCGGCCCGCTCAGACGTGCAGACCGCACTCGGTCTTCTCGAACATGGCCCACCGGCCGGCCCGCGGATCCTCCCCGGCCTTCGTACGCCGGGTGCACGGCCAGCAGCCGATCGAGCCGTAGCCGCGGCTGAACAGCTCGTTGACCGGGATGTCGTGCCGGGCGATGTAGGAGTCGACGTCGGCCTGGGTCCAGGCGGCGATCGGGTTGACCTTCACCTTCCCCCGCCGGGCGTCGAAGGTCACCACCGGCGTGTTCGCCCGGGTGGGCGACTCGTCCCGGCGCAGCCCCGCCGCCCAGGCGTCGTACCCCGCGAGGGCTCGCTCCAGCGGTTCGACCTTGCGCAGCTGGCAGCAGTCGTCCGGCGACCGGTTGAACAGCCGGGGGCCGTACTCGCCGTCCTGCTGGCCGACGGTCTGCCGGGGCCGGATCGACCGGACGTTCACCGGCAGCCGGCGGGCCACCTCGTCGCGGACCCTGAGGGTCTCCGGGAAGTGCAGCCCGGTGTCGAGGAAGACCACGTCGACCCCGGGGGCGACCCGGGACACCAGGTGGGCGAGGACGGCGTCCGCCATCGAGCTGGTGACGCAGAACCGGTCGCCGAAGGTCTCAGCCGCCCAGCGGGCGATCTCCAGCGCCGGAGCGCCCTCCAGCTCGCGGCCCGCCCGCTCGGCCAGCACACGCAGGTCCTCGGGGTCGCGGCGGGTGGGGTCAGCCGGCTGCGGGCCGCCCGGCCCGACCAGGCCCAGGTTCGTCGCGGAGAGCAGCTTCATCGGGCCACCGCCTTGCTGAGCAGGCCGGTGAACCGCACGGTGAAGACCCGAGCGCAGGCGTGGCACTCCCAGGCGCCGTGCCCGGCCTCGTTCGGCCGCAGGTCCTCCTCACCGCAGTAGGGGCAGTAGAGAGGCGCGGATCGTGTCGCACTCAACGCAGTTCCTCCTCGTCGACCCTGATCGCCCAGTTGGCGAACGTCTCGCCCTCGGTACGGCTCGCCAGGTAGCGGCTAGCCAGTCGTTCCACGTACTCGGGAAGCTCGTCGGCGGTGGTCTTCAGGCCGCGCAACTTGCGGCCGAACCCGGCGGTCTGCCCCTGCGCCATGCCCAGGCCGCCGCCGAGGTGCACCTGGAAGCCCTCCACCTGGCGGCCGTCCGGGCCCATCACCAGTTGGCCCTTGAGGCCGATGTCGGCGACCTGAGTGCGGGCGCACGCGTTCGGGCAGCCGTTGATGTGGATGGAGATGTCGGCGTCGAAGTCGCGCAGCCGTTGCTCGAGCCGGGCCACCAGTTCCTCGCCGCGTCGCTTGGTCTCGACGATGGCGAGCTTGCAGTACTCGATGCCGGTGCAGGCCATGGTGCCGCGCCGCCAGGCCGACGGGCGGGCCTCCAGACCGATCCCGCGCAGCGCCTCGACCAGGGACTCCGTCCGCTCCGGTGCCACGTCGAGCACCAGCAGCTTCTGGTACGGGGTGAGCCGCACCCGGTCGCTGCCGTGCGCCTCGACCACGTCGGCGAGCCGGGCCAGCTGGGTGCCGGAGACCCGCCCCACCACCGGGGCGGCCCCGACGAAGTTGAGCCCGTCGCGCTGCCGGTGCACGCCGATGTGGTCGACCGGCTTATCCGGCAGCTGCGGGGCGGGGCCGTCCAGCAGGGTGCGGCCGAGGTACTCCTTCTCCAGCACCTCCCGGAACTTCTCGACGCCCCAGTCGGCGACCAGGAACTTCAGCCGGGCCCGGCTGCGCAGCCGGCGGTAGCCGTAGTCACGGAAGATGCCGACCACGCCGGCCCAGACGTCCGGCACCTCGGCCAGCGGCACCCAGACGCCGAGCCGCTGTGCCAGCATCGGGTTGGTGGAGAGCCCGCCGCCGACCCAGACGTCGAAGCCCGGGCCGTGCTCCGGGTGGTCCACCCCGAGGAGGGCGATGTCGTTGGCCTCGTACGGGGTGTCGACCAGCCAGGAGATCGAGGTCTTGAACTTCCGTGGCAGGTTGGAGTACGCCTTGTCGCCGACGTACCGCCGGACGATCTCGTCGATGGCGGGGGTCGGGTCGACCAGCTCCGTCTCGGCCACCCCGGCGACCGGGCTGCCGAGCACGATGCGCGGGCAGTCACCGCACGCCTCGGTGGTCTGCAGACCGACCGACTCCAGTCGACGCCAGATCTCCGGCATGTCCTCGACCCGGATCCAGTGGTACTGGATGTTCTGCCGGTCGGTGATGTCGGCGGTGTCCCGGGCGAACTCGCGGGAGATGTCGGCGACCACCCGCAGCTGGGCCAGGTTGAGCTGCCCGCCGTCGACCCGGACCCGGAGCATGAAGAACTCGTCCTCCAGCTCGTGCGGCTCCAGCACGGCCATACGCCCGCCGTCGATGCCCGCCCTACGCTGCGTGTAGAGCCCCCACCAGCGGAACCGGCCACGCAGGTCCTGCGGGTCGATGGAGGCGAAGCCCCGGTGGGCGTAGATGTTCTCGATCCGGGCCCGCACGTTCAGCGGGTTGTCGTCCTTCTTGATCCGCTCGTTGGCGTTGAGCGGCTCGCGGTGCCCGAGCGCCCACTGCCCCTCACCGCGGGCGCGGCGGGGTGCGCGGGCGGCCGGCGCCGTCGGGGTGCTGGGG
>NZ_SMKD01000123.1 GCF_004348595.1 Micromonospora sp. KC723
GACCGCCATGACTGACACCAGCCCCCACCCCTACGACGAGGTCTCCATCGACCAGCAGGTCGCCCTGCGCACCGCCGCGACCCGGCTCGCCGAGGAGTTCACCGGCGTCTACGGCGCCGAGACCATCGAGAAGTTCCTGCACTCCAGCTACGACCAGTTCGCCACCGCCAGCACCATCCCCCACTACCTGCCCCTGCTCGCCGAACGCTTCGCCCGCCAACGCCTGCAGGCCCTCGCCCTCGTCGAGGGCCACCACCGCGACGGCCGCCCCGTGGTGCTGTTCCTGTGCACCCATAACGCCGGCCGCTCCCAGATGGCGCTCGGGTTCTTCACCCACCTCGCCGGCGCCCGGGCCGTCGCCTGGTCCGGCGGCAGCGAACCCGGCATCGAGGTCAACCCCGCCGCCGTCGCCGCCATGGCCGAACGCGGCATCGACATCTCGCAGGAGTTCCCCAAGCCCTGGACCGACGAGGTGGTCCGCGCCGCCGACGTCGTGGTCACCATGGGCTGCGGCGACGCCTGCCCAATCTTCCCCGGCACCCGCTACGAGAACTGGGACCTCGACGACCCTGCCGGCCTCGGCACCACCGGCGTGCGGCCCATCCGCGACGAGATCGAACGCCGGGTCCGCCGCCTCCTCGACGACCTGCACGTCCCCACCACCCGATAACCACCCTGCCCGAGCCTTCGGGACAGCGACACCATGGGAGAGAACAGACCGATGACCATCGCACTTCGGCGGCGTCTGCTGGCCGAGTTCACCGGCACCGCCCTGCTGGTCACCGCCGTGGTCGGCTCCGGCATCATGGCCGCCACCCTCTCCCCGGCCGACGTGGGCCTGCAACTGCTGCAGAACTCGATCGCCACCACCTTCGCCCTCGGCACGCTGATCCTGATCTTCGGGCCGGTGTCCGGAGCCCACTTCAACCCGGTCGTCTCCGGCGCCGACTGGTTTCTCGGCCGCCGCGCCGGCACCGGCCTCACCGCCCGCGACCTGGCCGGCTACGTCGCCGCCCAGGTGCTGGGCGCGATCGCCGGCTCGGTGCTGGCGAACCTGATGTTCGACCTGGCCGCCGTCGACTTCTCCGGCAAGGACCGTGCCGCCGTCAACCTGTGGCTCGGCGAGGTCGTCGCCACCGCCGGCCTGATCCTGCTGATCTTCGCCCTCGCCCGCTCCGGCCGCGCCCCGATCGCTCCCGCCGCCGTCAGCGCCTACATCGGCGCCGCCTACTGGTTCACCTCGTCGACCTCGTTCGCCAACCCGGCGGTCACCATCGGCCGTGCCTTCACCGACACCTTCGCCGGCATCGCCCCCACCTCAGTACCCGGGTTCGTCCTCGCGCAGCTCGTGGGCCTCGCCGTCGGCGTGGGCCTGCTCGCCGCCCTCTACCCCGACGCCGGGGCCGCCGCCGACCAGGTCGTCGTCCCCACCGACGAGGACGCCGCCGCCGGCCGCCGCCCATGACAACCCCGCACAGCGCCAGCGGCGCACGGCCCGATGCCGGGCTGGTCAACCGCCGCCATGACCCCGGCCGCTACCGGACGCTCGACCGCAACAGCGACCCGGCCCACCTGTTCCCCAATCTCGATCACCCGCCGGTCAACCGGCCCTCGCACCGCATGGAAGGCACCCGATGAGCGACAAGCCCAGCGTCCTGTTCGTCTGCGTCCACAACGCCGGCCGCTCCCAGATGGCCGCCGGCTGGCTGCGCCACCTCGCCGGCGACACCGTCGAGGTCCGCTCCGCCGGCTCCGCACCCGCCGAGACCGTCAACCCCGCCGCCGTGCAAGCCATGGCCGAGGTCGGCATCGACATCACCGACCAGACCCCCAAACTCCTCGAGTACGAGACCGCTGAGTCCTCCGACGTCATCGTCACCATGGGCTGCGGCGACGCCTGCCCCGTCTTCCCCGGCAAACGCTACGAAGACTGGAAACTCGAAGACCCCGCCGGCAAAGGCGTCGACGCCGTCCGCCCGATCCGCGACGACATCCGCACCCGCGTGGAGAAGCTCCTCACCGAGCTGCGCCCCACCGCCTGACAGCACCCCCGACGCCGCCCGCCGAATCTCACCTCGGTGGGCGGCTCACCCCTGAGCAGGAGCCCACCGTGTCCGACCCCCACCGCCTGATCATCATCGGTTCCGGACCCGCCGGATACACCGCCGCCGTCTACGCCGCCCGCGCCAACCTCGCACCCCTGGTCATCGAGGGCAGCCAGTCCGGCGGCGCCCTGATGACCACCACCGAGGTGGGGAACTTCCCCGGCTCCCCCGACGGCATCACCGGCCCGGAGCTGATGGACAACCTCCGCAAGCAGGCCGACCGGTTCGGCGCCCAGTTCACCACCGACGACGTGAGCCGCGTCGACCTGATCAGCCCCATCAAGACGGTGTGGGTCGGCGAGCGGACGCACCAGGCCCGGGCGGTCATCCTCGCCACCGGCTCCGCCTGGCGACCCCTCGGCGTCCCGGGCGAGCAGGAGCTGCTCGGCCATGGCGTGTCCGCCTGCGCCACCTGCGACGGGTTCTTCTTCCGCGACCAGGACATCGCCGTGGTCGGCGGAGGCGACACCGCCATGGAGGAAGCCACCTTCCTCACCCGCTTCGCCCGCAGCGTCACCATCATCCACCGCCGCGACACCTTCCGCGCCAGCCGCATCATGGCCGACCGGGCCCTGACCAACGACAAGATCCGGTTGGTGTGGAACAGCGTGCCGCGGGCTGATACCGGCGGCGGCCGACGCGAGCACCTGCTCGCGGGCGGCGATGGCTTGCTTGGCGGTGCGGAAGCCGCCCTGCCGCAACCGGGTCGGGCCCGGCTTCTCGCTCGGCAGTTGGACGCTGAAGTACCAGCTACCGTGCGCCGGATCCGCCAGCCTCGGACACCGCCCACCCAGACGCCGGCCCGTCGCCAGATCCATGCAACCACACCGGCGAAACACTCCTACCGCTTCGTCATTGTTCATGACCGTCCCCCGAAGGCCACTTTGCTGTACAGGTCACCCTTCACGATCACGCCCACCAAGCCGGAAGGGAATTCGTTTGTTACGGCCGACGACGCCCAACGGCTACCAGACAGGGACACACGCCCGGCGAACTGCTGACGGGAGGGAAACCACTCCCACCGCGACAACTCGCGAGCAGGCCCCATGCCGACCCCGCAGAGCTTCCGCTACATCGCCCCAGCGGACCCCGGTGGACCTGCGCGACCGCGTCTACGCAGGCCAAAGGCCGTATTTGATTCGCGGATTTCGATACGAGGTCCAGTTTCCTGCAACCTCTTAATCCTCAGCGTGCATCTTTGTCTCCCGCTACTGATCGTAAAGGATTGTCGTCCGGATTTTCGCCCTCGAATCCAGGAGGGTGCTGCCGAGTATCGGCAGGTCAGGGCAGTCATTACCCATTGTGTTCACCAGGTCCGTCGGTACTGGGGGCGGAAATCCAGATTCTAGGCGTGGAATCCGTCCAGGGTCGCTGGCATCCGATCACCCACGGAACACCCACCGCCCCACCAGCCACCCGCTTGAGCGCTGTACGCGTCGCCTGACCGAGCCGCACCAGCCAGCGTTGGACTCATGCGCGCAACACCGCTGCCGCGCCGGCGTAGGCAACTCCTTATGCTGCTACGCGTGCCCCACTCGCCGCAGCGGGAAGCTCGTCCTGGCCAGGAATCCCCGTGCCGCGCCGCCGATACAGATCTTGAATGGTCAGGTTGTGTCGGGTTTGAGGGTCAGTTCCGGGGCGTAGGCCGGTAGCCGGATCACGGTCAGCCAGTCCCGGGCGTCGATCATCTGCCGCATGGCGGCGGAGACATGGGTGTTCAGGTTGTCCCAGTACACGATCGGGGCGCCGAGCTGCTGATGAGCGGCGTCGAGCAGAGCGATGTAGTCGCGTTCGCTGAAGCTGCGCCGCTCGTTCTTGCGGCCGCGGTGCACGATGGTTCGGTAGATCAGCCGGGATCGCTGGCCGGGCCGGTAACAGGTCAGCCCGGCGATCGAGACGCGGCCGGAGCCCTTGCCCGACACCGGAACCACAGGGGTGTGCCCGCGCCGTCCCAGGTGCGTGCCTTCGGAGGGCGCAACGTCTGACCAGCCTCGTCCTCGAAGACCAGCCATGCCTGCCGCTGCGCCGCTACCGTTTTCCCGCCGGCCACGTCTCCCGCCGCCAGGTGGTGATCGCGGCGTCGTCACGCTCGACCGCACGATGCGCCGGGACCTGCACCGACCAGCCCAGCCGGTACATGATGTTCGCCGCGCCACGCAGCGTGTAACGGATACGGAACATCCGAGCGATCAGGTCCGACACCCGCGCCAAGGTCCATCGCTGATCACTACCGAAGCCGTGCGCCGCCGGCCCCTCCTGCAGGACATCGGCCAGCCGCCGCAGCCGACCCTCATCCAGACGGCACCGAGACCCACCCGGCCCCTTCGAGGCCAGGGCCTGCTCACCACCAGCCCGCCACCGCTTGCGCCACCCGTACACCGCCGTCTGCGACACCCGCAACCGGCGCGCGACCTCCGACACCGACACACCCTGGGCGAACCACCCGGCAGCCTGATGTCGTACCGCCTCTCGCTTCGCTCGCCCCCGCGCGGACAACCCACCTCCATCGGGATACCTCATCCCATCGATCTACCCCAGCCTGAGGCCATCACACAGACCACATCGGACGAACCTGGCAATTCAAGATCTGTAGCGAGGCAGCCCCCTGTCTCACATTCGGTGGTGACCCCCGCCGGAACGCCGCGACGCAGCACGTCTGCGAGTCACCGTGTCAGAACGTGTCGGGGTAGCCGAGGTCGTAGCGTGGGGACATGGAGGAGGTCCAGGTGGTGCCGTCGAATCGGTCGCAGAGGGCTTGGCTTCCGTCGCCGACGCGGCGGCAGTAGGAGATAGTGCCGTCGGTGTTGGTGAGCCATGCCCGGTCGGTGGCGTAGCCCCAGTCGTTGGCGGGGGCGTAGCGGCTGGTGACCCATCCGGTGGTTGTCCAGACGTTGCAGACCAGCGATTGGGAGCTCTGGTCGCCGGCGCGGCCGCAGACGGCGGGTCCGTCTTTGGTGCTGAGGTAGGCGCGGTTCTCGTGGTAGGCCAGGTCGGCGTGGGGTGAGGTGGCGGTGGTCCAGGTGGTGCCGTCGAATCGGTCGCAGCGGGCCTGGTCTCCCGCGTTGACGCGGCGGCAGTAGGAGATGGTGCCGTCGGCGTTTACCAGCCACGCCCGGTCACTGGCGTATCCCCAGTCCCCCATCGGCGATGACGACGAAATCCATCCGGTGGGACGCCAGACGCTGCAAACCAACGACTGGTAGCTCTGATCCCCAGCACGACCGCAAATCGCCGGCCCCAACCCGGAAACGAGATACGCCCGGTCTCCCGCGTTGCCGGTCGTCTGCACGTACTGGCTCGGCCCGGCGGTGGCTCCGGCGCTGTTACGCGCCACGATGGTGTAGCTGTACGCCTGCTTCGGCGACACCTGCGTGTCGAGGAAACCCGCACCGGCAACGGTGGCCAGGTGCACTCCGTTGCGCATCACCTGGTACTCGGTCGCGCCCGTGGCCGCGGGCCACTGCAGGTTCACCCGGCTGCCGTGGGCCAGCACCCGTGGCGTGCCCGGCGCCCCGGGCTGTCCCGGTGGGACGACGACGTCCCGTACGTGGATGAACTCGGCGGACAGAAACGTACTGCCGCCGCGGTCGAGGCGCCGTCGTGACGCGTAGCCGGAGGTGTCGGTGAGATACGAGTCCTCACTGATCTCGATGTAGCCCGGTGTCACCACTTCGACGTATGCGACATGACCGAAGCTGCGGTGTCCCACTGGGCGATTGAGCCCACCGCGGGCGCGGTGTCGACCCGCACGCCGGCAGCTCGTGCCTTCTCGTCCCACTGGTTGCCGTTGCCGGGCGGCGCCCATGGCTGTCCTGCCCCGTTAGCCCGTAATCGGTACGCCGCGTAGCTCACGCAGTTGTGTCCGGGGCCCCAGGAGCCCCATACCGATTGTCCGGTGTAGCCGGTGCCCGCCAGGCAGCTGTAGTCGGTGGACCGGCACAGCAACGTCTCGCCCGAGGCCGCCCACGCGCCAGCGGGCGCGACGGTCATCACCACCATGGTGAGCAGGACGACGACGAGGCTTCGGCGGACCAGGGAAAGACGGCGCCGCGCACGTGCTACCAGCACGAACAACTCGTTGGTCCGCCGTGTATGACTCATGCCACTTCCTCCGATCATGCCACCCTGCGTACCTGAGGCGTCGCATAACGTATAGGACTCGATGGGGGTTGGGATAGCCCCAGGCAGGCCCGCGACCGTCCGCGCTCCATTGAGCCCGATCAGCCGGGCTGTCGGCGGGAGCCAGCCGGTAGGCCACGAGACCCAGCCGGATCGCCACCGGCACACCGGTGAGCGGGCTGGTCAGTGGGAGGAAAGCCGCCGCAGATCACCCGCCAGCCGGGCATCCGCCGCCGTGTCAAACCATCCGGGCCGGGCCGAGCGAAGCCGTCAGAATCACCCGACCCACAGCGGACGAACCTGGCCTTTCAGGATCTGTATGCGGCGGGCGCATACCGTACAGCCACTTCCTGCGTTGGTCCTCGGTCTCGCTGGATGCCAGATTGATGGCCATGCTCCGACCGCTCGGGCGGAGTTCCTCCTCGTCGTTTCCGACGCCTATCTGATTGGGAGCCATAAAATGGATGCTCGGCGCCGCTACCCGACCGGCCGCGACACTGGCCTCGGGATCGATGGCGTACGCGTACTTCGTGGTGCACCAGCCGGAGGCGCTGTTCCCGACGCAGAACGGCGGCGTGGAGGCGGCCCTGTATGCGTGGGCATTCCTGGCGATCGCAGTGCTCGGTGCGGGCCCGTGGTCGATCGACGCGCTGTGGCACCGACGGTCGGCGGCGGTGGTTCCCGCTTGATGGTGACAGCGCCGGTATCAACTGTCCGCTGTCCCCCTTGCTCCTACATCCGACTCAACATTCCATTCCGTCCCGGCCGAGCCGGCGCCCACCAGGATGA
This sequence comes from Micromonospora sp. KC723, assembly GCF_004348595.1. Classification (GTDB taxonomy): domain Bacteria; phylum Actinomycetota; class Actinomycetes; order Mycobacteriales; family Micromonosporaceae; genus Micromonospora. Next base: position 7,014 of record NZ_SMKD01000123.1, read on the forward strand.
GGAATTTCCGAAGGCAGTTGCCAGATGGGCCCCGAGAGCATGTTGATGTTGCGATGAAGGCTCTCCCGCGGCCATCGCGACCTTCAGGCAATCACGGACCGGTGTTTCGCGTCGGGTCGGCGGTCGCTGCCGGCCTGCTGATGCTCAGGCTGACGTCCAGCACGGCCGCCGCAACGCCGCCGGATGCCGGGACCACGTCGAGCTCGTCCGGTTCCGCCACGCGAGGATCGTGGCGGCGGCGAACGCGTTCCTCCGCGTCCTCGATGACACGGAGAGAGACGCTGTCCTTTTAACGTGACGACACGGCGCAGCGGCAGCGGTGGTCCAACCTGCCGTCGCCGCTGTTCCGTCGTAAATGAGCGGCGGTTGGCTTGGCAGGTGGCGCGGGCGATGTTGGTCGCGCCGGTGGTGTGGTGCCGGCCGATCGCGGTGTTATGCAGTGTTGCGATGACGGCGGGTCCGTTGCCTGTCCGGGCTTGGTGGAGGTCTTCACGGAACGTCATGTCGCGGACGTGATGGATCTTGTTTTCGATGTGCCAGTGTCGGCGGATCCAGGTCTGCAGGTCGACAGGCTGGGCTTGGCCGGCGGGTAGTGACATGGTCAGGTAGGCGGTTTCGCGGCTGGTTCTGGTGGTGACGGTGCGGGTGCGGGTGATCCGCACGGCTTGCTGGGCGTGCGGGAAGGCGATGCCGCCGGGGGGTGGCGACGGTGACGGCTTTGACGGTGCGGGTCTCGTGGCGGCCGTGACCACGGTCGCGGGTTCGGTCACCGACCGGGATCTGCGCCCAGGGCAGCTGTTTGAGTTGCGTGAACAGAGTCGGCTGGTTGGCTTTCACCTGGACGAGCAGGTGCGCTTGGCGGGCGGTGACCTCGTCGGCGTGACCGGTCTGGGTGTGCAGGGCGCGGCGATGAACAGCACCCCGGCCAGGCTGCCGAGCACAGTCTCTACGGCGTCGAGCAGCGGCGCGAACGACGTGATCTCATTGCTCTTGGCGTCCACGGTGACCTGGGCGAGCACGATCTCGGTGGTGGTGTCCAACGCGGACTACAGGTGCGCCTGGCGGCCGTCGCGGGTGCGGGTACCGCGCAGTGTCTTGCCGTCGATGGCGATCACCGTGCGGGGTCGCCTCGGCCTGCCCACCTCGACGGAAGTACGGGTGCGCAGCCAGCCGGCCAGGACGCCTGCCGAGCAGGGTGTCGTCCAGACGCGTCAGCAACCGCCAGACAGTGCTGCCGACCGGCACTCCCGTGGGTGAATCCGAGCCGTTGCTGAGCTTGTTCGTCCAGGTCGTGCAGCCAATCGGTAATCGCGGCGAACGACGATGCCCCGGCCATGACGGCACAGACCGCCACCGCCAGCAGTGCGGTCAGCGGGTAACGCACCTCTCGTGGGTCGCGTGGATCAGGAACAGCGGCGCGCGCGTGCAGCAGCCCGCTGTGTTCACCGTCGGTGACTGGCACGGCCTCGGTGATCGAGGCGGGTGCTGCTACGGCCAGTGCAGGGATGAGAGTCGATGCCATCGGCGGGTGAGGTCTTCCTCGGAGTCGTGAAGCGTCGCAACTCCATGATCACCGATGCGGCCGCACCCGCTTCTTGCGCCTCCACTGAGCCGAACTCATCTCGAAACTCCTGGTCAACCGCCGTCTGGCCGACTATGCAATCGCCCTGGGGTAGGGGGCACCGACGATCCACCCGCCGAGGTGGTGCGGGGTGGCGGTGGTTGCGGTGAGGCGGACCGAGTCGCCGACGCGGATGATGCCCGGGTGTATCACCCAGGCGTTGAGAGCCAGCTCGCCGCCGAAGTCGCGGCGTAGGCGGCGAAAGACGTCGAGGTCTTGATGTCCGGTATCGGGATCGATAGTGGTGACGTTGCATCGCATCCGCAGGGAGTGCAGCCCGATCACAGCGTCGCCGGTGATCAGAGCGTGGCCGGGCCAAGTGGCCTCGGCGTCGCCGGGGACACCGCCGAGCAACAGGTTGGGTCGTAGCCGGCGCACGTCGTGTCCGAAACGGGCGACGGCGCCGTCGGTGGCGACGAGGAGGTTGCCGATGTCGAAGCGTTCGGGGCCGGCGTAGGCCCGCAGTTCTGCGGTGTCCCCGGCTCGCTGGCGGATGAGTGTGGCGGCGGCCGGGGTGTTCCACGGGTGGCCGGCCACCCGTGGAACACCGTCGGCGCCGGTGCTTGCCGGCAAGGTGAGCAGGCCTGGCCGGGTACGCCCGGTCAGCGGGCCTCGGGGGCCCCGGACGTGCACGAGACGGTCACCATGCAGGCCGTCGGTGGTGACGGCTGCCTGCTGGAGTTGCTCCCCGGCCAGGGACTTGACCGGGTAGCGCCACAGCGCCGCGACGTGCATGAAGACTCCTGCTGCTCGAGGGGGTCTGCCGGACGGGCCGTTGTGCTCAGCGCAGCGGCAGGACGGCGTCGCGTTCGGAGGCGGAGCGGGCGCCGTGGATGCGCCGCTCGCCGACGTTGATGCGGACATCGTTGATGCTCGCCTCACGTCGGCTCATATAACCGGCGGCGTCGAACTCCCAGTTCTCATTGCCGTAACTACGCCACCACTGCCCTGCCTCGTCGCGCCACTCGTACTGGAAGCGGACGGCGATCCGGTCGGCGGTGAACGCCCACAGGCTCTTACGCAGGGCATAGTCCTGCTCTCCAGCCCATTTACGGGTGAGGAAGGAGACGATCTGCTCGCGGCCGGTGAGGAACTCGTCGCGGTTGCGCCACTGGGAGTCCGGTGTGTAAGCGGCGGCGACGCGTTCGGGGTCGCGGCTGTTCCAGGCGTCCTCGGCGGCTTGGACCTTGGCCCGTGCCCCGGCCTCGTCGAAGGGCGGCAGCGGCGGGCGAACGGTTGCGGCAGCCGGCCCGAGGGCCGCCGGCGTCGTCGTCTCGTTCATGCGGTCACGACCGGGAAGTCGATGTCGACGGCGGCGGCCTTGTTGAAATAGTTGGTCAGCACGTTGAGGGCGACGTGCCCGATGACCTCGGCAATCTCCTCGTCGCTGGCCCCCGCGACGCGCACCAGGTCCAGGTCGTTGGCGCTGACGCTGCCGCGCGCGGTGTTCACAGCGACCGCGAAGGTGAGCAGCGCGGCGATCTTCGGGTCATCGTTGTCGCCCTTACGGGCGGCGGCGATGTCGTCGGCGGACAGCTTGGCGACGTGCTCGGCGAGGTAGGAGTGCGCCGACAGGCAGTAGTCGCAAGCGTTGTCCTGAGCCACGGCCAGCGCGAGGCGCTCGCGGGTGGCGGCCTTGAGCGCTCCCTTGCCGAGCGCGCCGGACAGGGCGAGGTAGCCGTCGAGCAGGGCAGGGGCGTTGGCCATCGCCTTGGTCATGTTCGGCGTGACGCCGAGGCCGCGCTGGACGGCGGCGAGCAGGTCGGCGGTCTTACCAGTGGCAGTTGCCGGGTCGATCAGGGGCAGGGTGCTCATGGTGCTCCTCAGGCGAAGGCAACATCTTCTAACGCCGACGGCGTGTCGTTGCCGTTAGAAGTTGTAGCAGACAAGTTCTCACGCTGACAAGCCGGTGTTACCGTTAGAACATGGATGTGGGAAGCGTCGAGGACGTGCCGACGGTGCTGGTGCTGCCGTGCGAGCCCCGGCCGGTCCGCTTGATGAACACCGTCTGGGCCGACCGCCACGGCGTCCACGAGGCACTCACTGTCCCCGCCGACCTGGCGCGATGGCTGACCGCAACATGCCTCACCCACCCCGAGTCCACGGTGACGGCCACCGACCTGCACACCGCCATCACCCTGCGCGACGCCCTGCGACGCCTGGCCGCCCTGAAAACCCAGGACACCCGGCCCGCCGCCCGCTCCGCGATCCACGACATCGACGCCGCCGTCCACGTGGTCAACCAAACGGCAGCCACCGGCCCCTGCCGCGACACCCTGGACGTTCTCGGCGACCGCCTACGCCTACGTCCCACCGCGCCCACCGCGGACCCGGCCATCGCCCTGGCTACCGTGGCCGCCGAGGCCATCGCCCTGCTCACCGCACCCGACCTGATCCTGAATGCCTGCCACGCCCCCGGATGCGTCCTTTACTTCATCAAAGACCATCCCCGACGCGAGTGGTGCTCCACCGCCTGCGGCAACCGCGCCAGAGCCGCCCGGCACTACCGCCGTCACCACCCCACGCCCAACTCCGCCACCGAGGCCCCCTGACACCCGAACCCCGCACGGACAGCGCGTTACTACCCAAGCAGCGCTCCCGGGGGATGGAGGGGGGATTGGGGGATGCGCACTCATCGGCATGTGAGCGCTGCGTTGGAAGGCGCCTTGACGCTGGAATGCTACTGACTCTCCGTCACAAGTGTTGAGCCGCCCCGGACGCCTCGGTAGGGCCACGGCATGTTCTGTGGGCCGCTGAGCATCGCGGCGTAGATGATCCGATCGCTGGCCGGGTGAAGGCTCGGTGCGTACTTGCCCGAGGTCAGTGCACCGCCACCGCCGCCGAACGCGTGGCACTGCGAACAGTTGATCCGGAACAGCTCGCCACCGCGGGCCAGGTCCGCGTCCTCTGTCAGGGCGTTGACGTTGTCCGGCACCACCGGACCGGTACCGAGCGACTGGATGTACGCCGCCAGTTGGCGCACCTGCTCGTCGGTGTACTGCGGCGGTTTGCGCATCGCCTGTGCCTCCTGGCGGGCGAGCGGCATCCGGCCGGTGCCCACCTGGAACTCCACCGACGCCCCACCGACGTTGATCAGGCTCGGCCCTCGCCCCTCCACACCACCGGCGGCACGACCGTGGCAGGTGATGCAACCAACCTCGAACAACGCCTCACCCTCCCGGGCAGCGGCGCGGCGCTTGAGGACTAACGTTCGGGAAAGTCGCGCTAACGGTGATCTTTGGTTCGCGTTGAGGCTGTCTCGGCGGCGCGCAGCGGGTCGCGGCGAACGCGATCCCGGCGCGGGCGCCGACGATCGCCTGCATCAATCCAACCGGCACCTTTAGACTCGACAAGGACAAGCGTCTCGACCTCGCCGCGAGCGCTTCGGGTGCCTCGCGGGTATCACCAGGCACTGTCGGCAGCGGCGCCCGGCCAGCGTTACCATGTTGTCCGCACGACGGGCACGGCATCGTGCGGACATGAACGACACCGCGCCCAGGGCGTCCCCTTCCTTTTATCCCGAACGTCCTAGCAACGCCGTCGCGACGGCAACCTGCGCCGACTCGAGGGTTGACTTGCCGTCTTCAACGTCCCACAGTGCGTTCTGCAGAACGCGGCCGAGTGTCCAGCCGGCCGCGCGCTGGCGGTCCAGATCAAGGACCTCGGTCAACTGGTCGAAGCGGCGGAGCACGGTGCGTGTCACGTCACCAGTCGCCACTACCGCATCCCAGCGGCTGTCGAGGGCCGGCCACAGATCGAAGCCGGGGTCGCCGGCAAGCGGTTCGGGGTCGATGGCCAGCCACGGTTCGCGCTCTGCCGCGAGGACGTTGTCGTAGTGCAGGTCCCAGTGCAGCAGGCGGTCGCCGGATTCGCCGATCAGTTCGGCCACGGCGGACGCGCACGTGCGCACCAGCTGCTGTTCAGCGGGGTCACGCAGCGTCGGCAGGGCCTGCGGGGCCTGGTCGAGCATCGCGGCGGCGATGTCGGCCAGCTGTCGCAGGTCCTTCGGGGCGGCTACCGAGGTCAGGCGGGCCATCAACTCGGCAAGTATCTGCATGGCCATATGGTCGTCGGCCACCGAGGACAAGGTTCGGGTCGCGTCTAGCCGTTCCAGCAACTGGGTGCCGCTCTCCTCGTCACAGTCGAGTAGGCGCACCACGCCGTTGCCCTTCCACGCCCGCAGACCGGTCACGGCCCCGGCGGTTTCCTCCCGGGGTTGCTGAAGTTTGAGGACGGCGGGTGTGCCGTCGGCCCGGAGTACGGGCAGGACCAGCGAGGCCATGCCGTACGCGGCGGGACCGTCGAGCCGTAGCCTCCAGCGGCGCAGGAAGTTGCCGCCGAGGCGAGGCAGTTCGGCGACCCAGGCACGCGCAGCGCTGCTGCTCGCACCATAGGACGCGGCGAACGCGTCCGGGACGTCGATGTAGGTTGACGTGTTCATGGGAAGGGTCTCCTTCGTGGGATCCAGAGTCGGGATGCGACGAACGAAGGAGGTCACGGGGGTGCCCGGTTACGGGGCAGGCGTCAAAGCATTCCTTCACCTTAACCGAACTCGATCACACCGCCCGAGCGGTGACGCCGGGACGTGATGCAGGCGCACTTCGTGCTCGCATAAATGACCCATTCCGAGAGCAAGATCGAAAACGTGTGCGGCGGGCCCGCCGCGGACCGGATTTCTTTTCAAAACTGGTTCTCACTGGGCGTTTTGATCATTCTGGCTATATATTGCCGCGTTCGTGGGCCTGGTCAACGAGGCATCTACAGGGTCGAATGATCACCACTGAGGCCAGGTTCACCTGATTGACGCCGATGCGAGACGCCCTGCTTTGATCCGCGGATCGTGTCTGGTTCACAAAGTTCGGGAATCGGCAGACCCGAAGCGCGAACCCCTCCTGTTCCACAGTAGACAAAGCGTGTGGCCGAACGACCTGCCTACCCCTCCGACCTGTCCGACGCCCGCTGGGCGCTGATCGCACCACGACTGGACGCCTGGCGCCAGGCTCGCACCGATGCTGGCGTCGGGGGACGCAAACCCACCTACGACCTGCGGGAGATCTTCAACGCAATCCTCTACGTCAACCGCACCGGCATCGCGTGGCGCTACCTGCCGCACGACTTCCCGCCCTGGCAGACGGTCTACGGCTACTTCACCGCCTGGACAAGCGATGGCATCTTCACCCAGATCAACTACGAGCTCACCAGGCTGGCCCGCACCAAGGCCGGACGCGCCGCTGAGCCGTCTGCCGGCGTGATCGACACCCAGAGCGATCCCTGGATATCCCTCTGATCCGCCGCCAAAGTGGCATCGCCTTGGATTCAATACGGTGCAGGTCGAACTACTCTTTGGTGGGGTGACTGAATTATCCCTGACTGGCATCTCGACCGATGTGATAGCCGATATTTCTATACGTCGCAACGGCGGGGTGGTCTTAGATCTCGTTTCGCCGGCCATGCAAATCGCGGCCTCGGCGGCGTCGGTGACGGTTTCTAGGTAAGCGCCTATCTGGACGCGAGAGAATGAGATGCAGGTCGATCTGTTCTGATATTTCAACATCACTTGATCTTGGGCCGGGCGTTGTAAGCTAACGACCTCATGCATGATTGCGGGTCCTTGAGTATCGATGATCGTTGTTCTTTTCGTGGTGGGTGTTGCGATCATGACGAACCGGCGGTTGACTGCATGACGTTGGTTTAGGGATTGTCGTCCGGGTACGTCTCGTCGGCCAGCCAGTTGAGTAGCCGTTGGTACTCGGTGGTTGTGCCGATGGCGGCACGGTGTTCGGGGTGCTCGGCGTAGTGGCGGGTGACGTCGGCGATGAACCACGGATGTACGGTGTCGATGGTCAGCCGCTTCTTCGATCCAAGCCCTCTGCGGTGCACCAGGCGCGGTTGGGCGTAGGGCAACGTGAGTTGCTGGCCTCGCAGCGATGGCCGCTTCATGCGCGCGGGGTCGACGGCGTCCCACGGCACGAACAGCGATCTGACGGTGCTGCGCTCCTCGATGCCCTCGGGGCGCAGGTGTAGCTTGGTGCCCCGCCAGGCGTCAGAGATTCGGACCACGGCCACGTAGGTCATGGCCGAGCACGCGAACAGGTACCAAGCCCAATGCGCCCCGGACGAGGACGGCAGCAGGGCGGCGGGCAGGCACAGCATTAGGGCGGACGCGGCGGCGAGGTACACGCTGGGCGCGCTCGGCGGAGGGCGAAAGGCCCGATGCTGTGGCTCGACGACCAGCATCGCCGGACGGGACCGTCCCGAGCTGAGGCAGGACATCACCAGCAGAACCACTGCCAGTCCGCTTCCGGTGACCAGGGAAGCGAGCGCCGGCTCGTGCGCTTGCGACAGGATCGCCAAGACCAATCCGACCGTCGCGGTTGCCACGCAGATGAGGATCTGGCGGCGGCGACGGACCACAAGGGCGTCGATGATGGCGAGCACGGCGACACGGTACGCGCATCGGCGTGGAACGACCTCGCCAGGACAGCCCGATCTTGTCAAGCATGTGGTGGGACGCGAGTGTCAAGCGTGTCCCGTGACGGGACACACCGACGGACGGCGCCACTGCCGTAACAGTCTTTGAATCAAGACGCCGGGTAAGCGCGGCGCAGCCGGCCTCATCCGGGCCTCCGGCCGGCATCGGCCGGCGCGGTCGGCCGCACCGGCGAGGAGTGGGATCCGACCGTGGTGCGGCGGAGTTGCCTGGGAGGTCACTTCGGCACAGTGCCCTCGCTGGGCAGGTCAAGATGTGCCAGCAGGCGGAACAGTCCTGCGCCGTGCTCCAAGTCGTGCCACAGGCTAGCAACGCCATCGCTGCGACTGAGCATCTCAACGACCTCGCGGACATCGTCCAGGCTGTCGCCGCAGTCGAGGTGTGTCTCCGGCTGGTCGGTCATCTGAAGGCGGCGCGAAAATCGACATTCCAGTAGTAGCCAGCTCGCACCGCCGACAGGCTGATCTCGCGACCGAAACGACGCTCCACCTCGTCAAGGACGAGAGCGCACGCCTGGCGCAGGTCGGCCACCCTGAACACTTGAGCATCAGACACGCCCGATGATCCCTCAGCGCGCGCCGTACACGCCACGGGTGAACCGCCTACTCCCCGCCGCAGTGACGATCGCGTGGGCTTCTGGCCGCCGTGGAGGGAGGGGCGATCGACTGCCGGGCCGCTTCGCGGCTCGCCACCGAAGTACGTGGTCCAGGTGCGTGGTGACCCGGCGCTGTGGTAAGCCGCCCCGGCCCGAACGCCGGGGCGGGAAGCCGTACGACGCCCGCCAGCCGCGCGCAGAGACCCGAAGCGCGTGCCAGCCACGTTGCCATAAGCCCGATGCCGTGGACGGTCACCAGCGGGCAAGAACGGGCACCATTACCCCCACCACTGACCGGGCACTAGGGACAAACCGAGACAGCGAAAGATGATCTTCCTGAAGAGCGACCAGGCCGTTCGTCCGGCAGTGCGCTCCACCTGGTCACCCTCCGCGGAGACTGGAAGGTCTACAGCTGCCCGACGAGGAGATCAACTCCAACGCTTGGCGCTACGCCAGTAGGGTGCGACGGTGCTCACCATCCGGATGAACGAGGCCGCCGCAAACGCATTACAACCACTGGCAGTCACTGACTTGCCAACCGCCAGCGGCGCTCTCGACCAGGACTTGCAAAACCTTTTTGCGCAGGCCTCAGAGGGCGTTTCGCATGTCTGTCAGTCGGGTGTGTTGAAGATGCGCCGTTGTTGGCGGGTGGCGGGTCCACCTCGGGTGAGGCGGGCGAGCATGCCGGCGATGGCGGCCCAGCGGATCATGGCTTCC